>CAISEZ010000142.1 GCA_903884535.1 uncultured Verrucomicrobia subdivision 3 bacterium
ATCAACGCCGCCACCATCGGCGAGGCGCTCGTCGAATTGCAGACGCGCTTCCCCGGCATCCAGGAACGCCTCGTGGATGAAAAAGGCGAGGTGCGCCGCTTCGTCAACGTCTATGTCAACGAGGAGGACATCCGCTTCCTCCAAAACCGCGAGACGCCGCTCAAAGACGGCGACGAAATCAGCATCATCCCCGCCATTGCCGGCGGCTAGAATTTATGCCAGCCAAGAAAAAAGTTTCCGCCACCAAGCCCAACGCCAACGTGCAGCAGCGCCTGTGGCTGATGTATCCGCCAAAGCTCATAAAAAAGCCCTTCATTTATGAGGTTGGACACAAGTTCAAGCTCGTCACGAACATCCGCCAAGCCAGCGTGACGGATGAAATCGGCATCGTCTGCCTGGAACTGGACGGCGCCCGCAGCGAAGTGGCAGCGGCCATCAAGTGGCTGGTGAAGCAGGGAGTGAACGTGGAGCCGGTGGAAATCGGGGTGATTGCCGGATAACAATTCTGCCAAACAAAAAACGGCGCGAAGAAAAATTCTTCGCGCCGTTTTTGTTTTAAGATTTTTAGCCTACTTGCTGTGCCGCTGCTTCACTTTGATCTGCGTCGTCCAGTGGGCGATGGACGCCTGCACGGTGGCCGCTTCCTCGTCGCTCAACTTCTGCGAGAGACGCGCTTCGGCTTTTTTCAAGGCTTCTTCCGCCGCGGCTTCGTCGATGTTCTCGGCGCGGATGGCCATGTCGGTCAAAATTGCCACGCGTTCGCCGGTGACCTGCACAAAGCCGTCGCCGACCGCGAGAAAAATATTTTGGCCATCCTTGCGGGCAATGATTTCGCCACCCACGAGCTGAGTCATCAACGGCATGTGCTGCGGGTAGATGCCCATCTCGCCATCAATGCCGGTGAGCGTGACCATCTCCACGTCGTCGGAGAAGGACTTCGCCTCCGGCGTGACAATTTCAAGTTTGAGCGTAGCGGCCATTGATCAAGTGATAGTCAGTTTACGAATCAAGCTTCCTTGATTTCGTCGATGCCGCCCTTCATGTAGAAGTTCTGTTCGCCGACTTCGTCGTGTTTGCCTTCGAGGATTTCTTTGAACGCGCGCACGGTTTCTTCGCGGGAAACCTGCTTGCCTTCGCGGCCGGTGAAAACCTGCGCGACGGTGAACGGCTGGCTCATGAACTTCTGGATCTTGCGGGCGCGGAACACGGTGGTCTTGTCTTCGGCGGACAATTCGTCCATGCCGAGAATCGCGATGATGTCCTGCAAATCTTTGTAGCGCTGCAAAACTTTCTGCACGCCGCGGGCGACGTCGTAATGTTCCTGGCCGACGATTTCCGGCGTCAGGGCGCGGGAATTTGAAGCGAGCGGATCGACGGCGGGGAAAATACCGAGCTCGGCAATCGAGCGTTCCAGCACGATGGTCGCATCCAGATGCGCGAAAGTTGTTGCCGGAGCCGGATCAGTCAAGTCGTCCGCAGGCACGTAAACAGCTTGGAACGACGTGATGGAACCTTTCTTGGTCGAGGTGATGCGTTCCTGCAAGTCACCCATTTCAGCAGCGAGCGTCGGCTGGTAACCGACCGCCGACGGCGTGCGGCCGAGGAGCGCGGATACTTCGGAACCGGCTTGCGAGAAACGGAAAATGTTGTCAACGAACAGGAGCACGTCCTGATTCTTTTCGTCGCGGAAATATTCCGTCACGGCAAGCGCGGAAAGCGCGACGCGGAGACGCGCGCCCGGAGGTTCGTTCATCTGGCCGTAAACGAGACCGATCTTGGAACCTTCGACGATGATGGGCAAACCGTTTTCACCGTGTTCGGGATGGCCTTTGGCGTCCTTCTTCACCTTGATGACGCCGGCTTCGATCATTTCGCTGTAGAGATCGTTGCCTTCGCGCGTGCGTTCACCGACGCCCGCGAACATCGAAACGCCGCCGTGCAACTTGGCGATGTTGTTGATGAGTTCCATGATGACGACGGTCTTGCCGACGCCGGCACCACCGAACGCACCGACTTTGCCACCCTTTAAAAAGGGGCAGATCAAATCAATCACCTTGATGCCAGTCGTCAAAACTTGTGGCGACGTGGATTGATCCACAAGCGCGGGAGCCGCGCGATGAATCGGCAAATACTTGTCGGCCTTGACGGGACCTTGTTCGTCCACCGGTTCGCCGGTGACGTTGAACACGCGGCCCATGACGGCTTCGCCGACGGGCATGCAAATCGGACTGCCGGTGTCGGTGACCTCGTAACCGCGCTTGAGTCCTTCAGTGGTGCTCATCGCGACCGCGCGCACCCAGTTGTCGCCGAGGTGCTGCTGCACTTCGAGCGTCAGTTTGGTGCGGCTGCCACCGGGCATGTCGTATTCCAAAGTGAGCGCGTTGTAAATGGCGGGAAGCGTGCCGCCGGAGAACTCCACGTCCACCACGGGACCGATGATTTGAACTATTTTGCCTTTGTTCATTGTGTCAAAAATTTATTGGGTTGTTCAACCGACCGCCATTTGGGCAGTGGTGATCTCGAGCAATTCTTTGGTGATGTTCGCCTGGCGCAATTTATTATATTCGAGCGTCAGGTCCTTGATGATCTGCTTGGCGTTGTCCGTGGCGTTCTTCATCGCCACCATGCGCGAACTTTGCTCGCTGGCCTTGGCTTCGAGCAGAATCTGGTGCATCTGGAAATTCAAACTGTGCGGCAGCAAGGCACCAAGGACGGTTTCTTCTTCCGGCTCGAAATCAAAAACGTCGTCCGTCTTCGGCGCCGGAAGTTCGGCCGCCGGCGCATTAACCCCAACCGTGTTCGCAGAAATTTTTCCGATCGGGAGGAACGGCACGGTCTTCGGCTGCTGCACCAGGGTCGAAATAAAATTTGTGAACAAAATGTCCACAGCGTCCACTTCGCCTTTCAGAAACAAGTCCTGCGCAAATTTGGAAATCGCGCGGGCTTCCGCAAATCCGGGCGTGTCTTTGTAGCTGAATTCTGCGCTCAGTGAACGCTTGGTGCGCGCGATAAATTGCGCCGCCTTGCGACCCGCTGTGATGAACACCGTGGTGTCCTTGTCAAATTTCCCCGCTTCACGCAGCAAGTTGCTGTTCAAACCGCCGCACAAACCGCGATCGGTGCTGACCAAAATCACCGCGCGTTTTGCGACCGGGCGCGTAACAAGCAGTGGATGATCAAACCCAACCGTCCGCACCGCCGCTTGTGCCAGAATTTCATTCAGCAACGCCGCGTAAGGACGACCAACCAGCGCCGCCTGCTGCGCCTTGCGCATCTTGGCAGCGGCCACCATCTGCATCGCCTTGGTAATCTGGGCGGTGTTCTTGACCGACTTGATGCGCCGGCGTATGTCGCGTGTGCTGGGCATGTAAACTTAGCGATAGGTCTGCTTGAATTCCGTGACCGACGCTTTGAGCTCGGCCGCGAGGGCGTCGCTGATGGCTTTTTCGCTGCGGATTCTCGCCAGCAGCTCCGCTTTGCGGGTGCTGAGGAAATCCGTAAGCTTGGTCTGGAAATCTTTGATCTTATCCACGGCCACATCGTCGAAGAAATTATTCTGCGCCGACCACAACACGGCGGCCTGCACTTCGACCGGCAACGGATTGAATTGCGGCTGCTTGAAAATTTCCACCACGCGTTTACCGCGTTCGAGAATCGCTTGCGTCTTGGTGTCGAGATCGGAGCCGAATTGCGCGAACGCCGCGAGTTCGCGGTATTGCGCCAGATCGCCCTTGATACGGCCGGCCACCTGTTTCATCGCCTTGATCTGCGCGGCGGAGCCGACGCGCGAAACCGAGAGACCGACGGACACGGCGGGACGAATGCCTTGATAGAACAAATCGGTTTCGAGATAAATCTGGCCGTCCGTGATCGAAATCACGTTCGTCGGAATGTAGGCGGACACGTCGCCGGCCTGCGTTTCAATGATCGGCAGCGCAGTGAGCGAGCCGTTGCCGTATTTTTCAGAAACACGGGCGGAACGTTCAAGCAAGCGGCTGTGCAAGTAAAACACGTCGCCGGGATACGCTTCACGGCCAGAGGGACGTTTCAAAATGAGCGAAACCTGGCGATAAGCGACAGCGTGCTTCGAGAGATCGTCAAAAATAATCAGCGCGTCCATGCCGTTATCCATGAACCATTCGCCAATCGCCGCACCGGCGAACGGCGCGAGATATTGGTTCGAGGCGGAATCGGAAGCAGACGCGACCACCACGATGGTGTAAGGCAACGCCCCGGCTTCTTCAAGCACGCCGATGACGCGCGCGATATTCGACTGCTTCTGACCGATCGCGACATAGATGTTGTAAATAGGACGAAAATCTTTTTCACCGGACGCTTCAGCAGCTTTGTTGATGCGCGCCTGATTGATCATCGTGTCCACGCCGATCGTCGTCTTGCCGGTGGAACGGTCACCGATGATGAGTTCGCGCTGACCGCGGCCAATCGGGATCATCGCATCGATCGCCATGATGCCGGTCTGCACCGGCTGGCTGACGGATTTGCGTTTGATGATGCCGGGCGCAATTTTTTCGACCGGATAAAAAGCGGTTTCTTTGATCGGTCCCTTGCCGTCAATCGGCTGGCCGAGCGTGTTGACCACGCGACCGAGCAGACCTTTGCCGACGGGCACTTGGAGCAACTTGCCGGTGGTGCGCACTTCGGAACCTTCTTTGACCTTGGTGTAGTCGCCGAGGATGATCGCGCCGACTTCGGTCTCTTCGAGGTTAAGCGCGAGGCCGGTGATGCCGTTGCCGAAGTCCAACATTTCGTTGAGCATCGTGTCGGTCAGGCCTTCGATCTTCGCCACGCCGTCGCCGATTTCGCGGACGGTGCCGACGTTCTGTTTGGCCGTCGCGGTCTTTGCGCCCGCGATTTGGGCTTCAATTTCCTGTAACAAATTACTCATAATTTCCGGTTAAAAACTTTGTTCCAACTTCTCCAAACGCGTTTTCACGCTGCCATCATAAAGGTCGCTGCCCACTTGAATCCGCAAACCGCCAAGCAACGACGGGTTTTCGCTGAACGAAACATTCACGCCCGCGCCGTAAATTTTGGCGAGCTGCGCGGAAACATCCGAGCGCAAATCTGCAGCGAGCGGCAAGGCGCTTTCCACGGTCGCCGCGCGACGGGCCACATCCAGTTTCACCAACCGGTGTAGCCGCGACAGGATGCCGACGTAGCCGCGCGGTTTTTGCGCGAGCACGAGCGTGACCGCCTGCCGGACTTTGGCTTCGTCGAGCAAGCCGTTCGCCTGGCAACTGCGGAACAGTTGCCGGGCGTCGCGCTGTGATTGTTTGGAAATTTTCATTCCGATTTTTGGTAGGAACGAGCTGCGGCTCGTCTGGCTGACCAGCAGGTCAGCCCTACCGATTTTGCATTATGCGGACAATTGCTTTTCGGTTTCCTCGGCGAGCCGGCGCTGGTCGGCGTCGGTGAGAATCTTGCCGGTGACGGTCGTCGTCGTCTTGACCACGAGCCGGCCGACTTCCCGTTTCAATTGCGACAGCATGGCGGCGCGTTCCTGCGCGGCGGCTTCGCGGGCTTTGATAATGATCTGTTCAGCGGCGGTGATGGCCTTTTGCGTCTCGACTTCGCTCACGCGGGCGGCGGCGGCGCGGGCGTCCTCAATCAGCTTGTTCGCCTGATTGCCAGCCTGCGTCAGAACTTTCTGGCGGTCGGCCTCGGTCTGCGCGAGCTGCGTCTTGATTTTTTCCGCGTTGGCGAGACTTTCGGCGATTTTCACACGGCGCGTTTCGAGCATGTTGAAGACCGGCTTGTAAGCCAGCTTCCACAGCACGAACAGCACGATGGAAAAGTTGATCGTCTGCGCGATCAACTCCACCCACCTGATGCCAAGGGTTTCGATCATAACCGGGGGTTACTTGATGACGATCCAGGCGAGAATCGCCAAACCTTCGGCGAGCGCCATACCGATCAACATCGTGGTGAAAATCTTGCCAAACGCACCCGGGTTGCGGCCGATGGCCATCACGCCGCCGGCGGCGGAAATCCCGATACCGATGGCAGCGCCACCGAAGGCCAAACCGATGTGAATGTTACCTGTCAATTCTGCGAGCATCATATGCTTGTTCTTTTGTTTTGGTTTCAGTTTCTCGCAACCGTTCGCCGGAAGGTCTCCCGGTTGCAAATGTTAAATTAATCAATGACCGTGTTCTTCGTCCGCGTGCGTGCAAAGCGTTCCGACGAACGCCACCGTCAGCATCGTGAACACAAACGCCTGCAACAAGCAGACGACCACTTCAAAAAAGTAACCGGGCAGCGACAGCAGCACTGCGAAATACCACGGCTTCTGCGAGAGCGCCATGGTCAGCATTGTTTCGCCGCCGAAAATATTTCCGTAAAGACGCAGGGCGAGCGCCACCGGACGGATGAACAAAATGGAAAACGATTCCATGACGCCGATGAAGATGAAGAGCAAAAACAGCGGCAGATACAGCCATTTGGTCGTGTCCACTTTGACGCCGAAAATGTGTTTGATCAGGCCGATCGGCCCGTTGTATTTCACCGCCCAATACAAACTCATCACGAAAAAGATTCCTGCCATCGCCACGGTCAGGTTCGCGTCAGTCGTCGGTGGTCGGAAGAACGGCGTAGTGACATGCTCAATCGCGCGCGGCATTGAACTGTCTTTGTCCGCGTGGCCGTAGCCGATGCTGCCGACGCCCGGCAGCAAATCCGTGAAGTTGGAGATGACGATGAAAATGAAAAAGGACATTGCAAACGGGAAAACCCATTTCACGACTTTCGGCTCGAGCACGTTGCCCATCAAACTTTCCCAGCCTTCAATCAAGGCTTCCATGACATTTTGTCCGCCACCGGGAATTTCCTTCATGTTCCAAGTCGTGAGGCGCACAATAACAATGATTAACAACGCCACGATCCAAGTGCAGACCATCGAATTGGTTACGGGCAGCGGTCCGATGTGAAACAGCGTCGGGGCGATCTGCGAAACCAGCGGGGCTTCCACTTCAGCCTTGGCTGAAGCAACAACGGCCATCACGCCGTTGGTCGTCGCTTGGACAACCGGCTGGGCATTCAGGCTCGCGACAAAAGCCGCAGCCAGCCAAGCCCAGACAACAAAGATTTTTCCAAAACGATTCATCAAATGATTTCCAGCAACACAAATTCCAGCAAAGGAAATTGGGGCGCGCCAGAGCCGCAGAATCTGCCGCATCGTGAAATTTTTCACAAGCACTTTTTAAAACTTTTTTACTGAATATCCGCTTATCCGAGTGAATCCCCAGCAAAATGACGCTGGCGCAAAGATTCGGGCGTGGCGCCCTGCCCGCGCAATTCGCGCAAACTCAGAGAATCATGCCGCTTGGCCAGCCGTTCGCCCTGCGCATCCAACATCAACGCACAGTGGAAAAAATCCGGCACCGCCAAGCCCAGCGCGCGATACAGCAAAATCTGTCGTGCGGTGCTGACCAGCAAATCCGCGCCGCGCACAACTTCGGTAATCTGCATCGCCGCGTCATCCACCACGCACGCGAGTTGATACGCCGGCACATCGTCACCGCGCCAGACCACGAAATCGCCAAAATCCTTACCAGCAAAAAAAATTTGTTCGCCACAATTTAGGTCCTGAAAGGAAATCGTTTCGCCGTCCGGAACACGGAAACGCCAGGCAAATTTTGAATTTTGAATTTTTAATTTTGAATTGTTCCGGCACGTGCCGGGATAAATCGGCTCGCCATCATCATTCGCGTGCGGTGCGCGGGTGGCGGCTTGGATGTCTTTGCGTGAGCAGATGCAGGGATAAATGAAATCGCCGGCGACCAATTTTTCCAAAGCCGCGCGGTAAAAACTCATCCGTTCGCTTTGATTGTATGGCGCGAACGGGCCACCAACGCCCGGCCCTTCGCTCCAGTCAAAACCAAACCAGCGCATATCTTCGATCATGGCGTCCACAAATTCCATTTTGAAACGGGTCGAGTCCAAATCCTCGTTGCGCAAAATCAGTTCGCCGCCGTTTTGTCGGGCGCGTTCCTGCGCCATCCAAAACGTCCGCGCGTGGCCGAGGTGCAAATAGCCGGTCGGCGACGGCGCGAGGCGGCCGCGATATTTTGGTGGAGCGGAAATAGTCACGCGGGCAATTAACCAGCAAGCGCGGCGCGGCAAAAGATTTCTTTTGGTCACCTCACCAGAAATTGCGATGGACTTTCGCCGCCGCCAAAATTAATAATTACTTTATGAACCTAATTAAATCCCCTTGGCGCGCGCTTTTGTCCCTGCTCACCGTTGCAATTGGCTTGCCCGGCCTGGCGCAAACCAATGCGCCGGTTCCGGTCCTGCAGATTAAAGCCGACCAGGTGACCACAAAAGTCAGCCCGATGCTTTACGGTTTGATGACCGAGGAAATCAATTATTCCTACGAAGGCGGGCTTTACGGCGAGCTCATCCGCAACCGCGCGTTCAAGGCGGGTGCGACCAACGCGGTGTTTTGGAGCACGATTGGCGACGCGGCCATCTCGCTCGATCCAACCGCGCCGTTGAATGACGCGCTGAACACCAGCTTGAAACTGGACGCAACTCAGGCCACAAAAAAATCGCCGGCGGGATTGGCCAACGGCGGTTACTGGGGCATTCCTGTCCAGCCGAAGACGACTTATCATGCCTCGTTTTATGCAAAGGCCGCCGGCAGCTTCACCGGACCGGTCACGGTGGCGATTACCAGCGCGGACGGCAAGACAACATTTGCCAGCGCGGAAATTTCCGACCTCACCGGCGACTGGAAAAAATATGAAGTGACGCTCAAAACTAAAAAAGTGAAACCGTCGAAGGACAACCAGTTCACGCTGACCACCACGGTGCCCGGCACGATCTGGCTGCAACAAATTTCATTGTTCCCGCCGACGTTTGTGGATCGCGCGAACGGCAATCGGCCCGATCTCATGCAACTGATGGCGGACATGCAGCCGAAATTTTTGCGACTGCCCGGCGGCAATTACCTCGAAGGCGATTACATCAACGAGCGGTTTGACTGGAAGAAAACCGTCGGCGACACGGCGCAGCGGCCCGGCCACCGCAGCCCGTGGAATTATTGGTCCACGGATGGTTTCGGCCTGATGGAATATTTGCACTGGTGCGAAGACCTGCACATGGAACCGCTGCTCGCGGTGTTTGCCGGTTACGCGCTGAAGCATGATTACATCAAGCCCGGCCCAGACTTGCAGCCTTACGTGCAGGATGCGCTCGATGAAATTGAATATATCACCGGTGACGCCTTGACGACCAAGTGGGGTGCCCAACGCGCCAAGGACGGCCACGTCACGCCGTTTCCGCTGCACTACGTCGAGATCGGCAACGAAGACTGGTTTGACCGTTCTGGCAGCTACGACGGCCGCTTCGCGCAATTTTATGACGCCATCAAGGCCAAATATCCACAACTTAAATTGATTGCCACCGTCGGCTACGAACATTCCGAATCCCAGCGCGTCCACAGCCGCACGCCGGATTTGGTGGATGAACATTATTATCGGTCGCAGGAAGAAATGGAAGCGCACGCGCTCGACTACGACAAATATTCGCGCTCGAACAAAACCAAAATTTTCGTCGGCGAATGGGCCACGCGCGTTGGTTCGCCCACGC
The DNA here is from genome assembly GCA_903884535.1 of uncultured Verrucomicrobia subdivision 3 bacterium. Taxonomy (GTDB): domain Bacteria; phylum Verrucomicrobiota; class Verrucomicrobiia; order Limisphaerales; family UBA11358; genus UBA11358. The sequence continues at coordinate 9,613 of CAISEZ010000142.1, forward strand.
CGAACATGGCGGGCGCGCTCGGCGACGCCGCGTGGATGACCGGCATGGAACGCAATTCCGACGTGGTGCTGTTGCACAGCTACGCGCCGTTGTTCGTCAACGTCAGCGACCTCAAACGCGGCGGCTCCATGCAATGGCCGAGTGATCTGATCGGTTATGATGCGCTCACCTGCTACGGTTCGCCGTCGTATTTTGCGCAAAAGATTTTCAGCGCGCACCACGGCGACGAAGTGCTGGCGACGGATTCGCAAAACATCCCCACCGTCACCTGGCAGCCGCCGGCCAAAAAACGGAACGGCGTGGAACAGCCGCGCCCACCGGAACAACAAATCCGCAAACTGTTTTTTGACGCGACGGGCGACAGCCAGACCGGCACGATCTATTTGAAAGTCGTCAACAGCCTCGGCTCACCGCAACCGGTGCAAGTGGAAATCAGCGGAGTCACATCAGTGGCTGATCAAGGTTCAGCCATCGTATTGAAAGCGGACAAATTGGATGACACGAATTCTCTCATCGAGCCGAAGAAAATCATTCCGGTCACTGAAAAAGCAACCGGTCTGGGTGCCAGCTTTACGCGCACTTTCCCACCGTATTCCATCACGATTTTGGAATTGTCGGCGAAATAAACCGGGTGGCAGCGGACGTCAGTCCGCTCTGACTTAAAAATTAAGCCGGCTCACGTCGGCTGCCACTCATCAAAACAGCTCGCCCGGATTGGCTGCGAGCCATTCGCTCAATCCCGGCAGCGGCGTGGACAAAACCTTTTGCGCCTTGCCGATAGACAGCGACGTGTCCAGTGCGCGCGGCGGACCGGCAAAATCCTTGGCCGAGCCGGATTGGATTTTGGTTGTAATTTCCGGCCAGCGTTTGACTAGCATTTCACCGATCTGCCAGCGCGACAATTTTTCCGTGCCGGCGACGTGAAAAATTCCCGTGCAGTTTTTTTGCGCCAGCTCCCACACTGCCCGCGCCGTCTCAACCGCCGGCAGCGGTGAGCGAAATTCGTCCGTGAACAGCGTCATCCCCTGCCTAGCCTGCTGCAACGCGCGGCGCAACTGCTCGTTGAAACTGCGGCCGCCGGTGAGAGACGCGCCGCCGTTGATGGATGTGCGGACGACGAGATGCCGGGAATTTTTCAGCACAATTTCCTCGGCGGCAACTTTCGTCTCCCCGTAAAGGTGTAGCGGGTTCCGCGTGTCGGTCTCCGTATAATTTCCTTTGCGACCGTCAAAAATCAGATCGGTGGAAAAGAAAGCAAACGAAATTTCTGACGACAGTTCCGCAAGCAATTTGGTGACTTCGACATTCACGCGCCGGGCGTGCTCGGGATTTTTTTGCGCGTCAGCGACATTGGTGATTGCGGCGCAATGAATGACCAGCCGCGGCTGGTCGATTTCAAACTCGCGGCGGACGGCCGCGAAATCGAGCAAGTCAAAATCCGCACGCGTCAGCGCCCGCACGTGCCAGCTGGGCACAAAACGCGGCGCGGTCTGCACGAGGTAATTTCCAATCAGCCCGTTCGCGCCGGTAATCCAAACGCGGTTTTGCATTTCGTTGCTCACACGCACAAATTCTATGGGCAAAACCCACTGGGCCAAAAACAATTTTTACCACCCGGAAAACCGTTGGCGACACTTAGCCGCAAATAAATTCAGCAATCAGCCGGCCGAACAGGAACTCGGCCAGGTTGGAAATTTGACCGGAAAAAACTGGCGGTTTTGCATTGAAATTCTTTCTTTCACGCGTCAAATTCGGTTCCCGATGACGCTGAATCTGCTGCCCGCTCCTCGCTCGGTGAAAATCCTTCACGGCCAGTTCAGGCTGCCCCGGCACAAACCGCTGGCCGCGATCAAAGTGGTCCGCACCCGCTCCGCGCCTAGTCATCCCGAAGGTTACGCGCTCACGATTTCGCCGGCCGGCATTGAAATTTTGTTTCGGGAAGCCGGCGGTTTGCGCGCGGCCACGGCGACCTTGCGGCAGTTGCTCCGCGAACATGGCCGCCAGCTGCCCTGCCTGAATATCCGCGACTGGCCGGATTTTTCGCGGCGCGGCGTGATGCTCGACATCTCGCGCGGCCGCGTGCCAAAACTGGAAACGTTGCTCGACCTGGCAGAGAAACTTTCCGATTTCAAAATCAACGAGCTGCAACTTTACACCGAGCACACCTTTGCCTACAAAAAATTCAAATCGGTCTGGCAAAGCTGGGGCGCGCTCACCGCGAAGGAAATTCAAATCCTCGATGCGCGCTGTCGCGAACTGGGCATTGACCTGGTGCCAAACCAAAATTCTTTCGGCCACCTCCGGTATTTTCTTGCCGACGCGCGCCTGAAAAAACTGGGCGAACTGTCCGCGCCTTACGAAGCGGAAACCAATGATTTTCTCCGCCGCCCGACCACGCTCGCGCCGAATCATCCCGGCACCCTGCCCTTTATGCGCGGGCTTTATGACGAACTGCTGCCGAATTTTTCCAGCGAATTTTTCAATATCGGCGGGGACGAAACGTGGGACTTGGGCAAAGGCCAAAGTAAAAAACTGTGCGAGGCGAACGGCAAAGGCCACGTGTATTTTGACTTTCTCAAAAAAATTCACCGGGAAGTGTCCGGACGTAAAAAGAAAATGATGTTCTGGGGCGACATCATTTTGAAATATCCAAAGCTGATCCGTGAGCTGCCCAAAAATATCATCGCGCTAAGCTGGGGCTACGAGGCGGACCATCCGTTTGCAAAAGAGGCCGCGCAATTCGCAAAGGCAAAGATTCCGTTTTACGTCTGCCCCGGCACTTCGACGTGGCAAACCTTGCTCGGCCGGCACGACAACGGCATGGCCAATCTGCGCGCCGCCGCCCGGGCCGGCAAGAAATTCGGGGCGATGGGTTTTCTCAACACCGACTGGGGCGACGGTGGGCATCCGCAGCCGCTGGCGGTGAGTTGGCCGCTGTTCGCCGCCGGCGCGGCGCTGGCGTGGAACGCAGCGGCCTTGGACGAAAAAATTCTCACTACCGTCCTGAGCCGCGATGTTTTTGAAGACCGTTCAGGAAAAGTTGCGAGCGCAGGCTACAATCTTGGCTTCGCGCATTTGAAGTTGGGCGTAAAGGCGATGAACGAAACGCCACTCGGCACGGTCATCGCCGCGCCAAAACCGGAGGATCGCGAGTTGTTTTGCCGGAACGGATTGAAATGGTCCGTCAAAATTCCGGCGAAGAAAATCCTCGCGGCTTTCAAGGAAATCGAAACGCAGCGGACTCACTTGCGACGCGCAACGCCCGCTTCAAGTTCCGGGAAAATCTTGGCGCAGGAATTGGATCTGGCCGCGCGGATGGCGGCGGAATCCTGCCATTTCATGCTGTGGCAACAGGCCGTCACCGCCGGCAATCGTGCGGAAGCTCGGAGGCGGGCGCAGCGCGGCGTCCGCGAGTTGCGGAAGTTAGAAAAAGATTTTAACGCGTATTGGCCGCAGCGAAACAAGGCGACCACAAAACATTGCTCGCCGTTCCTGCAATGGCGCATCGCCGATTATTTGCGCAAATAAAAACGCGCCAACGGAACAATCCGATGGCGCGTTTGGAGAACGGAATAATTATTTCGCCGCGTTGGTCGCAGGCTGCGTTGAAAGCAGTGTGTTTGCCGGAGCCGCCGGAGCCGGAGTCGGCGTGGCAACCGGCGTGGGCGCGATGGCCGGAGCCTGCATTTGTTTTTGTTGCACCTGTTTGGCGAAATCCGCCGCGCCATTGTCGCGATGCAGTTTGTCCTGCATGTAACCCAGCGCCAGCGCCAGCACGAGGAAAACGCCCGTGCCATATTTCGTGATCTTGGTCAGCGCATTGCCGGAACCCGCGCCGAACAGCGCGTCCGCCGTGCCCGCGCCGAAGGCCATGCCCGCACCCGCGTCTTTTTTCGGCAGTTGCACCAGCACCAGCAGGATCAGCAACAGACAGTTCAAAACCAATACCACAGTTAAAATGCCAACAAGGAAACTCATATTATAAATAGCTTAAATGGAATTTTTGATGATGTCAGCAAAACTTCTTGCTTCCAGTGCGGCACCGCCGACGAGTGCGCCGTCCACATCGGGCTGGCTCATCAGCTCTTTCGCGTTGGCCGGCTTCACGCTGCCGCCGTATTGGATGCGCACTTTCCGGGCCGTCGGTTCGTCGTAAATTTTCACGAGCAATCCGCGGATGAACGCATGCGCGTCCTGCGCCTGCTGCGTGGTCGCCGTCTTACCGGTGCCAATCGCCCAGACCGGTTCGTAAGCGATTACGGTTTCAACCATCTGCTCCTTGGTCAAGCCGGCGAGACTGCCAGTGACCTGCGTTTCCAAAACTTTTTCCATCAAACCGCCTTCGCGTTCGGCAAGCGTTTCGCCCACGCAGACAATCGGCTTGAGCGCCGCCGCGTGGACGGCCGCCGCTTTCTTGGCGATCAGCGCGTCGGATTCTTTTTGGAACTGACGGCGTTCACTGTGGCCGAGAATGACGTAACGCACGGAGAATTCCTTCAACATGCCCGCGCAGACTTCGCCGGTGTAAGCGCCGAAATTATTCTCGCTCATGTTTTGCGCGCCCAGCTTGATGGTGGAATCCAACACCGCCTTGGACACGGATTCCAGCGCGGTGAACGGCGGGCAGACGACGACGTCCACTTCCTTCACGCCCATCAGATCGCGCTTGAGGTCGGCGACGAGGGTCAGCGCCTCGGCGACGGTTTTGTTCATCTTCCAGTTGCCGGCAATGATTAATTTACGTTCTTTGTTCATTTGAAAAACTTTCTAAGTTAAAAATTATTTCTCCGACAACGCCGCCACGCCGGGCAGCACTTTGCCTTCGAGAAATTCCAGCGACGCGCCGCCGCCGGTCGAGGTGTGTGAAACCTTTTTGTCCGCGCCAAATTTTTTTGCCGCCGTCGCCGTATCGCCGCCGCCGACCACGGTGGTGGCCCCGGCAGCCGTGGCGGCCACGATGGCATCCGCCATCGCCTTGGTGGCTTTCTCGAACGCGGGAAATTCAAACACGCCGGGCGGTCCGTTCCAGATGATCGTCTTGGCGCGGGCAATGACCGCCGCGAACAGTTTGGATGATTCTGAACCGGCATCCATGCCTTCCCAGCCGGCCGGAATGCCGCTGGCCAGCGTCGCGGTGCCGACGTTGGCATCCGGGCCGAATTTGTCGCCGGTCATCCAGTCCACCGGCAGATGAATGATTTTGCCCTTGGCTTTGGCCTTCGCCAGCAGTTCCGGCACAATCTTCGCGCCTTCCGCGTCGAAAAGGGATTTCCCGATTTCCATGTTGTCCTGCACCTTGCGGAATGTATAAGCCATGCCGCCGCCGATGATGATTTCGTCGGCCTTGTCGAGCAGGTTGTTGATGAGTTGGATTTTGTCCGCGACTTTTGAGCCGCCGAGAATCGCGAGCAGCGGGCGTTTCGGGTTGTCGAGCACGGCGCTGAAGGCGTCCAATTCTTTCTTCATCAAATAACCGCAAGCGCGCTGCGGAAGCTGCACGCCGGTCATCGAGCTGTGATCGCGATGCGCGGTGCCGAAAGCATCATTGATGTAAACGTCGCCGAGCTTCGTGAGGCTGGCGCGGAAAGCTTTCACCTTTTCGGGATCGGCTTTGAGCTTGGTGCCGTCCTCGAGTTTCACCTTGCCCTCTTCTTCGATATGGAAGCGGAGGTTTTCGAGCAAAATCACGTCGCCGGGCTGGGCCTTGGCGCAGGCGGCTTCAACTTCCGCACCGACGCAGTCATTGAGGAATTGCACCGGGCGACCGAGCAATTTCTGGAGGGCTTCGGCAATCGGTTTGAGGGAAAATTTTTCGATGCGCTTGCCGTCCGGACGACCGAGGTGGCTCATCAGCACGACGGACGCGCCTTTGTCCAAGGCGTATTTGATCGTCGGCAACGCGGCTTCGATGCGCTTGGTGTTGGTTATGGCGTCGGTGACCTTGTCCTGCGGCACGTTGAAATCCACGCGGATGAGGGCGCGTTTGCCCTTCAATTCGACATCTTCAATGAAAAGTTTGGCCATAAATTAAAATCTTTGATGTTTGCACCGCAAACAAGGCGGATGAGGTTATCAGAGGTTGCCCGCCAGTAAAGTGAATTTAACAACGTAACCGACCTGGTTGTAACGCCGACGGGCTCGACCACGGACAATCAGTGGCGGTCTGAAGTTGTATTTCACGGCGAAATCTGCGTAGCTGGGGTTCAACAATAGCCAGGAGATCATTATGGCCAAAGGCAATCGCAGTCAGAAAAAAGAAATCAAGAAGAAGAAAAAAGAGCAGCCCAAGGCGGCCCCCGCCACGCGCCGGGGTTCCTGACCGACGTCTCAATCCACCTGCAGCAGCACGCAGCGGTGCGGCGGGATTTTGGTCGAGTATATTTTCGCCCGGCCCAAATCTTTCCGCAGCCACAGGTCGCGGACCGCTGGCCAGGTGGCCGAGCGGCAACATGTCCGCGTCCGGCCAGTAGCCCGGCGCGGCGAAATTTTTCCAGCGCGCGGCGCGCGTGAATTCGTGGTCCAGCGATTTCCAGATGTCCCCAAAATCATCCGAGACGCGCCACAGATTCGCGTGCGACAAGATATGCGGCGCGGCAGCGACGGCTGCAACAGCAATGATTTGCTCCTCGCGCGCCGGCAGATTGGTGTCTGGCGAAACAATTTGCGCGGGTGCAATCTTTACCGCCAAGAGCAGCGCGAGCAGTCCGAGTTTTTTTCATTTGGGCTGGCATGCCAATTTTTTCGCCGACCGCGCCTGGAACATTTGGTCCGCCAGCACGCCGAGCAGCACGACCGCGCCCATGACGGCGTAGTTGAGCGAGCTGGGGATGCCAAGCAGATTGACGAGGTTTTGGAGCACCAGCAGCAACGCCGTGCCGATGAGGATGCCGAGAATGGAGCCTTCGCCGCCGCGCAGGCTGCACCCGCCGAGCACCGCCGCGGCGATGCCGTTCAGCTCGTAGGAATTTCCCTGCGTCGAGGGCGTGACGGAATTGGTGTAGAACGCAAAGAGAATTCCCGAGACGCCCGTGAGCAGTCCCGCGATAATGTAGGCGCCAGCCACGACCCAGCGCGTGTTGATGCCGGAAAAACGCGTCGCCTCCTCGTTGCGGCCGATGGCGAACAGGTAACGGCCGTAAACCGAGCGGTGCAGCACGACCCACATGACCGCGGAGATGACGATCAAGATCACAAAGGGCATCGGCAGGCCGAGAAAGTTCCCGCTGGCCAGGCTTTGCAACGCCTTGAAATTTTCCGCCCCGCCAAAACCTTTCGTCGTGTCGTTGGCAATGAAGCGCGCGATGCCGCGATACAGCAGCAGACCGCACAGCGTCACGATGAACGGCTGCATCTTGAACCGGGTGATGAGCAATCCGTGGCCGAGACCGAGCAGCATGGTCACCGCCAGCACAAACGCCGCCGCCAGCGGCCAGGCCCAGTGCCATTCCGTCAGCGCGAGCACGAGCAGCATGCCGTTGAGCGCAATCATCGAGCCGATGGACAAATCAATGCCGCCGGTGATGATGACCAGCCCGACACCGATGCTGAAAATCCCGAACAGGCCGATGAGGTTGGCGGTGTTGATGAGGTTTTCGTGCGAGAAAAACCGCGGGTTTTCAAAGCCGGTGACGCCGCACAACACCACGAGCAGCGCAAAAATGCCAATTTCTTTTTTCATTTAAAATTCTTTAACCGCTAATCTTCGCTGATAGCCGATAATCGAAATTGTTTTATCAGCGTCCATGAGCGCGGATGAGCGGTTTCATTTTAATTGTTCACCGCCGGTTTCGCGGCGGAAATTTTTTTGCCGACGGCGAGGTTCATCACGTTTTCCTCGCTGCAATCAGCGCGCTCCAGCACACCGGAGATTTCGCCCTCGTGCATCACGGCGATGCGGTCGCTGACGTTCAGGATCTCCTCCATGTCGCTGCTGATCATCAGAATCACCGCGCCGCCGTCGGCCAGCTCGCGCATGAGCCGGTAGATCTCCGCCTTCGCGCCGACATCAATGCCACGCGTCGGCTCGTCGAGGATCATCACCTTGGGCGTCATCGCCAGCCATTTGCCGAGCACGACTTTTTGCTGGTTGCCGCCGCTCAAGTTCAGCACGCGCGTCTCGGTCGTCGGCGTTTTGACGTTCAATGATTTCACCTGCTCCGCCGCGATTTTCTTTTCGTGCGCGCGGTTGATGAGGCCGAAGCGCGAAAAATTTTCCAGCGACGGCAGGCTGATGTTTTCGCGCACGGTCATTTCCACGACGAGGCCTTCCGCGCGGCGGTTTTCCGGCGCGAGATAAATCCCCTGGTCAATCGCATCGCGCGGCTTGCTGACGGAAAGTTTCTGGCCGTCCAGAAAAATTTCCTGCGTGGGCGAATCTTCGAGGCCGGAAATCGCCTTGGCCATTTCCGAACGGCCCGCGCCGACCAGCCCGGCGAAACCGAGAATCTCTCCGCGCGCCGCGTCGAATGAAACTTTTTTTCCCGGATGCAGCGAGGACGAAGAGTTGCGAACCTTGAAATAACCCGGCGTCTTGGAACCTTTGGGTTCGACGTAAAAACTTTTGATCTCGCGCCCGACCATCAGGCTCACGAGCTTGTCGTGCGAGGATTCCGCGCGGGACAATTCGCCGGCGTTCTTGCCGTCGCGCAAAACGACGATTCGGTCGGCGCACTCGTCAATCTCGCCGAGTCGATGGGAAATATACGCGATGCTCACGCCCTGCCCGCGCAACTCGCGGATGAGTTCGAGCAGGCGTTTCGTTTCGGTCAGCGTGAGGCTGGACGTCGGCTCATCCATGATGATGAGCCGAGAATTCAGCGACAGCGCTTTCGCAATCTCGACCATCTGCTGCTGGGCAATGGACAAATTATCCAGCCGCGTCCGGGTGGAAATTTCCAGGCCGAGGCGCTGGATGAACGGCGCGGTGTCGGCGTGGATTTTCTTCGAGTCAATCAGGCCGAGCGCATTTTCCGGCTCGCGGCCGAGAAAGACATTCGCCGCTACGTCGAGGTTGCCAAGCACGTTTAATTCCTGATGGATAAAGGCGATTCCGAACTTCATGGAATCGGTGACGCCGTGGATTTTCACCGGCTGGCCGTCAATGAGGATTTCCCCGACGTCGGGCTGATGCACGCCGCCGAGAATTTTCATGAGCGTGGACTTGCCCGCGCCATTCTCGCCGCACAGCGCCACAACTTCGCCGCGCCCGATGGTCAGGCTGACATTGTCGAGGGCTTTGACGCCGGGGAAACCTTTGGAGATCCCCCGCATTTCAAGCAACGGCATGGTGACCATATATTGAAAACCAATTAACCGCGAAACACACTAAATACGCGAAAGGAAAATCTTGATTTGGTTTTTCGCGCAGTTCGCGTGGTTCGCGGTTTCAACAAATTATTGTCCGAGAATTTTTTTCACCTCGGCCTGATAATCGGCGACGTTGTCCTTCTTGATGTCGCGCGTGGGGATGAACATTTTTCCGTCCAACTGCGTTTTGTCACCCTTCAGATATTTTTCCATGCGCGTCACAGACTGTTTGCCGAACTCGAACGGATTTTGGACGACCGTGCCGTAAATGTCGCCGGCGGCGATGCCCGCGAGCGTGTCGGCTTCGTCGTCGAAGCAGACGATTTTCACCGCGCCAGTCTTGCCCGCGCCGCGCACGGCGTTCAAGATCGCCGGGCCGTTGTAATTCCACAAACCGACAAGGCACGCGATGTCGGGATATTTCACCAGCGTGTCTTCGGCGTTTTTCTGCGCGCGGACCGGGTCGGTGTCGTCCGTGCGGATGTCAACAAGCTGAACGTTTGATCCCTCGAGCGCCTTCTTGATGCCGCCGGAACGTTCCAACGCATTTTGGGAATCGCTGTGGCCGACGAACAACATGATCTTGCCGCCGTTGGGCAAAACTTCCTTGATCATTTTGCCAGCCTCTTCGCCCGCCGCTTCGTTGTCGGTGCCGATGTAGGCCACGCGCTTGCTCTTGGCCGCGTCGCTGTCGCAGCAGACCAACAGCGTTTCCCCGGCAATCTTGTTCAGGAAATCCGTCTGGTTGTCCGGGTCATTCACGCTCACGGCGATGCCGTCGGTGCCTTTGGCCGCGAGATCGTCGAGAATCTGCCGCTGCACGGCGGAACTGCCGTCCTGCGTGATGCGGAAATCCACGTCCACATCGCCGAGTTCCGTGGCGGCGGCATTGCAACCCGCGCGGGCGAACGACCAGAAGTTCGCCGCGTTGTTGGAGACAAACGCGAGCTTCAGTCTCTTCGCGGGCGCCGCCGCGCCGCCCGGAGCGCTGGCGGTTTCTTTTTTACCGCAGCCGGAAACGGCGGCGGCGATGCAGAAGGCAGTCAGGAGAATTTGAATTTTTTTCATAATCAGTTTGGTGGTTGGTTCAGATTTTTTATTCAGCGGAGAATTTATAGATGATCGTGCTCTTGTAGGTTTCGCCCGGCTTCAGCTCGGTCGTGGGAAACGCCGGATGATTCGGCGAATCGGGATAATGCTGCGGCTCGAAACAGAAGCCGTTGCGGAGCTGATACGTCCAGCCTTTCTTGCCGGTGATGGTGCCGTCAAGAAAATTGCCGGTGTAAAACTGCGTCGCCGGCTGGGTGGTCCAGACTTCCATCGTGCGCCCGCTGGTCGGCTCGTGAACGCGCGCCGCCAGCGACATTTCATTGGTTTTTTTATTCAACACCCAATTGTGATCGTAGCCGCCGCCGAGCTTGATCTGCTCGTCAGTGGAATTGATACGCTCGCCGACCGCGTGCGGCGCGGTGAAATCAAACGGCGTGCCCGCCACCGGACGTAGTTCGCCGGTCGGAATCAAACCGCCGTCCACCGGCGTGAATTTGTCCGCGTTAATGGTGACCACATGATCCAAAATGTCGCCGCTGCCGCGCAGGTTGAAATAGGAATGATGCGTCAGATTGACCACCGTATTCTTGTCCGTGGTGGCCTTGAATTTGACTTGCAGCGCGTTGTCCTCGGTCACGGTGTAAATCGCGTGAACAGTCAGGTTGCCCGGATATCCTTCCTCGCCGTCCTTGCTCAAATATGTCAGCGTCAGCTTCGGTCCGTGCTCGCCGACTTCAGCTTCTTCCACCGTCCACACAACTTTGTCAAAGCCTTTCAGACCGCCGTGCAAATGATTGGGGACATTGTTCGTCGCCAGCGTGTATTCCACACCGTCGAGCGAAAATTTTCCCTTGGCAATACGGTTGCCGTAACGCCCAATCAACGCGCCAAAATACGGCGTGGATTTGAGATAGCCATCTACATGGTCGTAGCCCAGCACCACGTCGCCGAACTGGCCATTCCGGTCCGGTGTCTCGAGCGACGTGACAATGCCGCCGTAAGTCATGATCGTCGCCGTCATGCCTTTGGAATTGCGCAACGTGTAAATTTGAACGGGCGTGCCATCCGTGGTTTTGCCAAAGTCGGCTTTCGTGATGGTTCCATGAGGTGTGTTTGACATAGTTTTACAGCCGGTTAAGCCAGCCGCCAAAAGCCCCAGCGACGTGACAGTGATGAGTTGGATGATTTTATTCATGGTTGTGTTTCGGTTGGGGAATTATTTCTGGCCATAGTAAGCACTGGGACCGTGTTTGCGAAGAAAATGTTTGTCCAGCAGGACGGATTGCATTGGCTTCAACTTAGGATTGATCTTCAAAGTCTCGCTGGCGAGCTGCGCAATGAATTCGAGCACGCCGGCGTTGTGAACCGCGTCGGCGACATCCTTGCCCCAGGTGAACGGCCCGTGGCTCGCCACCAACACGGCGGGATGCTGCATCGGATCAAACTTCAATTTCTGAAAAGTTTTTACGATGACCTCGCCGGTGTTCGCCTCGTAATCATTTTTGATCTCCGCCGGTTTCAGCAGACGCGTGCATGGCACGTCGCCATACCAGTAATCCGCCTGCGTCGTGCCGTAGCTCGGCAATCCGCGCTGCGCCTGCGCCCACGCCGTGGCAAACAAACTGTGCGTGTGCACCACGCCGCCAATTTTCGGAAACGCGCGATACAAAACCAAATGCGTCGGCGTGTCGGAACTCGGCTTCAAATTGCCCTCGACAATTTTCCCGTCGGCCAGTGAGACGACGACCATGTGTTTCGGTTTCATGCCGGCGTAAGGCACGCCGCTCGGTTTGATAACCACGACGCCGCGCTCACGGTCAATGCCACTGGCATTGCCCCACGTTTCGATGACCAGACCTTTGCGAACCAAATCCAGGTTCGCCCGGCAGACTTCAGCTTTTAATTTTTCCAACATAAGATTCAAAAGTTTTTAACCACGGATGGGCACGGATTAACACGGATTCATTTCAACTCGCTTAACGATTTAACATCTAAATAAGATAATTCACGACCCCGCATTCCAATAAAACGTCCATCACTCGTGAAATCAAATTTTGCAGTGCTCATCGGATCACCGTATTGCCATTGTGCCAGAGGTTTCCAGTTGAGCGCATCATAACAAACCACGATATGAGCCGATGACGCCGAATCCATATATGCTGTGAAACGTGTTCTGTCGGGAGACCAAAACATCGCATAGGCATGAGGGAAAGATCCATACGGCGTGCGCAAAGGAATTTCATTTGTCGTTCCTTTTTGCCAGTTCCAAAGCAATAGTTTTTTCTGCCCAAAGATGCTCAAAGCAATTCTTTTCCCGTCTGGTGAAATTCCGATGCCTGTATCACCGCCTGCTTCTACACGAGCTGAAGGCGCATCTTCATCCGATTTCCACACAGAAACCTCCATCAGGGACTCATTAAAGCCGGCCACCAAAATTCTGCCGTCTCGTGATGTCTCTAAAAACCGAATCGTGGCATGGTTGGTGTCGAGCGTTGCAAGATATTTGCCTGTAGCCAAATCCCATTTTTCGACTTTGTGCGCCGCAGCAACAAACAGAAACTGTCCTTTATCTCCGCCAATCGCGACTTTTTTTTTCAGGTTTCCCCCGCTTTTGATGTCAACCAGCGGACCAGTTTGCCACAAAATCTTGTCAGCCTTCCAATCCACAGCAAAAGTTGCGTATTCAGAAGCATAGACAATAATTTTTCCGTCAGGTGAAATTGCAGCAGGATTCCATAACCCAGAGATAAAGTTAGCTTTGGGGTTTTTAACTAAAATTGAAAGCGGCTGCGCTGTTTTATGTGCCAAATCCCAAACATGAACTCCGTTACCGCCCGAGGAAACGGCAACCGGAGCAGCAGTTGCGATGTGAAATGACTCGATTGTAGATTGTCCTCCAGAACCGCTGTCATAGGAATTTTTTACAAGCGTATGCCCTTCGATTTTTGGGATAAACCATTCCAAATACGCGCCTGTAATTTCGCAAAGTTTCTCGACCTCTTTGGGAACATTTTCACGGTCGTAGGTCAACTCAAACCACTGATTCTTTCGGATTCCTCTTGCTACCAAGAGTCGCTCTTTGGGTAAATCCTGACTAACCGGCGGCGGCAGGGAATTTATCGCATTCGTCAGTGATTCAAGATTGGTCTGGTCAAGTTGTCCCCAGTGCCCGCCTTGAATAGCCCAGTTGATGACATTCCTAGCGCTCGATACCTTTCCAAATTGACTGACACGGCAATACTCGATGCTTTGAGCGCCCCTAAACCAATCCAAAGCAAGCAAGGGTGTGTTTGTATTACCAGTTCCGAAGGCAGCACCAAAACGATCTGATTCTTTGATTTCGTCTGGAAGATTTCCGCCGAAACATTGGGCAGCGGCTAAAAATAAAATTGCCATTACGAGAGTGCGTAACGTGTAGCAATGGCAATTCAATTTCATAAACTTAATTTTATCCGTGTTAATCCGTGCCCATCCGTGGTTGAAAATTATTTCCTCACGCGCCCGCGAATCTCAATCAGCGTCTTCATCACGCCAAACAAATTGCCATTCCACTCCTGCGTGCCGAAGGCGTCGTGCAATTCCTTGTAAACCGCGTAAAGTTCCTTGTAAACCGCGTGCGATTTGGCGTTCGGCCTGTAAACTCTGGGCTTCAAGCCCGTCATCTTTTTCTGCGCGGCGGCAAAATCCTTGTGCGCTCCCGCGATCACGGCGGCGGCTATGGCTGAACCCAGCGCGCAGGTCTGCGCCGAGCGTGAAATTTTCATCGGGCGGCCGGTGATGTCGGCGTAAATCTGCATGACCAGCGGGCTTTTATCGGCGATGCCGCCGCAGTTCACGACTTCGTCAATCTTCACGCCGTATTCTTCAAACCGGTTGATGATTGTCAGCGCACCGAACGCCGTGGCCTCAATCAACGCGCGGTAAATTTCCGCGGGCGTCGTGTAAAGCGTCTGACCGAGCAGCAGGCCGGTAAGCTGTTGATCCACGAGCACCGTGCGGTTGCCGTTATTCCAATCCAACGCGAGCAAACCGCTTTCGCCGGCCTGAAGCTTCAACGCACCTTTCGTCAGTTCCTCATGCGAACCCGCCACCTTGCCGCCGGGCTGCAAATAATTAACCAGCCAGTTAAAAATGTCGCCGACCGCCGACTGTCCGGCTTCGATGCCGAAATAGCCGGGCACCACGCTGCCGTCCACGATGCCGCAGACGCCGGGAACATCCGCCAGCTTTGCCGTGTTCAGACCCACGCTGATGTCGCAGGTGCTCGTGCCGATGATTTTGACGAGCGTGCCAGGCTTGACGCCCGCGCCAATCGCGCCGGTGTGCGCGTCGAACGCACCGACGGCCACGGGAATGCCCGCCGTCAAACCGGTTTTCTTCGCCCATTCCGGCGTCAGCGTTCCCGCTGCCGTGTCCACCGCGCGGACTTTTTTCGGCAACCGGTCGCGCAGCGCGCCGAGTTTCGGGTTGAGTTTCGCGAGAAATTCCTGGTCCGGATAACCGCCCCACTTGGCGTTCCACATCGCCTTGTGACCGGCGGCGCAAACGCCGGCGGTAAATTTGTCCGGCGCAAGCGTGCCGGTCAACGCGGCGGGAACGAAATCGGAAAGCTCAATCCACGAATGCGCGGCGTTAAAGACTTCCGGCGCGGTGCGCAGGCATTTCAAAATTTTGCTGAAAAACCATTCGCTCGAATAAATGCCGCCGCACTTGGCGAGAAATTCCGGGCGGATTTTCGCCGCCAGCGCGGTGATCTCGGCGGCTTCGGCAACGCCGGTGTGATCTTTCCACAGCCACGCCAGCGCAGCCGGATTGTTCGCAAATTTTTTGCTAAACGCCAGCGGCTGGCCGGTCGCATCCACCGGCAGCGGCGTGCTGCCGGTCGTGTCCACGCCGATGCCGATGACCTGTTCAGCCTTGAAACCTTTCACGGATTTCTTCGCCGCCGCGAGCGCCTGCTTGATGGTGGTTTCCGCGCCGTTGACGTAATCGAGCGGATGCTGCCGCGCGAGATTCGGATCGCGCGACAAGATCACACCCTGCGTGCCGTGGGCGTAAGTCCACACGGCGGCGGCGACTTCCGCGCCGTTGGCGACGTTGACAATGAGGGCGCGAACCGAGTTCGTGCCGTAATCCAGACCGATGGTATATTTCGCTGACATAAATTAATTATTTCGCGCACAAAATGCGCAAGCCATATAAGCCGCCGGCAATGTTTCCGGAATGCGCGGCGAATTTCACCGTGACCGACGGTTTGCCCTGCGTCAGCTCCGCGGCGAGCGGAAATGTGGCATCAAAAAACTCGCCGGGTTTGTTATTGTTGAGCGTTTGCGTGGCGATGATTTTTCCGTCCACGAGCACATCAAATTCCCGGGCGCCCACATCGCCGCCCCAGAGCGTGCAAACCAATTCCTGCGGCTGGCCGGGCAACACTTTCACTTGATAGCTAAACCAATCGGTGGCATGACGCCATTTGCGGCCGTAAAAATCCCCGGTCTGCGTGGCTTCCCCTTGGAACTTGTGATCGGTCTCGGATTGCGGTTCGCCGGGACGGACGACATCCACCACGCGCGCCTCCGCCGCCAGGCGCCGCGCGTCGGCGGCGGCGATGTCGCCGGCCTGCGCTTTCCAATCCGTTTCGGAAATCAATTTCCAATAAACGGAATAACGCTGCCGGTGCAATTGGTAAAACGGGATCAGCGTCACGTCCGCCGGTCGGCCGATGCCGTGCGTGTGGAATGTCAGCGCTTTCCTTGAAACTGGTTTGACATGCTGGAGCAATTCATCCGCCGTGGTCACCAGCATCGGTGCGGACGGCGCGGGCAGCCGGCTGAAATCTGTCTGCACCCGGGCGAACGGGACGGGCATCGAGTTCGTGCCCAGTTCACCCGCCAGCACGATCGGGCCGTAAAGCAAGGCGACTTCGTTGCTGACGCCGGGCAAAAATTCAGTGTGCAGCTTCATCGGAAAATGGATTTCAATTTTGTCACCGTCATGCCATTCGCGTGACAAGGTGAGGTAACTTCCGGGCGCGGAAACGTCCGACTGTTTTTTGCCATTGACCGAAACCAACAAGCCGGTCGTCGCCCACGCCGGATGCCGGATTTTCAACGCGAAGTTCACCGGCTTCGGTGTTTTGATTTTCAACACCGTAAGATCGCTTTCGGGAAATTTTGTTTCCTGCCGGACGACGAGACCTTTTTCTTTCCACGACAATTCCGACGCGATAAACAAGTTGACGTAAAGCGAACCCGCGTCATGGAAATAAATCGTGTCGCCGTATTTGGAATGATTTTCCATGCCGGTGCCGACGCAGCACCAGAACGAATCTTCCGGCGTCGAATACGTTTTGAAATGTCCCGGCTTGAGCGACATCAGATAGACAAACATGCCGGTCTCCGGGTCCTGCGACGCGAGGATGTGGTTGTAAAGTCCGCGTTCGTAAAAATCCATTTTTGCCGCGTCCGGTGCAAGCGAGAACAGCTCGCGCGTCAGCTTGAGCATGTTGTAGGTGTTGCAAGTCTCGCAAGTGTCCGTGCTCAAATGTTTCGCGAAATCATTGGTCGAAAAGAAATGTTCGTGGTCGCTGTCGCCGCCGATGACGTAGGAACGATGCAGCGCAACGGAATCCCAAAATGTTGTGGCGGCGGTCAGGAATTGCGGATCGCCAGTGAGCTCGTATTCGCGCGTCGCGCCGATGATTTTCGGGATTTGCGTGTTGGCGTGCAACCGGTCCAGCTTGTCCTCGCCGCGTTCGAGCGGAGCAAAAACTTTTTGATGGTTGAAGGCTTCGGCGACCTGCAAATAATTGGTATCGCCCGTCGCTGCGTAAAGATTGGCCAGCACTTCATTCATGCCGCCCTGCTCGGCCTCGAGTGATTTCTGCATCTGCGCCGGCGACAAACGATCCACGCGGAATTTCACCCAGTCCGCCATTTTGGTCAGCACAGCCAGCGCCTGCGCGTTGCCGCAATGCTGGTTGGCATCGAGCAAGCCCGCCATGATTTTGTGCAAAGTATACCACGGCGCCCAGACCGGTTTGCCCTGCTCCACCCGGTCAATCAACGATTCGGGGAAAGCCGATAAATAACCTGCGTGAAATCCAGCGGTGGGTGAATTGCTCTGGCACTTCGCCAGTTCAGCCACGAGGTAATCCACGCGTCGCTTGAACTCCGCGTCACCGGTGGTGGCATACATCAGCGCCAGTGCCGAGAGATAATGGCCGAGGCTGTGCCCGCGCAATTCGCAATTCGGTTCTTCCCAGCCGCCGAGCGGTTTCGCACTCGAAGGCAGGCCAACGTTCACGCGGAAATTATGCAGCAGCCGGTCGGGATCCAGTGCCAGCAAATATTTCTGATCACGCAGCATTGCGTCGCGGAAGGGTCCGTCCAGCAAACGCACATCCGACATTTCAAATGGCTCGGCCACCCGCGCGACTTTCATTGCCGCCGGATCCGCCAAAGCTACGACGGCAAAGGCCAGCACGCCAATGAACGCAGCGTAAATTTTGTTAGGCACGAGTGGCATTTTTTATTTCGTATGCAGCCGCAGCACCGTGAAGGAATTTCCGGGGAACACACGGGTCAAACTTGTGCCGCTGTATTCAACCGGCTCGGATTTCGGCGAAACTTTGGTTGGTTCCGCCAAAGAATTTTCATCCACGCCGCTGGCCGAGGTCAGCACGGTGGCTGTGCCCTTGCCGGTCAGATTGTTCGCGCCGGACAAATCGAGCTGCGTTTCGAGCGGCTGGGTGCCGGCGTTGACGACTTTCACAATTACATCGCCGGTCTTGTCTTCGTGCGACGCGCAGGCGTAAAGGCTCCTGACGCTGCCGGCCTTTTCAAATTCCACATCGTGAACCAGCTTGCCATCCAAATAGCATTTCACATTGCCGCCGTTGACCACGAGTTTGATGTCATACCAGCGGCCCGTCTCGATGTGGCTCGGCTTGCGATCCAGGGTTTCGCCAAACTCGATGCCGTCGGTTGAATTTTCCCAGCCGCCAATGTTCCACCAATTGCGGGCATCGTCGCTGGCGACGTGAAACAAAATCAAAAAGCCTTCGCGGCCGGAAATTTTCCGCGCCTTGAGCGTGAAGGTGTAATTCGTCCAGCTACGCTCGCCGGCGAGCGCGCGGACGTTTTCCTTCTCGGCCGTTTCCCGCATCGCGCCGTCTTTCACCGTCCACGCGCCGTTGCCCAATTTTTGCCAATCATTGGTTCCGCTGCTCAAATCGGGTTGCAACAAAACCGTTCCGTCCGGCGCGGTCACTTTCATGTCCTTGAATTCCGCCGCGGTGTTCCAAGTGCCCACGCCGACCTGACCCCGACTCTTTTCCACTTCAGCCATCGGCGACGCCACCGTCACCGGCAAAACCTCGTCGCCGCGATTCGCGCTGAACATCTGCTGCACAAAATACCCAGGCAAACCATACCAGTTCGCGCTGTCGAAATTGATGAGGTCCGGATTCCAAGCGCGATGGTTTAAATTCACGAGCAGCGGCGCGTAGCTAGCGAGCGTCACAACGTCGGAATTCCGTTCCATGCCGGTCATGAACGCCGCCTCGCCGATGGCTGCGCGCAAATTGCCCTTGCCGGCATTTTGCGTGACCGCGTATTCGCCGATGAAAATTTTCGGCCCGGTGCGGTCGTAGCTGTCATACTGGTCAGCTCGGCGCATGAACGATTCCGGCGTTTCGTAATAATGTTCGTCCACGATGTCCGCCGGCGGCGATTTCGGAAACGGCCGGCCGCGTAAATCTGTGTTCATGATAAATTGCAGATACGGATATTTTTCGCGCAGGGGATTCACCAGCAGCGGCCAGCGCTCAACATAATCCGGCCCGCCGTTTTCGTTGCCGATTTCAATGTATTTCAAATTGAACGGTGTGGGATGGCCCATCGTCGCGCGGCGGCCGCCCCAAATGGAATTAGTCGGACCGTTCGCAAATTCCACCGCGTCGAGCGCGTCCTGCACCCATTGATCCATACGGTCCAGCGGGATGGTTTCCTTGTGCGAAATGCCGACGTTGATGTCGAACAGTGGCTCCGCGCCGAGGTCTTCGGCCATCTGGAGATATTCGTAAAAACCCAGTCCGTGCGTGGCGTAATAACCCCAGATATTCCAGAGCGGCGTGCGCGTATCAATATTACCGACGGTATTTTTCCAATGGTTCATGTGCGCAAAATCATCGCCCTCCACCCAGCAGCCGCCAGGAAAACGCAGGAACGACGGATGCAAACCCGCGAGCGATTCTGCGAGGTCGGGCCGCAGGCCGTGATCTTTCCACGTTTTTTTTGGCAGCAGCGAAACCATGTCGAGGAACAAAACGCTTTTGCCGTCGCCGGAAATTTCCAGCTTCGCTTTCGGATCGCTGCCAGTCGCGGTCAAGTCCAGCGTGTGATATTTCCAGCCATTGCCGATGTTGGAAATGTCGCCGCTTGCTAGAACTTCGTCGGAGGTGCTCAAAATTTTCGCGGTGAGCTTGCCGTCAAACTTTTCGCCGCGCGCGGCCAGTTTCAGCGTGTAGCCATCGCCGGAAACAATGTTCATGCCCCAATAGCCGTCATTCTCCACCGAAAAATCTCCGGCTGTTTTCAGGCGGAGCGATTTTCGGTTGAAAGGATTCAGCGGCTTGCTCTCATCAATCGTCGCCTCCGCGCCGGTGATTTTCCAACTCTCCGGTTTGTCCGCATCCTCGAAGGAACGGTTGCGCACGAGCTCGGGATAAATGCCGCCGTCGGCGGACAGATTGATGTCCTCGAAGAAAATGCCCCACAGCGTCGGCGAAATTTTATGGCCGGGCTGATCCATGGCCACGAAAATTTTCGCCGGCTGCGCGTTCAGGGAAATGGCCGCGGCCAAAATTCCGGCGACCAGCCACCTGTGCAATTCCATTTTTCTCATGCGAACAAATTTTCTTTGAGAATTTTACCGATTTGAGTTTAGGCCGCCCAGCCGCCCTTCAAACCGTAGGCGCAGTCGTTCCACGTCAGTTCCTGTTTGAACTGGCGCAGCTTGGTGTCCGCGTCAATCACGACGACTTCGATGCCGGCCATTGCGCCGAAATCTTCGAGCATCTCGGTCGTGACCGCCTGACTGAAGCCGGTGTGATGCGCGCCGCCCGCATAAATCCACGCCGCGCACGCATCCTCGAAATTTGGACGGCACTTCCAAACCGCTTGCGCCACGGGCAGTTTCGGCATCGAATGTTCCGGCGCGACGCAATCCACTTCGTTGATGAGCAGACGAAAACGGTTGCCGAAATCCATCAGCGACGCATTCACCGCCGCGCCCGCCGGCGTGTTGAATACCAGCCGCGCCGGATCCGCCTTGCCGCCGATGCCGAGCGGATGCACTTGCAAGGAAACTTTTCCGTCTGCGATGGATGGACAGATTTCCAGCATGTGCGCACCGAGCACCAGCTTGTTGCCGGGCTGCAAATGGTAGGTGTAATCCTCCATGAACGACGTGCCACCTTTGAGTCCGCTGGCCATGACTTTCATGGCGCGGACCAGCGCGGCGGTTTTCCAATCGCCTTCACCGCCAAAGCCAAAACCTGCGGCCATCATGCGCTGCGAACCAACGCCCGGCAATTGCGCGAGGCCGTGCAAATCTTCAAACGTGTCGGTGTAGCCTTTGAAACCGCCGGCGGTGAGAAACTGCTCGATTCCCAATTCGATGCGCGCGGCTTCGCGGATGGATTTGTGGCGCTTGCCGCCTTTGCGCAAGTCGGCGGACATTTCGTAAATCGCCTCGTAGTTTTTGCATAGGGCGTCCACTTCCTTTTCAGTGACGGCGTTGACCACTTTCACCAGATCACCGACGCCGTGAGTGTTGACGGAGAAACCAAATTTAAACTGCGCGGAAACTTTGTCGCCGTCGGTCACGGCCACTTCGCGCATGTTGTCGCCGAAGCGCACAAACTTCGCGGTCTGCCAGTCGGCCCACGCCGCGGCGGCGCGCGCCCACGCGCCGAGTTTTTCCTGCGTGGATTTTTCCTGCCAGAAACCGACAACGACCTTGCGGCTCAACCGCAGCCGGCTCCAGATGAAACCGTGTTCGCGGTCGCCGTGCGCGGCCTGATTCATGTTCATGAAATCCATGTCGATCGTCGCCCACGGAATGTCGCGGTTGTATTGCGTATGCAGATGCGCCACCGGTTTGCGCAATTGTTTCAGGCCGTTGATCCACATCTTTGACGGCGAAAACGTGTGGCACCAGGTGATGAGACCGATGCACTTCGCCGCGTTGTTCGCCGCCTGGCACAATTCCGTGATCGCGTCCGGCGAAACCATCACCGGCTTGAACACGACTTTTACCGGAATCGCCGGCGACGCGCCGAGCGCCTTGGCGATTTCCTGCGAATGCAGCGCGACGGCTTTCAGCGTTTCTGGTCCATAAAGATGCTGGCTGCCGGTGACAAACCAGACTTCGAGTTGTTTCAGATTAATGTTCATAAATTAAATTTGTTGGGCGCGCTGCGGCGTCTGCTGTGTCGTTTTTCTAATTGTTAATGCGATAATTTGAACGGTTATCCGCCAATAAAGTTGCCGCGATATTTCAAGCCGCCGGTTTTTTGCCGCGGGAAATTTTCGGTTCAGCCTCCGGCACGACCAGTTGATCGAGCCCGACGGCGACCAGCCCGGCGGTGCGGTGGCGCGGGGCGCTGACACATTCAATTTCACCAAAGCGCGCCCACATCGCGCCATCCCGGATCGCCTTGGAAAAATGCTGCAGCACCGCCGGCGGCAGCTCCGTCAAATTGCCGGTGACCACCACCCGCCGCAAACCGAGGACGTTGAGCGCCGCCGCAATGGCCACGGCCGCCGCGTCCAGCGATTGCGCGAGCCATGGTTCCACGCCCGTTTCGGCCAGATGATTTTGCAACGCCGCCCAACTTTTCGTTTTGCCCGGTTGCGCGGCGGAAAAACTTTTCAACAGCCCCGCCGTGGACATCAAGGTTTCCACGCAGCCGACCGCGCCGCAGCCGCAACGCCGCGAGTTGCCCAGCACCGGCGTGTGGCCGAATTCGCCGCTGATGGGCAGCGGATGCGTCAACGGCTTGCCGCCGACGATGACCGCGCCGCCGACGCCCTCGCCAAAATCCGCGAGCAGAAAATCTTCGTGGTCGAGATGATGGCTGTGATAGCCGAGCGCCAGGGCGCGCTCCTCCTGCACCAGCAGCACCGGCGCGTCCCAGATTTTGCCGATCCGCGCGCACAAATCCGCCGACTCGCTCCAATGGATGTTCGGCGAAAACAAAATGCGGCGGGCGGCTTCATCCACAATGCCGGGGACGCTCAGCACCACCCCGAGAAATTTTTTAGAATGCAACTGACGCGCGACCGAACGTAATTGTTTTTCCCAGGCCGCCGCCGGATTCTCCGTGGTGGTGGCCTGCGGAAACGAAAACTGCCAGTCGCTTTCGTCGCCGGCGCCGAGCGGGAGTTCCGCCAACCGGGTTTCGTGAACGCCGAGCTGGATGCCGAGAAAACTGGGCTGTGACCGGTTCAACCGCAACTGCCGGCCGGGCCGGCCCAGCCGTGCCGCGCCGCGCCCGTTGTTTTCCAGCACGTCCACCTCTTCCAAAATCTCCTGCGCCAGCAATTCGTCCACGATTTTTCCTGCCGTCGGCTGGCTCATGCCGAGCGCCCGCGCCAGCCCGGCGCGCGACGCCACGCCGTCTTTCCGCAACTGGCGGATCAGGGCGCGCTTGTTCAGCCGGCCCATGCGTGACGGGGAAAAAATCATTTAATTAATAAAACTACGAAAGTCCCCCACCCGTCAAGTTTCTTCCACAAAAATTTCATTTTGAACCGCGCCGCCTGCGGCCGGTCAAATGACAGTTGCGCCACCGGGCGAAAAATGAAATCGTCTGGTTTAGTTTTCACCATGAAAAAAATCATCGTCCTTGTCCTCGTCGCCGTGGCGACCGGCTTCACGGCCGTCGCCCAGACCAATAACGCCACTCAAACCCAGCTCCAAGCCCTCGTCCAAAAAATCGAGGACAAGCTTCAGGCGGGCAAAAATACCGAGGCGGATTTGACCGGCGAGTTGAAAAGCTTTGACGGACTCGTCGCCGCCCAAAACGGTGCGAAGACCGACGAGGTAGCGCAGATTATTTTCATGAAGGCGATGCTTTACATCGAGGTGCTCAAAAACAAGGACAAAGGCGTCGAACTCATCAAGCAGATCAAGGTGAATTATCCCGACACCAAATACGGCCAGAGGGCCGATCAGATCCTGGCGTCCATCGCCAAACAGGCCGACGAGGCCAGGGCAAGACAGACCGAAGCCGAAAAGGCGCAAGACGCGATGTTCGCCGCCGGCAAACCCTTTCCCGATTTCGCCGTGTCGGGCTTGGACGGCAAACCGCTGTCCGTCGGCGCGCTCAAGGGCAAAGTCGTTATGGTGGATTTCTGGGCGACATGGTGCGGTCCCTGCCGCGGCGAACTGCCGAATGTTATCGCTACCTACAAAAAACACCATGCTGGTGGCTTTGAGATCATTGGCGTGAGCCTGGATTCCGACCGCGACAAGCTGGACGCTTTTCTGAAAAAGACCGCCGGCATGACTTGGCCGCAGTTTTTTGACGGTAAGGGCTGGCAAAACGAACTTGCCGTGAAATATGGTGTGCAATCCATACCCTTCGCCGTGCTCATCGGCCCCGACGGCAACATCCTCGGCAAAGATCTGCGCGGTGAAGAACTGGAAAATGCCGTGGCCGCGGCGCTCGCCAAAAAATAACGTCAGCTTAATTTGTCGCCGCACTCGGGACAAAATTTCGCGCCGGGTGCAATTTCGGCGGAACATTTCGGACATTGCGTCTGCACGGCAAGCTTGAACCCGCATTCGGGACAAAATTTTGCGCCATGCGTTTCCGCCTTGCACTGGGGACAGACCAATTGCCGGTCGCGTTTGACATCAATCTGCGCCCCGCGCGCCTTGCCTTCAAGCTCCGCCGCTTCGCGGACGGCCGCTACTTCGCCGGCCGCGCGGGCGGCGTCAACTTCCACCTCGGCATCCGGCGCGCAATCGCGGCATAAACCTTTGGCGGTGTTCCAACAGGTGTCGCAGGCAAACTTCATGCAGCGCGCGCAGCGATGAAAATGTTTCTGGGCCTGCTCGATGGCGGCGGCGAAAGCCGCGTCATGCGCCTTGCCATAACCGGCCTGCGCCAGACCTTCGGCGGCGGTGCTGGCCTCGCGCAAAATCCCGCCGAACATTCCCGCCGCCTTGCCGATCCAACTCGACGTCTGCTCGCCGCGATAGGGCACAAAGTCCGACCGCCAGGCGTCCTGGCAGCGCTCGCAGTTGAATTCAAATTGGAAGCCGGAATTGGCCCCGCTCTGCACCGAATGATCCCGGAAGTTCTTGCTGAATTTGATTTCGCTCATGGCTGGATTCTCATGGATGGTTGTTTCGATTCTTAAACCAAACTTTTACGGCGGCAACCTAAAAATATTTACGAACTCGCGCTCGTGTATTTGCGGAGGGACACCCGCCAGAACCATTCCGACAGGACCGCCCACATCACGCCCACACCGAGCAGCAGCAGCCACGAATGCCACGAGACGAGCGTATTCGCCAACACGCGCGTCGGCACATTGGAGACCAGCAGCACCGGCAATGCAAACGTGAAAACCGCTCTGAACGCCCCGTGAAACGCCTCGTCCGGCATCCGCGCGATGTTGAATAGATTGTAGTAGCCCCAGACGATGCCCTGCGCCCGCACCGTCCAGAAGCTGATTGCCGCCAGCATGAACATCAGCGAATAATGGATCAGCACGCCCACGCCGCACAACGCGCCGAAGCCGAGCACCTGCCACAACGTCGGATGCAGTTCCGCCTTGTGCGCCGCAAAGATCATCACACATAAGCCAAACGCCGCGTTGACGAACGCGCCCAAATCCACCACGCGCAGTGAAATGATGAAGCGCGTGTTGATGGGCAGCGCCAGCAGGAAATCCATCTTGCCCGTGCGCACCAGTTCCGAAAGGTTCGTGCAGTTCGTCAGAAAGAACGCCTGATAAATCTGCTGGATGAAATTGCTCGCGCCCACGAGCATGACCATCTGCCATTTTGTCCATGAGCCGATGGCATTGGTCTGCGAGAAGACCACGGAAACGAAACTCAATTGCAAACCGAACCAAAGCAGCTCCACGATGATCCACAGGATGAAATTGCCCTTGAACGACATCTCGCGCGACACGGAATTCTTCCAGAGCGCGGCGTAAATGGTGGCGTAACGTTTCAGGTTCATGGCAACCGCGCCACCCTAACCCATCCGGCAAACGCCGTCCACCAATTCGGAGGCAACGCAGGATGGAAATAAAAAACCGGCGGGAGGAATCGCTTCATCCCGCCGGTTGATATTTTTTAGATTTTACGGCTTCCAGATCATGTCCGCCACAGTTTTGCCGGCGGGAATGAACGGGATGACGTGCGTGCTGTAAGGCACCACCACGTCGAGGACGTAGGGTTCGTCGGCGTCGAGCATCCGCTGCATGGCGGCGCGCAAATCTTTCTTATACATCACACGCTCACACTTCACGCCGAAGGAATTGCACACGGCAACGTAGTCGGGATAAATGCTGGGACGATCTTTCGGATCGCCGAGATAGGTGTGACCGCGGTTGCCGGCGTAGAAATTATCCTCCCACTGCACAACCATACCGAGATGTTGGTTGTTCAGGATGATGGCTTTCGCGGCAATTTTTTCAACATGCGCGGTGGCGAGTTCCTGAATATTCATCAGGAAAGAGCCGTCGCCGTCAATGTCCACGACCTGCTTGTCGGGATGCGCCACCTTCACGCCGAGCGCGGCGGGATAGCCGTAGCCCATCGAGCCGAGGCCGCCGCTGGTGACGAACTGGCGCGGGAATTTGTATTTATACCATTGGCCGGCCCACATCTGATGCTGGCCGACGCCGGTGGTGATGTAGGCGTCGCCCTTGGTCAGATTGTAAAGCTCCTCGATGACCATTTGCTGGAGGATGACTTCGCTCTCCTTGCCGCCCATGTGATCAATCATGTGATCGCTGTTGGCGATCTCGGGCGTGATGCGATAAGCGAACGGCCCTTTCTTCTGCCACTCGGCAATTTGTGCGAGCCAGGCGGTATGTTTCTTTTGGATCGGACGCTTGGCGACCAATTTGTTGAGGCGCGTGAGCGCGTCCTTGATGTCGCCGACCACGGGCAGATTCGCCTTGCGATTTTTGTTCAACTCGGAGGCGTCAATGTCAATGTGGACGATGGTTCCGCTCTTGCAGAACTCTTCAAATTTGCCGGTGACGCGGTCATCGAAGCGCACGCCGAACGAGAGCAGCAAATCCGCGCCGTCTTTCATCTTGACCATCGGGTCGTTGAAGGATTTGCGGTATTCGTATTCGCCGTTCACCGCCCAGTTCGCCACCGCCGAACCGTGCATGCCCAGCCAGCGCAGCGAGAGCGGATGCGTTTCCGGAAAACCGCCGATGCCCATGAGCGTCGTGGTGACAGGGATGTTCGTGGCTTCGGCGAATTTTTTCAATTCCGCCGCCGCGCCGCTGGTGATGATGCCGCCGCCGCAATAAATCACCGGGCGTTCCGCCTTTTCAATCAAGCCGATGATTTCGTTGAGCGAAAGATCATCCGCCTTCAAATTCGGCTGCGTGTAACCGGGCAGACCTTTCTTGATTTCTTCGAGCGTCGGCCAGACGGGCTGCGCCTTGGCCTGCTGGAGGTTCTTCGGAAAATCAATGACGACCGGGCCGGGCCGGCCGGACTGCGCGATGTAAAACGCTTCCTTCACGATCCGCGGAATGTCGTTGATGTCCGTGATAAGATAACTGTGCTTCACGATAGGCAGCGTGAGCCCGATCATGTCGGTTTCCTGAAACGCGCCGCGGCCGATCATGGCCTGCGTCACCTGCCCGGTGATGGCGACGAGCGGTGTGGAATCCATGTAGGCATCCGCAATGGCGGTGACGAGGTTCGTCGCGCCCGGACCGCTGGTGGTCATGCACACGCCGGCTTTGCCGGTTACGCGCGCATAGCCTTCGGCGGCAAAACTGCCGCCCTGCTCGTGGCGCGGGAGGATGGTGCGGATTTTGGATTTGGTGAGCGACTGGTGGATTTCCATGCTCGCGCCGCCGGGATAGGCGAAGATGACTTCCACGCCTTCGCGCTCGAGGGCTTCGACGAAGATGTCGCGGCCGAACATTGCCGGGCCGACTTCGGCGCGGGCTTTGGCTTTGGCGGTGGCGGCTTTCTTAATGGTTTTGCTCATACTATTTTTCTTGGTTGTGGCGGCGCGGCTCAGGGTAACAAAAAACCCACAGCCGTTTCCAGCCGTGGGTTCTTGTTAAAGTCTCGTTCAACAAGCACCAACGGCGTCGCTAACTACGACGACCAGAATGACAGCTTGTGACACGTTTTTCAACATTGCGAATGCAGTTTAATCAAAACCGGCGCAGGGTCAAGTTTTGAGTCAGGCTGGAATTTGCCGCCAACAGGACAATTCCCGTTCTGGACAACCAGAGGGCGTTGCGGCAGGCTCGCCAAGTGAATAATCCGCCCATTCTGCCCCCAGCGGTTGCGGCCCCCAGGCGCAAGGGACATAAAAAACTCATCATCTTTTCCATCCTCGGCGTCATCGTGCTGGCGGTCGCGATGTTCTTCGCGCTGCACAAAAAAGAACCCGTCATCACCGTGCAGACCGAGAAGGTTTCACGGCACACCATCACCGAAACAGTCATCGCCAACGGCAAGATTTATCCGGTGCTGCAAGTCCACATCAGCGCCGAAGTCAGTGGCGAAATCATCGAACTGCCGGTCAAAGAAGGGCAGTTCGTCCACAAGGGTGATTTGCTGTTGAAGATCAATCCCAAGACGCCGCTGGCGATGCTCAACCAAACCAAAGCGAGCTACGAATCGTCGCGCGGTTCCGTGACCACTGCTGCCGCCAACCTCGAAAAGGCCGACGCGGATTTCAAGCGGAACAAGGAATTGTTCGACCACAAACTGATTTCCGACGCGGACTTCATCGGCTTCAAGGTCGCGCTGGACATCGCCCACGCGCAACTGGAGAGCGCCGGACATTCGGTGGAGCTGGCCAAGGCGTCCGTGGACAGCGCGCAGGATTCACTCGACAAGACCACCATCACCGCGCCGCTGGACGGCACGATCACCAAGCTGAATTCGCAGCTCGGCGAGCGCGTGCTGGGCACCGTGCAAAACGCGGGCACGGAAATCATGACCATTTCCGACTTGAGCGCGATGGAGGCGCGCGTGGACATCGGCGAGATGGACATCGTCCTGCTGCTGCCCGGCCAGAAGGCGAAGCTGGAAGTGGATTCGTTCAAGGACCGGAAATTTGCCGGCGTAGTGACGGATGTCGCCAATTCGTCGGAAGGCTTGAACGCCAGTTCCGCCGCCTCGGCTTACAGCAGCTCGTCGTCGTCCTCGTCGTCCTCGGCGACGCAGTTTCAGGTGCGCATCCGCCTCACCGAAGGCGACCAGTTCCGGCCCGGCATGTCCGTCAGCGCGGAAATTGAAACTCGCACGCGCACCAATTCGCTGGCGGTGCCGATCGCCAGCGTCACCACGCGGCTCCTCAAAAAGAAATCCGAGGCCGGCAAAACGAATTCCGCGCCGACCAATGCCACCGCTTCCGTCGGCAGCGAAACCAATTCCACCCGGTTAAAATCCGACGAAAAGCAGAAGCCGGTGGAAGTGGTTTTCACCGTGGACGGCAACCATGTGAAAACGGCTCCGGTGAAGATCGGCATCAGCGATGATAATTTCTGGGAAATCACTGACGGCTTGAAGGAGGGCGATGAAATCGTCACCGGCAGTTACCACGCCATCAGCCACGACCTCGACGACGGTAAAAAAATTGTGAAAGGGCCGGCGGCCCCCGAAATCCCCAATTCAAAATGAAAAATGCAAAATTAAAAACCAGGCTTCCCGCGCCGTATGTTTTTGCATTTTTAATTTTTAATTTTTAATTCTGCCGATGAGCCTGATCCGTCTCCAGAACATTTCGCGGCGATACCAGATGGGCACGGAGACCGTCCACGCGCTGCGCGAAGTCTCGCTGGAAATCCAGCGCGGCGAATACGTCGCCATCATGGGGCCGTCCGGCTCCGGTAAATCCACGCTGATGAATTTGCTCGGCTGCCTCGACACGCCGACCGGCGGCGATTATGAATTGAACGGCAGCCGTGTCAGCGAGATGAACGACAATGCGCTCGCCGAAATCCGCAACCGCGAAATCGGTTTCATTTTTCAAACGTTCAATCTGCTGCCGCGATCCGATGCGTTGCGAAATGTGGAATTGCCCTTGGTTTATGCGGGCATCGCGTCAAAGGAACGTCGCAAGCTGGCACTGGAAGCCTTGGCCAGTGTCGGCCTCGCCGACCGCGTGCATCACCGGCCAAACGAACTTTCCGGAGGCCAGCGCCAGCGCGTGGCCGTGGCGCGGGCGCTGGTGAACAAGCCGTCCATCCTGCTCGCCGACGAGCCGACGGGCAATCTGGATTCCAAGACCGGCACGGAAATCATGGCGCTGTTCCAACTGCTCGCGGACAAAGGCCACACCATCATCGTCGTCACGCACGAGGAGGAAGTGGCGCTGCATGCGCAGCGCGTCATTCGTATTCGTGACGGTTTGATCGCCAGCGACGAGCGCGTGAAAAAATAATTATTCCAGATGAACTTCGTCACCGAACTGCGCGAAGGGCTGCTGATTTCGTGGAGCGCCATCCGCGCGAATAAGCTTCGATCGGTGCTGACCACGCTGGGCATCGTCATCGGCATTGTCACGGTCACGCTCATGGGCACGGCCATCGAAGGCTTGAACAATTCCTTTCTGAAAAGCATTTCCTCCATCGGCGCGGACGTGCTTTACCTGGATCAGCGCAGTTGGTTGATCCAATCGCATCAGGAATGGGTGAATGCGATGAAGAATCCCAAAATTATGCCCGGCGAGTTTGACGCGCTACAGCGGCAAATGACACTGGCCAGCGCGATGACCTTGGTCGCGCAGGACAATGATTCGGTAAAATATCAAAAGCGCGGTTCGAGCAGCGCCCCGGTTATCGGCACGACCGAGCAGTATCAAATCACCAGCGGCCTGACGGTGGATCAGGGCCGGTTCTTCAACTCGGCCGAATGCAACGGCGGCCGGCCGGTATGCGTTCTCGGGGCGGACCTGGCCACCAATCTTTTTCAAGGTGCCTCGCCGCTGGGCGAACGGATTTATGTGGACCGCATGCCGCTGGAAGTGATCGGCGTGCTTGAAAAACAAGGCGGCTTTGGAGAAGGCGGCGGCACGGACAACACGGTCATTATGCCGCTCGCCCAGTTCACCGCCGAGATTTGGGAAAATCCGCCGTATGACATCCAGGTCAAGGCGAAAAGTCTCGCCCAGCTCGACGATGCGAAAGAAGAACTGCGCGCCATCCTGCGGCGCAACCGACACATCCCGCCCGGCGATCCGGACAATTTCGCCATCAACCAGCAGGACCAATTCTTAAAATTATTTCATAAAGTTGCCGGCACCATCGCGGCGGTCGGGCTGTTCATCACCGGGCTGTCGCTCTTCGTCGGCGGCATCGGCATCATGAACATCATGTTTGTCTCGGTCGCGGAACGGACGCGCGAAATCGGCGTGCGGAAAGCCATCGGCGCCAAGCGGCGGACCATCCTGCTGCAATTTTTGATCGAGGCCGCATGCATCTGCGTCATCGGCGGCGTCATCGCGCTGCTCATCGCGTGGCCGGCGACCGTGCTGATGCGCAAGGCGATGCCGGCCACGATGTCGCCCCTGATCGTGGGCATCGCGCTGCTGGTCTCAGCGGTGACCGGCGTGCTGTCCGGATTTTTCCCCGCGTGGCGCGCGGCGCGGATGAACCCCGTGGATGCGTTGCGAAATGAATAGGCACAAAATCTCCATTCTCGGCGAGGTGCGCGAAAGCTTCTCCATGGCGATGGGCGCGATCACCGCGCATAAACTGCGTTCGGCGCTGACGCTGCTCGGCGTGCTGGTGGGCGTGTTTTCCATCATCGTGGTGATGACCGCGATGCGCGTAATGCAAAGCAGTATTGAAGACCAGTTGAGTTCGCTTGGCGGCCAGACCTTCATGGTGCGCAAATGGCCAAATGCGTATTTTGGCGGGTCCAGCGGCGACTACGAAAAATATTGGCGGCGGAAAAACATCACGATGGCGCAGGTGAAATTGCTGGAGCAAAAAGCCGCGCTGCCGGCCAACATTGGGATGGAATCCATGTTCTGGTCGGGCGAAATCAAGACGCGCTACAAAACCAGCGCGCCCGTCGTGCGGCTTTACGGCGAAACACCCGGCAGCTTCGCCGCGCACAACTGGAACCTCGCGGACGGCCGTTTGTTTTTTGACGCGGACGTGGACAATGCCCGCAACGTCTGTGTGCTCGGCTACGGGCTGGCCACGAATATTTTTCCGAATAGTTCGCCGGTCGGCGATACGGTGAAGATTGACGGCATTAATTACAACGTCATCGGCACGCTGGAATCCAAAGGCAGCGCGGCCGGCGGCGACCAGGATAATTTCGCCGTCGTCCCGCTCAAGACCGGCCTGAACCGCTACGGCCGCTGGAGCCGCAGCCTGAACATCCTCGTGCAGGCGCGCGACCGCGAGACTTATGACGCCACGCTCGAGGAAGTGCGCAGCATTTTGCGCGTGCTCCGCAAAGTGATGCCGGGCAAGGAGGAGGATTTTGAAATTTCCTCAAACGATTCGCTGATCGAACAGTTCAAAACCTTCACGCGCACGGTGCGCATCGGCGTGACGGTAGTGAGTTCCATCGCGCTGCTCGCGGCGGGCATCGGCATCATGAACATCATGCTCGTGTCGGTCACGGAACGGACGCGCGAAATCGGCATCCGCCGCGCGATCGGCGCGAAAAAGCGCAACATCATGGTGCAATTTATTCTGGAGGCGATTGTCCTCTGCGAAGTCGGCGGCGCGGCCGGCGTGGTGCTGGGCATCCTCGGCGGCAACCTGACGGCGGTGCTGTTGAAACTGCCGCCGGTGATTCCGTTCGACTGGGTAGCCATCGGTTTGGCGATCTGTTCGGTGGTGGGAATTATTTTCGGAACGTATCCGGCATGGAAGGCAGCGAATTTGGATCCGATTGAGTCCTTACGCTACGAGTAGTTTTAATTTGATCGGCCGGAAATAAAATTTCACTGCCAATTGTCTGGCATTTGACAATTACAAAAGCGTCGTGAACGGACAAAATAAAAAAGCCACGGAAAAATTCCGTGGCTTTGATGAAAACGATTTGAAGACTAGGCCTTCTTTTCGACTTTGGCTTTCTTTTCGGCCTTGGGCTTGGCTTCGGCCGTTTCGGCTTTGGGCGCTTCGGCATGCTTGCCGCGTTTTTCGCTGTGCGGGCGCTTGTCTTCAGCCACCGGCGCGGGCGCGACGATCGGCGTGGTGCTTTCCACGCGGAGTTTCAAAGTGCCTTTGACGTCGTGGTGGAGATTCAATTCCACTTCGTGTTCGCCCAACTGCTTGAGCGGTTCACCGAGATGGATTTTCCGCTTGTCGAGCGCGATGTCGAACTGCTTCTTCAGTTCGTCGGCAATGAGGCCGGCGGTGACCGTGCCGAACATCTTGCCATCCTCGCCGGTCTTGACCTTGACGACCAGGACGAGCTTGCCGAATGCCTTGGACATTTCCGTCATGGCGTTCAGCTCATGCGCTTCGCGCTCGGCGCGGCGCTGCTTGAGCGATTCCATCTGCCGCTTATTGGCCTGCGTCACGGGGATCGCGAGGTGCTGCGGGATGAGATAGTTGCGGGCGTAGCCGGAGGCAACTTTGACCTGGTCGGATTCACCGCCGAGGCCGATGATATTGTGAGTGAGGATAACTTCAGTTTTTGCCATACGAAAAATAAATAATTACGGAGTTAAAAAATCAGAACGGAACATCGTCGTCGTGCGGTGGTTCGGAATCACTGGCATCCGGCGCAGGCGCGGCAGGGGCGGCGGGACGAGCCGCGCGCGGTGCCGCCGGAGCGGACGGTGCGCCGCCTTCTCCACCACCTGGGGCGCTGCCTAAAAATTGAACAGTTTCAGCGACGACACCGAGTTTGCTCTTTTTCTGGCCAGTCTGCTTGTCGTCCCACTGGTCCAAACGCAACCGTCCTTCGATCAGAATCGGCCGGCCTTTGCGCATGTATTGGCCGACGTTTTCGGCGGTGCGGCCAAAAACATCGACGTCCACAAAAGTGACTTCTTCCTTTTTTTCGCCGGCTTCATTCGTCCAGACGCGGTTGACCGCGAGGCCGATTTTGGCAATGGCCGTCCCTTTGGGTGTGTAGCGCAATTCAGGATCGCGCGTCAGGTTGCCCACCAGGATGACTTTGTTGAAGCTGGCCATGACGGAAAATTACTTCGCGGGTTTCGGTTCCGGCGAGGCGCTGAACAGCACGCGGAACACGTCGTCGTTGTGCGCGAACTTGGTTTGGAGCGAGGCGATGACCGCCGGCGTGCAGTTGAAAATGATGTTGGCGTAGAAACCCGAGCTGTGCCGTTTGTCGGCCACGCGCGAGAACGCTTTCTTCTCCATTTTCTGCACGGTCTCAACCTTGCCGCCCGCCGTGGTGATCTCGGCGGAAATTTTGTCGAGGGCGTCTTTCACGCCTTCTTCTTTGCCAGCTGTGTTCAAGATGAACAGACCTTCGTAACGTTTCATTTTTTATTTTCTGTGGGACTGATCGTCCCGTTAAATTGGCTCATCGCCTTTTGCAAACCCGCATCCAGCCAGCATTCGATCTGGCCGGCGGCCCGTTCCAAAACTTTTTCCAACACCGCAGTCTCGGCCGCATCAAACTTGCCGAGCACAAAATTCGTAATCTCACGCGTCCCGTCGCGCCGGCCGATCCCGATCCGCAACCGCGCAAACTCGCGCGTGCCGAGGTGCTGCTCGATGGACTCCAGTCCGTGATGACCGCCGCTGCTGCCGCCCGGCCGCAGCCGGATTTCGCCCAGCGGCAAATCCGCGTCGTCCACCGTCACCAGCAATTGCGCCAGCGGCAACTGATAAAACTTCACCAGCGCGCCGACCGTTTCGCCGCTCAAATTCATGAACGTTTGCGGTTCGGCCAGCAAAAACTTTTTGCCGGCTTTTTCCCCGCGCGCAACACGAGCAACAAATTTTCGCTCGTTCGTCCAGCCTGCTTTCCCCTGCTCCGCCAGTTTTTCGACCAGTAAAAACCCGGCGTTGTGACGCGTCTTCGCGTAATCCGCGCCCGGATTCCCCAAACCCACGATGAGGTGCATCGGCTCCATGCGCGGGGGCGGCTTCCGCCGCGTAAATTATTTTTTCTTCTCGGCCTTCGCTTCGGGCTTGGCTTCGGCTTTCTTGTCGCCGGCCGGTGCTTTCGCATCGCCCTTCGCCGCCGGCGCTGCGCCCGCTTCGTCTTTCTTTTCCTTCGTCATTTCGACATCGCCCGGAGCCGGAGCAGCCGCGTCGGCGGCTACCGCAATTTCTTCGGTGCGCGGCGCGGCGACAGAGACGACCGCGATGTGCGAGTCACCCAAAATCTGCACGCCGGGAATCGCCGGGATTTCGCCGATGTGAATGGCCTTGCCGATTTCGAGGCTGGTGACGTCCAGAACAATTTGTTCCGGCAAATCCTTGGCCGTGGAGCGCACTTTCAATTTGTGCAAAACATGTTCCAGCGTGCCGCCGCCGTTCTTGACGCCGTTGGCTTCGCCGGTGGTTTCCACCGGGACCATGACGGTCAGAATTTCAGTTTCGCCGACTTCGTGAAAATCAACATGGACGATTTTGCCGTCGAGCGGATGATGCTGGACTTCCTGCACGAGCGCGAGGCGCTTAGCGCGGGCATCATTTTCCACGGACAAATCCACCAGAATGTTTTCCGAGGCGGAGTGGTTGAGCAGGTCGGCAAACTCCTTGGAGTTCAGCTCCAGGTTTTGGGGTTTGACCTGACGGCCATAAATGACCGCCGGCACACGACCGCTGGCGCGGAGTTTTTTGACTTCGGCGCGCTGCACTTGCGAACGTGAAAACGCTTTTAATGCTACTGATTTCATTTTTTTCTTAAATTATTTTGTCCGGCGACGCCCTAACTTGTGCGTCCGCCTTTGAATTCAAACAGCGAGTTCACTGACGAATTATTATGAATCCGTTTAATGGCTTCGCCCAAAAGCCCCGCGACAGACAACGTGGTTATTTTCAAACCGTCAATCGCAGGGCGTTGGACTGTATCAGTTGTTATGAGTTCGTCAATGGCAGAATTGCGTAATCTTTGGATGCCCGTCTCGCCGAGCAGCGTGTGCGACACGCAGGCGAGGATTTGCTTGGCGCCTTTCGTCTTCAAAATCGCCGCCGCCGCGGTCAGGGTGCCGGCGGTTTCCGTCAAGTCGTCCACCAGCAAAACATTTTTGCCCTCGATCTCGCCGATGACCGCCATGCTCTCCACTTCCGTGGCGCTCTTGCGACGTTTGGCCACGATGGCCAGCTCGGCCTCCAGCGTCTGCGAATAGGCGTGCGCCATCTTGATGCCGCCCGCGTCCGGGCTGACGACGACGAGATTGGTCAGCGACTTTTTCTTCAAATAATCATACATCACCGGCGCGGCATACAAGTGATCCACCGGAATATCAAAAAAACCTTGAATCTGCTGCGCGTGCAAATCCATCGCCAGAATCCGGTTCACGCCGGACGCCACCAGTAGGTTCGCGACGAGCTTGGCGGTGATCGGCACGCGCGGTTGGTCTTTTCGGTCCTGACGCGCGTAGCCATAAAACGGCAGCACCGCCGTGATGCGCATGGCACTCGCCCGGCGCAAGGCGTCAATGATGATGAACAGCTCCATCAGATTGTGGTTCGTCGGCGGCGAGGTCGGCTGGATGATGAAAATATCCTCGCCGCGCACATTCTCCTCGATCTTCACAAACGTCTCGCCGTCGGGGAACGGCGTGATGGTGATCTTGCCGAGTTCGCAGCCGATGGATTTGCAGATGGCGCGAGCCAGCGGCTCGTTGGCGGTGCCGGAGAAAACTTTCACAGATAAAATAAGTTCGGGTTAAAAAACAAAATCCGCCACGACCGGCGGATGAAAACGTGTCGAAACTGTAACAACGAAACATGCTGGCGCAAGGGGAAATTATCCACCGCCGCCCGCCGGCGGGCGACAGCGGAAGCCCCACCCCGCGCCCGGCACCCCCGCTGCAAAGCCACGCCGATATAATTGGGCCAAATTCTTGCGTAAGGGTTTCCCTTACCAGACTAACAATTTCCCTGCGACCCGAATCAGGCATCGCCCCAATTGTGGATTTCGGTGGAGTGGCCTTAAATTGCGCTCATGCAGACAATAATTGCTAAACCGATTTCCGCTTCCAATGGCTCAACCCCGGCCGAGAGCGGCCGCACCACCCCGCTCCCCATGCCCGGCGCGCCCGAAAACGGCAACGGCAACCGGGCACTGGTGGACGCGCTGGTCAACTCGCGGATGTATCGCGACTACGAACGCGCGTTTGGCAATCTCACCGGCCTGCCCATCGCTTTGCAGCCGGTCGAAACGTGGCAGTTGCCACACCACGGCAAGCGCAATGAAAACAATCTCTGCGCGTTGATGTCGCAGAAAAGCCGTGCGTGTGCCGCCTGCCTGCAAGTGCAGGAACACCTGTGCCTCGAAGCCGCCAACGAACCGCACACTATCACCTGCCCGGTGGGCTTGTCCGATAGCGCCGTGCCGGTGCGCATGAGCGACCGCTTGATCGGCTTTCTGCAAATCGGCCAGGTCTTTCGCAAAAAACCGACCAACGCGCAGTTTGAAAAAGTGGTCAAGCTGACGGAAAAGTGGGGAATCGAAACCGATCGCGCCACGCTGAAACAGGCGTTTTTTTCCGGCAAGGTGGTCACGCAAAAGGAACATGATTCCGCCATCAAACTGCTAAGCATCTTTGCGCAACATTTGGCCATGATGAGCAATCAGGTCTTCATCCAGCGCGAAAATGCGGAGCCGCCGGTCATCGCCAAGGCGCGCGCCTACATCCACGAACACCAGACCGAGGAACTTTCGCTCGGGCAGGTCGCCAAGGCCGTGAACACGAGCAGTTTTTATTTCTGCAAAATGTTCAAAAAAGTCTGCGGCATCAATTTCACCGACTACGTCGTCCGGGTGCGGATTGAAAAATCCAAAAACCTGCTGCTCAATCCCAATCTCCGCATCAGCGAAATCGCCTTTGAAGTCGGCTTCCAGTCGCTGACGCATTTCAACCGCGTGTTCAAAAAAATCCTTGGCCAGTCGCCGACGGATTACCGCGCGCAACTGCTGACGCATTGAGCGCGTGCCCCGGTCGCCGGTAAAATTAAGCGCCGCGCGGGTCATTTTCGACTCGGCGATTGGC
The DNA here is from genome assembly GCA_903884535.1 of uncultured Verrucomicrobia subdivision 3 bacterium. GTDB lineage: Bacteria > Verrucomicrobiota > Verrucomicrobiia > Limisphaerales > UBA11358 > UBA11358. The sequence goes on from CAISEZ010000142.1 coordinate 47,384, forward strand.
ATTGGCTTTGACCGCCCGATGGCCGACAATTCCGGCGTTACCGGAATGAAGCCAAAACGAAAACCATCCGCCGGGGAAAAGCTGTCCGCGGCCGCCTTGCGCGACAGCGAAGCCCGGCTGCGCGCCATTCTCGAAACCGCCGTCGAGGGCATCATCACCATCAACGAGCGCGGCATCATCGAATCTTTCAACCGCGCTTCGGAAAATATTTTCGGCTACACCGCCGCCGAGGTCATCGGCAAAAATGTGAGCGTGCTGATGGCCACGCCGCACCGCGAGCAGCACGATTCGTATCTCCACAATTATCGGGAAACCGGCCACGCGAAAATCATCGGCATCGGGCGCGAAACTGTTGCCCGCAAAAAAGACGGCACGCTGTTTCCGATGGATTTGTCGGTGAGCGAGGTGAAGCTGAGCGACCGGCGGTTGTTCACCGGTTTCATCCGCGACATCACGGAACGCAAGCGGCTGGAAAAAGAAAATCTAGAAATCAGCGAGCGCGAGCAGCGGCGCATCGGCCAGGATTTGCACGACGGTTTATGCCAGCAACTCGCGGGCATCGAAATGTTGAGCCAGGTGCTGGCGAAAAAACTCGCGCCGAACGCGAAGGCGGCAGCGGCCCGCGCCCAGGACATCGCCGGTGCCGTGCGCGCGGCCATCAGCCAGACGCGGTTGCTGGCGCGCGGACTTTCGCCCGTCACGCTCGAAGCGGAGGGCCTGATGGCCGCGCTGGCGGAACTGGCGTTGAACACGGAAAAAATGTTCCATGTCCGCTGTGAATTCATCTGTGCGGAAACCGTGAAATTCCCCGACCACGCGGCGGCGACGCATTTATTCCGCATCGCGCAGGAGGCGGTCTCCAACGCCATCAAACACGGCCACGCGAAGAAAATTTCCATCCGGCTCGCCGCCGGCGCGGAGCAACTGCAACTGAGCGTGCAGGATAACGGCTCCGGTTTTCCCGAAAAAAAATCACACGGCCAGGGCATGGGCCTGCGCATCATGCAATCCCGCATCGGCATGGTCGGCGGCACTTTGAGAATTGAAAACCTGCGCGGCGGCGGCGTGACCGTGAGCTGCACCGCGCCCAAAAATTCCGGCACCGCCCATGGCTGCAAAAAGTAAATCTTCCGCCAAGCGCCTGCTCATCGTGGACGATCACCCGATGATGCGCCACGGGCTGGCGCAGTTGATCGGCACCGAGCCGGATTTGAAAGTGGTGGCCGAAGCGGACACCGCCGGGCAGGCGCTCGCCGTCGTCACCAAAAATCCGTTTGACCTCGCGTTGCTCGACATTTCCCTGCCCGACAAAAACGGGCTGGAACTCATCAAGGATCTGCTGGCGGTGCGGCCCGGCCTGTTGATTCTCGTCGTCTCGATGCACGATGAAATGATTTATGCGGAACGCGTGCTGCGCGCCGGCGGCCGGGGTTACATCATGAAACAGGCGGGCGGCGAAAAATTTCTGCACGCCATTCACCAAGTGCTGGCCGGCCAGATTTACGTCAGCGAAAAAATGTCGGCGCGCATTTTGGAAATTTTTTCCGGCCACGCGGCTAACCACGACGGCTCGCCGGCGCAAACTCTCTCCGACCGCGAATTTGAAGTGTTCGAGCTCATCGGTCAGGGCATCGGCACGCGCGACATCGCCGGGCAACTGCATTTAAGCGTGAAGACCGTGGAGGTGCATCGCGCCAACATCAAAAAGAAATTGAATTTGAAAACGGCGCCGGATCTCGTCCGCCAAGCCGTCCGCTGGTTCGACTCCAAGAACCAGCCCTAATGTCCGGCTGAGTTCGTTCACCCTTGATTGTTGGATGGGCAACAATAAACGGTGATGATTTGCCAATTGGCGAGAAGTTTCAGCTTCGTTTGCGTGTCATTTTTCTTCTGTCAGACAAAAAGAATTTATGACCAAGCCCGCATCTGCCATTTCGACCATCGAATCCGCCCACGACATTCTCGGCCAGCATCACCGGCGCGGACTGCACCCCATCCTCGCGCCCAAAAGCATCGCCGTCATCGGCGCGACGGAACGCAAACGCAGCGTCGGCCGCACGGTGATGACCAACCTGATTGAAGGCGGTTTTGCCGGTAAAATTTTTCCGGTCAATCCGATCCAAGAGACGATTCTCGGCCGGCACGCTTATCCAAACGTGGCCGCGCTGCCGGAAAGGCCGGACCTCGCCGTCATCATCACGCCGCCGAAAACCGTGCCAGGCATCATCAAGGAATGCGCGGCCGCCGGCATTCCCGGCGCGATCATTATCTCAGCCGGTTTCAAGGAAATCGGTCCGGAGGGCGCGGCGCTGGAACAGCAGGTTTTGGAAGAAGCGCGGCGCGGCCACATGCGCATTGTCGGCCCGAACTGCCTGGGCGTGATGGTGCCGGGTTTGAAATTCAACGCCACGTTCGCCGCCGACATGGCAAAGCCGGGCAGTGTCGGATTTTTAAGCCAGAGCGGCGCGCTCTGCACGGCGATTCTCGATTGGAGCCTGAAGGAAAATGTCGGCTTTAGCGCGTTCGTCTCGCTTGGCTCCATGCTCGATGTCGGCTGGGGCGATTTGATTTATCATCTCGGCGACGATCCGAATACGAAAAGCATTGTCATCTACATGGAATCCATTGGCGATGCGCGGGCGTTTTTGTCCGCCGCGCGCGAAGTGGCGCTGACGAAACCGATCATCATCATCAAGCCCGGCCGCACCGAGGCCGCCGCGAAAGCCGCCGCGTCGCACACCGGCTCGCTCACCGGCAGCGATGAAGTGCTGCAAGCGGCATTCCAGCGCGTCGGCGTTTTGCGCGTGGACACCATTTCCGAATTGTTCGACATGGCCGAAGTGCTCGCCAAACAGCCGCGCCCGAAAGGTCCGCGCCTGACGATTGTGACCAATGCCGGCGGCCCCGGCGTGCTCGCCACGGACATGCTCATCGGCAGCGGCGCGCAGCTCGCCGATTTGACGCCGGAGACGATGGCGGCGCTGAATCAGATTTTGCCGCCGACGTGGAGCCACAACAATCCGGTGGACGTGATCGGCGATGCCGGCCCGGAAATTTACGCGAAGGCCGTGGACATTACGGCAAAAGATCCAAACACGGACGGTCTGCTGGTCATTCTCACGCCGCAGGCGATGACGGATCCGACGGCGACCGCCGAAGAGCTCAAGCCGTTTGCGCACATCGAGGGCAAGCCGATCATCGCGAGCTGGATGGGCGTCGGCCAGGTCGAAGCGGGCGAAAACATTCTCAACGCGGCGAACATTCCGACCTTCAAATATCCCGACCGCGCGGCGAAGGCGTTTTATTACATGTGGGCTTATAGCGACAACCTGCGGTCGCTTTATGAAACGCCGTCCGCGCCAACGCAATTCGCCCGCGGCGAGATTGACCGGGAGCACGCGGAAAAAATCATTGCCGAAGTGCGCAAAGCCGGGCGCACGATCCTGACGGAATTTGAATCCAAAAAACTTCTGGCCGCTTACGGCATCCCGACGGTCGAAACGCACATCGCGCTCACGGAAAATGACGCGGTGAAGGAAGCCGCGCGCCTTGGTTTTCCGGTCGTGCTGAAATTGCATTCTGAAACCATCACGCACAAAACCGATGTCGGCGGCGTGCAATTGAATCTGCGCACCGCCTCCGCCGTCCGGCAGGCGTGGCGGGTGATCGAAACGTCGTGCGCCAAAAAAGCCGGCAAAGAACATTTCTGCGGTGTCACCGTGCAGCCGATGATCAAACTTGAAGGTTATGAATTGATTATTGGCAGCAGTATTGATCCGCAATTCGGCCCGGTGCTGCTCTTCGGCACCGGCGGACAATTGGTGGAAGTTTTCAAAGACCGCGCGCTCGCGCTGCCGCCGCTGAACGCCACGCTCGCGCGGCGCATGATGGAACGCACGAAAATTTTCACCGCGCTCAAAGGCGTGCGCGGTCGCAAGGCCACGGACATCGCCGCGCTCGAACAATTGCTCGTGCGATTCAGCCAACTCGTCGTCGAGCAGCCGTGGATCGCGGAGATTGACATCAATCCTCTGCTCGCCTCGACGGAACGGATTTTTGCGCTCGACGCGCGCGTCGTCCTGCACGATCCGAAAACGCCGGAAGATAAATTGCCCAAGCCCGCCATCCGGCCATATCCGGTGCAATATGTCATGCCGTGGAAATTAAAAAACAAGGCGCCGGTGACCATTCGCCCAATTCGTCCCGAAGACGAACCGGAAATGGTGAAGTTCCACGAGACGCTGTCCGAGGAAAGCGTTTATCACCGCTATTTCAGCGCGCTGAACCTGTCGCAGCGCATCACGCACGAACGACTGACGCGCATTTGCTTCAATGATTACGACCGTGAAATCGCGCTGGTCGCCGAATTGAAACCGGCGAAGGATGACGATGAAAAATTGATTCTCGGCGTCGGGCGGTTGAGCAAGCAGCACGGCGCGAACGAGGCGGAATTCGCACTGCTCATCAACGACCACTGGCAAAATCTCGGTCTAGGACTTGAATTGCTCAAGCAACTCATCGCCGTGGGCCGCGCCGAAAAACTGGACCGCATCAACGGCACAATTCTCACCGACAACCATGCCATGCAGCACATCTGCAAAAAGCTCGGCTTCAAAATGGTGGCCGACGACGACAACCGCACCTGCACCGCCCAATTCAATTTTTAATGCCATGAAATATCCGCGCGTTTTCAAAACCATTGACGGCTGCGAGGCCGCCGCCTACGTCGCCTACCGTCTCAACGAAGCGATGGCGATTTATCCCATCACGCCGTCGTCGCCCATTGCCGAGTGGTGCGACCAGTGGGCGTCCGAAGGCAAAAAAAATATCTGGGACACGCAGCCGGCCATTATCGAAATGCAAAGCGAAGGCGGAGCCGTCGGCGCGGTCCATGGCATGTTGCAGACCGGTTCCATCAGCACGACGTTCACGGCGTCGCAGGGTTTGCTGCTGATGATTCCGAACATGTTCAAGTTCGCCGGCGAATTGCTGCCGACGGTTTTTCACGTCACCGCGCGCACGGTGGCCACGCACGCGCTTTCGATTTTCGGCGATCACAGCGACATCATGGCGTGCCGCTCGACCGGCTGGGGAATGCTTGGCGCGGCGTCCGTCCAGGAGACGATGGATTTTGCTTTAATTTCGCAGGCGGCTTCGCTGCGATCGCGCCTGCCGTTCATTCATTTTTTCGACGGCTTCCGGACGTCGCACGAAGTTTCCAAGATTGAAATGCTCGACGAGGCGGTGTTGCGTGCGCTGATTGACGACAAAATCATTGCGCAAATCCGCGCCCGCGCGATGTCGCCGGACCAGCCGGTGCTGCGCGGCACGGCGCAAAATCCCGACGCCTTTTTTCAAGGCCGCGAGGCGGCGAATAGTTTTTACACCGCGTGTCCCGACATCGTGCAGAAAGTCATGGACGAATTTGCGGAGCAGACCGGGCGCAAATACCAATTATTTGATTACGTCGGCGCGCCGGATGCCGAGAATGTCATTGTTCTGATGGGTTCCGGCTGCGAAGCGGCCGAGGAAGCCGTGGAACACCTGAATCGCCATGGCGAAAATGTCGGCGTGCTCAAAGTGCGCTTGTATCGGCCATTCGATGGCAAACGCTTTGTCGAAGCACTGCCGCCGTTCGTCCGCAAAATCGCCGTGCTGGACCGCACCAAAGAACCGGGCGCAATGGGCGAACCGCTTTACCAGGATTGTCTCACGGCAATTCTTGAGGAAATGTCCGCCGGACGTTCGCATCTGAAATTTCTGCCCAAAATCATCACCGGCCGCTACGGTTTGTCGTCCAAGGAATTCACACCGGCGATGGTCAAGGCGGTGCTCGACAATCTGGCGAGCGATGCTTCCATCAATCATTTCACCGTCGGCATCAACGACGACGTTTCGCACACCAGCCTGCCGTTCGACGCGAATTTTTCCACCGAGGCGGACAATGTGGTGCGCGCCTTGTTTTACGGCCTCGGCGCTGACGGCACGGTCGGCGCGAATAAAAATTCCATCAAGATCATCGGCGAAGAAACGGAAAACTACGCGCAGGGTTATTTCGTTTATGACTCAAAAAAATCGGGTTCGATGACGGTGTCGCATTTGCGCTTCGGGCCGAAACCAATTCACTCGACGTATTTAATTTCCAGCGCGAACTTCATCGCGTGTCATCTGCCGGGATTTTTGGACCGTTACGAAATGTTGCGCAGCCTGGTGACCGGTGGAACCTTCTTGCTGAATACGCCTCACACCAAAGACGAAATCTGGGCGCAACTGCCGTCGCCGGTGCAAGCCACCTTGCTTGAAAAGAAGGCCAAATTCTTCGTGATTGACGCCACCAAGGTCGCACGCGATAGCGGCATGGGCGGCCGCATCAACACGATTATGCAAGTTTGTTTCTTCGCGCTCTCCGGCGTGCTGCCGAAGGACGAGGCGATTGACGCGATCAAAAATTCCATCAAAAAAACCTACGGCAAAAAAGGCGAGGAAGTCGTAAAGATGAACTTGCAGGCCGTGGACAACACGCTCGCGCATTTGCACGAAGTCGCGGTGTTGAACAGCAAGTTGAACGGCACGGGCGCATTGCTGCCGCCGATTTCGCCGGAAGCTCCGACTTTTGTGCGCGACGTGCTCGGCAAACTCGCCTCCGGTTTTGGCGACGAACTGCCGGTCAGCGCGTTTCCGCTGGACGGTTCGTTCCCGACCGGCACGGCGCAGTTTGAAAAACGCAATCTCGCGCTGGACATACCGGTGTGGGACGAAAAGGTTTGCATCCAGTGCCTGAAGTGCGTGGCGATTTGTCCGCACGCGACCATCCGGGCCAAAGTTTATGACGCGACGGAATTGAAAAATGTGCCGGCGACGTTCAAGGTCACCGACGCGCGCGTGCCGGAATTCAAGGGCTTGAAATTTTCGCTGCAAGTCGCGGCGGAAGATTGCACCGGCTGCGCGTTGTGCGTGGATGTCTGTCCGGCGCGCAACAAAACCGAGTCAAAATTAAAGGCCATCAACATGCGGCCGCAGGCGCCGCTGCGCGCGGCGGAGCACGACAACTGGAATTACTTTTTGACGCTGCCAGAATTTGACCGGCGCAAAATCAAGACGACCACGCTGCGCCAGCAGCAGATTTTACAGCCGCTGTTTGAGTTCAGCGGCGCGTGCGCGGGCTGCGGCGAGACGCCGTATATCAAGATGCTCACGCAGTTGTTCGGCGACCGCGCGGTCATCGCCAACGCCACGGGCTGCTCCTCGATTTACGGCGGCAACCTGCCGACGACACCTTACACAAAAAACTCCCAAGGCCGTGGGCCGACGTGGTGCAATTCATTGTTTGAGGACAACGCGGAGTTCGGTCTCGGTTTCCGCGTCTCGATTGACAAGCAAAAGGAATTCGCGGAAGAACTGGTGAAAAAACTCGCCGCGCAAATCGGCGACGATCTGGCCACGCAGATTTTGTTCGCCGACCAAAGCGACGAGGCGGGCATTTACGACCAGCGTGAACGCGTCGTAGCGTTGAAGCTGAAATTGCAGAAGCTGGATTCACCGGAAGCGAAGCTGCTGGTTCCGCTCGTGGATCAGCTCGTGAAAAAGAGCGTGTGGATTCTCGGCGGCGACGGCTGGGCTTACGACATCGGCTACGGCGGGCTGGATCACGTGCTCGCCAGTGGCCGCAAGGTCAACGTGCTGGTGATGGACACGGAGGTTTATTCCAACACCGGCGGGCAGATGAGCAAAGCCACGCCGCGCGGGGCGATTGCCAAATTTGCAGCCGGCGGTAAACCGGCGGGCAAAAAAGATCTGGGCCTGATTGCGATGAGCTATGGAAATATTTACGTCGCCAGCGTGGCGATGGGCGCAAAAGACGAACACACGCTCAAGGCGTTTGTCGAAGCGGAATCATTTCCCGGCCCGTCGCTGATCATCGCCTACAGCCATTGCATCGCGCACGGCATCGCGCTGGACACGGGCATCGGCGCGCGCCAGCAAAAGCTCGCGGTCGAATCCGGCCAATGGCTGCTCTACCGCTACGACCCGCGGCGCGCAGAACGCGGGGAAAATCCGCTGCAAGTGGATTCCAGCACGGCGAAATTCAAAGTGAAGGATTTCATGCTGACGGAAAACCGGTTCAAGATGCTGACGAAAAGCAAACCGGAGGACGCGAAGAAATTTTTTGCCCAGGCGCAGACCGACGCCGACCGGCGCTGGAAATTTTATCAATTCATGGCCGCGCGCGACACCAAGGCGGAATCCACACCGGCCGTTCCGGCAGCCCAACCGTAAATCTCAACCTGAAAAAATATGGATCTCACCACCAATTATCTCGGTTTGAAACTGCGCTCTCCGCTGGTCGTCTCGGCTTCGCCGATGTCGGAGGACGTGGACAACATCAAGCGCATGGCCGACGCCGGCGCCGCGGCCGTGGTTTTGTATTCACTGTTTGAAGAGCAGTTACGCCAAGACCGGCTGGAGTTGCACCGCAGCCTCGAACACGGCACGAATAGTTTTGCCGAGGCGCTCAGCTATTTTCCCGAACCGGCGGAATTTCGGCTCGGCCCGGAGGAATATCTGAAACATATCGCGGCGGCGAAAAAAGCGACAAAAATCCCGATCATCGCCAGCCTCAACGGTTCGTCTGACGGCGGCTGGACTTCATTTGCGAAACAAATCCAGCAAGCCGGCGCGGACGCGCTCGAGCTGAATATTTATTATATCCCGACCAGCCTGGAACTGACCGGCACGGAAGTCGAAATGACCTATCTCGACATTTTGAAAGCCGTGAAAGCGAACGTCACCATTCCGGTGGCGGTGAAATTAAGCCCGTTTTTCAGCAACTTCGCCAACATGGCCAAACGCTTTGATGACGCCGGGGCTGATGGCTTAGTGCTGTTCAACCGGTTTTACCAGCCGGACATCGAATTGGAATCGCTGGAAGTGAAGCCGAATATTTTGTTGAGCACGCCGATGGCGATGCGGCTGCCGCTGCGGTGGATTGCGCTGCTGCACGGCCGCGTCAACGCCAGTCTCGCGGCGACCAGCGGCATTCATCGCGCATCGGATGCGCTGAAGATGCTCATGGCCGGGGCGGATGTAACGATGCTTTGCTCAACCTTGCTCCGGCACGGCATCCCGCAGATTGCCGCGATCGAGCGCGACATGATTGACTGGATGGCGGAACGCGAATACGAATCCGTCAAACAGCTCAAGGGCAGCTTGAGCCAAAAGAACTGCCCGGAACCGGCGGCGTTTGAGCGGGCGCAATACATGAAGGCGCTGACAGGCTACACGTCGGACCGTTAATTTTTTGCGGCTTGAAATGACAAAACCACCCCGGCGCAAGCCAGGGTGGTTTTTAAATTGGCCGCCGCCGCCTAAAAAACTTCCGCCTTCAACCCCGCAACCTGACGGACGGTTTGCGCGATTTGCGACAATACCCGCAGCGGCAAATGCCCCCAGTCGCTCTGGCTGCCGGGCCGTGCGGCGGAATAGATCTGCACCAGGGAAATCTGCGCGCCGGCGGCCTTGAGTTCTTTCAGGCGCTGGGCGAATTCTTGAAGTTCCTCCAGCGGGGGTTCCTCGCCGTGAATCGCGGGAAACAAACTTTGGATGACCACCGGCCGTTGCCGGCCGACGAGCCGAATATTTTCCAGAATTTTTTCCAGCGGCACGCTCGGACGATTGACTTTTTCCAAAAACGGCTGGGTGCCGCCGTCGAGCTTGATCCAGATTTCGTCGGACTTGGTCAGGTAGTCCAGTCCGCGCAACACCGACGGATGATCCAGGCCGGTGCCGTTGGTGATGAGGACAATTTTGAAAAAACCACCAAGCGCCCGCAGGCGCACAACGGCCTGTAATGCCTCGATAAAATTAGCTGCCAGTGTCGGCTCGCCGTCGCCGCTCAACGCCACCTGCCGGAGCTGCAGCAATTCGGCGGGCAGCGTGCGGTAGGCGGGCTGTTCCACCAGCCGGCCACTGCGAATGAAGGCAATCGACTTCCGCAATTCCTGCGCCATCACATCCACATCCAACTTGGTTTCAGTCGCCGGCACCCGGCGATCCACCTCGCAATAGGCGCAGTCAAAATTGCAACGCTTGTCCGGGTTCATGTTCACGCCGAGCGACAGCCCGCCGGCTCGCGACGAGATCACGGCATACACAAACCGGTTGCCCAGAAAGTCGCGCGGCCGGTCGAACGCCGTCTCGCGTGCCGGCACATGAAAGGAAACACCGGGTTTCTTTTTGGGCGGCGCGGTCGCGATCATAGGTTGGTTGTTTTCCGGTTCCACAATTTTCAAGCTAAACCTAATCCAATCCGATTGCCGGCAGCCACACCCTGATTGTTTAATCATAAGCAATTTTTGCACTAATGCTGATGCGCGTCCCGGCACCGAAACGCCGCCCCGGCTGATTTGCTTTCGCATTTCTTGCCCAAGACCGCACGCATTTTGGGAAAGTGATCATCACCGCTTTGGTAAGCACGAAAAATATGTTAACCTAAGTGATGAATGAAAACTTATTTTCCCCGAAAGCCGGAGGTGCCGCTGCCGCGCCAAAACATGACCGGACCGCGTGGCTGAAAGGCGGTGATGCCACCTGCCTCATGCCCCCGCGCAAACCGCCCGGTCAGGTGTGGCGCATTATCATGCTCGGCGCGCCCGGCGTCGGCAAAGGCACGCAGGCCGACCTGTTGAGCGAGCGGCTGGGTTGCTGCCACCTTTCCACCGGTGATGTGTTTCGCTCCGCCCGGTGCAGCGGCGCCGCCCGGCTTTCTCCCGCGATGCAGGACGCGGTCAACCACATGCACCGCGGCGAACTGGTGCCCGATACGACGGTGCTTGATCTGGTGCGCGAACGGCAGCGGTGCTTGCATTGCGCCGGCGGTTTTTTGCTCGACGGTTTTCCGCGCACGGTCGCGCAGGCTGAGGCTTTGGAAAAATTATTGGCCGAGGAAAAGGTCCAACTCGACGTCGTGCTGAATTATGAACTACCCCTGGCACAAGTCATCGCCCGCATTGCCGGCCGTCGCACCTGCTCGGAATGTAAAGCGGTTTATCATCTGGCCAAGCATGCGCCGCAAATCGCCGGCCGCTGCGATGCCTGCGGCGGAGAATTGTTCCAACGCGATGACGACCGGCCCGAATTCATCATGGTGCGGATGCAGGCCTACGAAGAAAGCAGCCGGCCGCTGATTGATTTTTACCAGCAACGCGGCCGCCTCGTCACCATTTCCGCCGAAGGGGCACCCGAAGAAATTTACCAACGAACCCAAGCTCTCGCGCTGGCCCGCTGAACGGATTCAACAGATGCGCGGCAACTGCTCGCCGCTCGGCATGTCGAGAATCCGGCTCGCGCCGAGGGGACTTTTGATCGTCACCAGCGGCGCGGATTTTCCCACAACCAGACCGATGAGCGCTGCCCCGGCAGCTACTTCGTGCCGTTCCATGATTTTCAAAGCGCGGTCAACATCCTGCGCCGGAATAAAAGCAACAAATCTTCCTTCATTCGCCACATGCAGCGGATCCAGCCCCAGCATTTCGCAGGCGGCATGAACATCCTCGCGGACCGGAATCGCCTTTTGCTCAACGGCAATTTTCACACCGGCCGCTTCGGCAATTTCATTCAGCGCGCTGGCCAGGCCGCCGCGCGTCAGATCGCGCAGGCAGTGGATTTCGATTCCCGCCTGGAGCAAATCCAAAACCACTTCGTGCACCGGCGCGGAATCGCTTTCGATCGCGCTTTCAAATTGCAAGCCTTCACGCACGGCCATGATCGCCATTCCGTGCCGGCCCAAGTCGCCGCTCACGATCACGGCATCGCCGGGCTGGACATGCTGCGGCAGAATTTTTTGTTCATGTTCGATGACACCAATGCCCGCCGTGTTAATGAACAGGCCGTCGCCCTTGCCTTTGTCCACGACCTTCGTGTCGCCGGTGACAATCTGCACGCCGCATTTTTCCGCCGCCACGCGCATCGAACAGACCACGCGCCACAAGGTTTCCATCGGCAAGCCTTCCTCGATGATGAACGCGCTGGTCAGATACAATGGCCGCGCCCCGCTCATCGCCAGGTCATTCACGGTGCCGTGGATGGCCATCGAACCGATGTCGCCGCCCGGGAAAAAAATCGGCCGCACGACATAGGAGTCCGTCGTCATGGCGAGTTTGCCGGCGGGAAAGTTGAACTGCGCCGAGTCGTGGCGTGTGTCCAGAATCGAATTGCTGAACGCCTTGCCGAAAACATCTTCCAGCAGCCGGTGCATCAGCTTGCCGCCGCCGCCGTGCGCCATCAGGACGTGCGGATATTGCGAAATCGGAATCGGACACGAAGCGCCAAAATTAATGGGTTTCATTTTGCACCCGCCAGTTCTTTCGCGTCGTGCCGGCGAAAGCGATAATAAGCCGCGCATGCACCTTCGCTCGAAACCATCGTCGCGCCGAACGGATGTTCCGGCGTGCAGCGTGTGCCAAACGCCGGACATTCATGCGGCTTTTTTAGCCCCTGCAAAATCAATCCGGCGATGCACTCGGCCGGCTCTTCGACGCGATGGTCGGCGAGCTTGAATTTCTTCGCGGCATCAAACACCGCGTAAGCCGCACTCAAGCCGAGACCGCTTTGTGGAATTTCGCCAATGCCGCGCCATTTGCGCGGAACGATTTTGAAAACTTTCTTGATCAAATCCTGCGCCGGTAGGTTGCCGGCACGGCTGACCGCCCGTGCGTATTGGTTTTCCACTTCGGCGCGGCCGGACTCCAGTTGCTGCACCGTCAGCAGAATGCCGTGCAAAATGTCCAGCGGCTCGAAGCCGGTGACGACAATCGGGATGTGATATTTTTTCGCCAGCGGAAAATATTCCTCGTAGCCCATCACCGCGCAGACGTGCCCGGCGGCGAGAAATCCCTGCACGCGGCAGTTCGGCGACGACATCAGCGCCTCGATCGCCGGCGGCACGAGCACGTGCGAAATGAGCATCGAGAAATTTTTTAAACCCTTTTGCGCCGCTTGAAAAACCGCCATGGCCGTCGCGGGTGCGGTGGTTTCAAAACCGACGCCAAAGAAAACCACTTCGCGCGTTGGATTTTCCACGGCGAGCTTCACCGCATCAAGCGGCGAATAAACGATGCGCACGTCGCCGCCCAGCGCTTTCACCGCCAACAAATCCGTCGTGCTGCCCGGCACGCGCAGCATGTCGCCGAACGAGGTGAAAACCACTTCCGACCGCGCGGCGATTTTCAGCGCCTGGTCAATCACCTCGAGCGGCGTGACACACACCGGGCAGCCTGGCCCGTGGATGAGCGTGATTTGCTTGGGCAGCAGTTCATCAATGCCGAATTTGATGATCGCGTGCGTCTGGCCGCCGCAGACTTCCATGATCGTCCAAGACTTCGTGGTGACACGGTGGATTTCGGCCGCCAGTTTTTGCGCCAGCTCGCCGTCACGGTATTCGTCGAGGAATTTCATTTCACGCCTTCCGGTTCCAAATCGCCGAGCTCGTCCATTTGCCGGAGATATTCAAAAACTTTTTGCGCCTCGGCCTCGTCCACTTTGCTCAACGCAAACCCGACATGCACGATGACGTAATCGCCGATCACCACCTCCGGCACATACGCAAGGCTGACTTCCTTGATGATGCCGCTGAAATTGATTTTGCCCATCCGCACCAGCGGATCGTCACCGCTGATACTCACGACTTTTCCGGGGATGGCGAGACACATAATTTTTATTTCAAATGGAGTTGGTTGCGGGCCGCATAAATCTGGCCAAGCGCGATGCCGCCGTCATTTGGCGGCACCCGTTGATGCCAGAACGGCTGAAAATTTTCCGTGCGCAACCGCGTCACGGCGCGTTCGGTCAGACAGCGGTTCTGGAAACAGCCGCCGCTCAAAACGACGCGCGGCTGCCCGAATTTTTTGGCGACGGCGACCACCGCCTCGGCCAAAGCGTTGTGAAATTTCGCGGAAATTTCCGCCACGGAAACGCCGCCGTTCACGTCCGCCAAAATTTCATGTATCATCAGCGACCAGTCCAAAGTGAGTGGCGAGTGATGAGTGATGAGTGGCAAGCCATAGCAATCATCTGTCGCAAAACCGGCTTGTGCGAATTCCAATTCCATGGCCGGCTGGCCTTCAAATCGCATCTGTTGTTGCAGGTTGATCAGCGACGCCACCGCGTCGAACAGCCGACCCATGCTGGAAGTGACCGGCGAATTAAACCGGCGCTGCAACATGCCGCGCAAGGTCACCATCTCGACCGGCGGCATTTCGCGCAGCGGCGGCAGGTGCGTCATTTCGAAAACTGCCTCGCCGTATAATTCATAAAGCAAACCCAGCGCGGCCCGACGCGGTTCCTTCACCGCCTTGTCGCCGCCGGGCAGGCGGAACGGCCGCAAATGCACTATCCGTTCGACATTTTCTTTGGTGACTAAGAAAAATTCACCGCCCCAGATCGTGCCGTCAGGGCCATAACCAGTGCCATCCCAGGCTACGCCCAGCGCGGGCAGTTCCACTTCGTTTTCTGCAATGCACGATAAGACGTGTGCAACGTGGTGCTGCACCCCGAAAATTTTCCGTCCGCTAGTTTGTGCAAACTGCGTGGACAAATAATCCGGATGCAAATCGGCGGCGATTAGTTCCGGTTCCACGCCGTAAAGTTTGGGCAGTTCCTTGGTGACGCGCCGGAAGGCGGTGTGCGCCGGTTCGGTTTCCAGATCGCCCACATGCTGGCTGAGAAAAATATTGTCGCCGACCGCCAGTGCCACGGAATTTTTCAGATGCGCGCCGACGGCCAGGACATTTTGAATTTTGAATTTTGAATTTGGAATTTGAATCGGCAGCGGCGCGTAGCCGCGGGCGCGGCGTAGCATCATTTCGCGGCCCAGTAGCACGCGGACGATGGAATCATCTTCGTGTCGCACCACCGGCCGGTCGTGCACGAGGAAAAAATCAGCAATTCCGCGCAAGCGTTCGAGCGCCTCGAATTCATCCGTGCAAATCGGCTCGTCGCTCAGATTGCCGCTCGTGGCGACGACCGGAAATTTCAACACCGACATCAGCAAATGATGCAGCGGATTGGACGGGAGCAGCACGCCAAGATCGGGATTGCCGGGAGCGGCGGAATTTCCAATTCCCAATTTCCAATTCCCAATTTTCCGCAACAAGACAATCGGCGCTTCCGGTGACCCCAACAATGGTTCCTCCAGCGGTGAAACCTTGCAGACTTGTTTAATTGCGGCTAACGACGGGAACATCACCGCGAACGGCTTTTCCTCGCGGTGCTTGCGGTCCCGCAAAAGCTGGATAGCCGTTTCATTGCGCGCATCCGCCAGCAAGTGAAAGCCGCCGATGCCTTTGACCGCCACAATTTTTCCACGGCGAATCGCCTGCGCAGCCGCCAACAATGCTTCGTCGCCACCCAAAATCGCGTCGCCGGCGGGATTCCAGATTTCCAGATGCGGGCCGCAAACCGGGCAGGCATTAGGCTGCGCGTGAAACCGGCGGTCGCTTGGATTCTCATACTCCGCTTGGCAAGACGGACACATCGCGAATTTTTTCATTGAAGTGTTCGCGCGGTCGTAAGGCACGGACTCGATGATGCTGAAACGCGGGCCGCAGCGCGTGCAATTGGTGAACGGATAGCGGAACCGGCGGTTTTTCGGATCAAAAATTTCCCGCAGACAATCGGGACAGGTGGCGAGGTCCGGCAGGACGAGCGTGGTTTTGTCACCGCCGGTTTCACTGCTGCGGATCTCAAACTTCTGGAAACCGACCGCGTCCAGCCAGGTCGTCTCCATGCTCTGGATGGAACTGCGCGGCGGCTTTTCGGTTTCCAGGCGGCGCAAAAATTGTTCCAACGCCGGACGCGGGCTTTCCACCTCAACGAAGACGCCCTGCGACGAATTATTGACCCAGCCGGTCAGCGCCAGTTCGGTGGCGAGCCGGTGGACGAACGGACGAAAACCCACGCCCTGCACCGCGCCGCGCAAGGCGATCTTCACGCGGACGCGTGGGTGAAGCGGGTGATTGATCTTCATAAAAACTAAATCAGGCGAACCGTGCCGATGCTACAGTTTCGTCCCGCTTTTCCGGCGCAACCTTCCCTTTCTTGGCAATCCAAACCCAAAAATTGTCAAATGGCCGGAAGGATTTGATTTTGTCGCCCCGGCGGTTCACGTTGGCAGCGCATTCATGCACGAAGTTGCCATCATGACTGAAGCGCTGCGGATGGCCGTGGACGCCGCGAAATCCGCCGGGGCGAGCCGCGTGTCGAAATTGCGCCTGCGCATCGGCAGCTTGAGCGGCGTGGTGCCGGACTCGATGCGGTTTGCGTTTGACGTCGTGTGCCACGGCACGCTGGCAGACGGGGCGACGCTGGAAATCGAGGCGATTTCCGCCGCGTGCTGGTGCATGACGTGTCAGACGGAATTTGAATGCGTGGATTTTTTCAACGAATGTCCCCGATGTCACAACGTCAGCGGCGAGTTGCGGCACGGGCGGGAACTGGAAATCGCCGACGTGGAGATCTCATAATATGTGTCAAGAATGCGGCTGCGGCAATGTCGGTGGCGACGTGAAAATCGGCGCGCACTCGCCCGAACACGAACATCATCACGGTCTCGAACATGGCCACGGTCATGCGCACGACCACGGCAAAAAAACTGTGGATCTCAACCGTTCGCTGATGGAGAAAAACGCACTGCTGGCCGAGCGCAACCGGGGATTTTTCCGCGCGAAAAAACTGCTCGTGCTAAACGTAGTTTCCTCGCCGGGTTCAGGCAAAACCACTTTCATTCGCGAAACTGCGACCCGGCTCGGCACCAGCTTGCGCGTTGGCGTGATTGTCGGCGACCTCGCCACAGACAACGACGCCGCGCGTTTGCGCACCGCCGGCATTCCTGTCGTGCAAATCACCACCGGCACGGTTTGCCATCTGGACGCCGACATGGTGGCCAAAGCGGCGGCGCAGCTTGATCTCGATAAACTCGATGTGCTGGTCATTGAAAATGTTGGCAACCTCGTCTGCCCGGCGGACTACGATCTCGGCGAAGATTTGCGCGTAGTGTTGCTGTCCGTCACCGAAGGCGAAGACAAACCGCTGAAATATCCGCCCATGTTTCATTCGGCCCACGTCGCGGTGGTGACGAAAAGTGACCTGGCCGCCGCCGCCGGTTTCAACCGCGACCTCGCGCTGGTCAACCTCCACCGCATCAGCCATCACGCCCGCATTTTCGAATTGTCGGCCAAGACGGGCGACGGCATGAAACCGTGGCTGGATTTTTTGGCGCAGCAGCGCGCGGCGGTCTGACTTCCACAAAGGTTGAAAACTTGTCGTGAATTTTATTTCGCACGAATATTAATTTGCCGTTGACCTCTTGGGATCGGGTCGCGAGTATTTGCGGCATTCCATGAACAATCGTCATGACAAAATTCTTTTCTGGGGCTGCTTCATTGCGCTCATTACCACCAGCTATGCGTTTATTAGCCGCATGATTTTATGCGGCGGCCAATTTAAGGCCGACTTCGGATTGGACAACGTCGTCGCCGGCGAGTTGCAGGGCGCGGGCATCTGGTCGTTCGGCGTGAGCATTATCATTTTCAGCCTGTTCATTGATCGCATCGGCTACAAGGTGGCGATGATTTATTCCTTCGTCAGTTATCTCGCTTACACCGGGATGGCGATCGCCGCTTACAGTTGCATTCATGGCGTGACGGGCGATGCGCTGGTGGCCGGACAAAAGCACGGTTACCAATTGCTCTACTGGGGGAGCATCATCCTCGGTCTCGGCAACGGAACGGTTGAGGCTTACGCCAATCCCATTGTTTCCACGATGTTCAACACGGACAAAGTAAAATGGCTGAACCGCCTGCACGCCGGCTGGCCGGCGGGACTCGTGATGGGCGGGCTTTGCACCATCGCGCTGGCCAACAACGCCGACTGGCGCATCAACCTCGGTTTGATTTTGATTCCGGCCGTCACGTTTTTTCTGCTGCTCATCGGCCAGCAATTTCCAAAAAGCGAACGCGAGCAGGCCGGCGTCAGCTATCTCGCCATGCTCAAGGAACTGGGCGTCTTTGGCGCGTTCGTTGGATTTGGACTGGTGTTCGCACAGCTCGGCCAGGTGTTTGGCTGGTCGCAAACGGTCAGTTGGATTCTCACCGGTTTGGTTGTGCTCGCCTTCACCGCCATCACCAAATCCTTTGGCCGGCTGCTGCTCGCGTTTCTCATCATCATCATGATGCCGCAGGCGACGACGGAACTCGGCACCAACGGCTGGATCACCGCGCTGATGGAAGATCCGATGAAAGCCGCCGGCTACAATTCCGCCTGGGTGCTGGTTTACACGTCGGCCATCATGCTGGTTTTGCGTTTCTGCGCCGGGCCGCTCGCCCATAAATTTTCGCCCGTTGGCCTGCTCGCGACATGTTCCGCGCTCGCAGGTTTAGGCATCCTGGCGCTTTCGCACACCGCCCACGCCGGCACTGGCACCATTTTCGCCGCCGCCACTTTGTTTGGCATCGGCATCACTTTTTTCTGGCCGACGATTCTGGGCCTGACTTCGGAGCAATGTCCGCGCGGCGGTGCGCTGACCTTGAACGCGATGGGCGGCATCGGGATGCTGGCCGTCGGCATCCTCGGCGCGCCGTTTCTCGGTTACATGCAGGAAACCTCCACCACCCAGCAGTTGCAGGCCGCGAATCCCGCGCTCTACCAGCAGGTGACGATGAAACAAAATTATCTGCTCGGCGCATATCAGGCCGTGGACCCGGCGAAGAGCGCCGCCGTCACCGACGCGAAATCGCAGGCCGACCTCCAGGCGGCCACGACCGCCGGCAAGTTCAGCGCGCTCGGCAAAATGGCGATGTTTCCCGCGTTCACCTTCGCCTGTTATCTCGCGCTGTTTCTGTATTTCAAATCCAAGGGCGGCTACCGGCCGGTGCAACTGGCGGCGAAGAACGAATAGTCGGTAGGGCTGACCTGCTGGTCAGCCAGCCGGCGGCGCAGCAGCGCCGCCCCCCAAGACGCGTCTTGATTTACGCAGATGGCGGCAGCGGGCGCTGACCCAGTTGCCGCCATTTTTTTTCTTCGTGGAGAAAGATGAGCCACGAATTATTTTTGGCGAGGACTTCGGCGATTTCACTTTCGCTCAAAACCATCGCCGCCGTCGAAAGCGCATCCGATTCAGCGGCGGAATCGGCCAGCGCCCAGGCGCGATTTTGCCGCCGCGCCGGCTGGCCGGTGCGCGGATCCAAAATATGTTTTCCCTTCACCGCCAGGCCGGAGCCGCTCAGCGAAATATTTTTTAGCCAGTAACGCTGCGGGGAATTATCGTCGCCCAAGCCGCAAGACCAGCCGGCGGTTTCCGCAGGCGCATCGCCGGCGAGAATGCTGCTGCCGCCGGCGACGAGCAGAAACGCCGGACATTCCCACTCGCGCAAAACGTCCGCCATGCGATCCAGTGCAAAACCTTTGCCGATCGCGCCGAGATCGAACCCCAATTTCCCGCTATCGCAACGGATGGAAAATTCGTTTGGTAGCAACGACCAGAGCGGTCGCGTGGGCTGGTTTTTCAGCGCCGCCGCCGTCACGGAAAAAGCGCCGCGCGAGGCGAACTCCAGCCGCTGCGCGATTTGCAAACATGCGAACACCGGTTCGCAGACCCGAAGTTTTTCGCCGGGCGCGAGCTGGGCCAGTTGCGTGATGTCGCTGTTCGCCCGGAAACGGCTTAACTGCGCTTCCAATTCATCGGTGAGCGCGAACGCTGCCTGCGCGGCCTGCGCGGCGTAAGTTTTTTCCTCGGCGGCGATGCGCACCTGAAATTGCGTCGCCATCGCGTGATGGTTGAAGACGTTAATCTCACTCATGGCTGCATTGAAGGGAGCAACACCTCCGCCGCCTTTTTCTCCGGCAACGGCGTCCACAAAATCAGCAGCACATTCGGCCGCCAGCCAAAAAATTCCGGCTGAAAACTTTTTAGGCGTTCGGCCAATTTTCCGGCCACGTCCGTGGTCGTGATGAAAAAATCCGCATTGCCGGTTTCCTGGTTCGGCTGCCAAAAACCAACCTGCGAGAATTTCCGCAGATACCACGGCAGCGGCCACGCGTCGGCTGCGACCACGGCGATACGCGGGCTGGAAAGTTTTCCGGGCTGCGCCAGTTCCCGCAAGCGCGCCGGCAACCGCAGTAAATCTTCGCTGGTGTGTGCGTAAGCCAGCGGATTTTTTTCATCCGCCGGCTGATCAAACGCTAGCACTTTGGTTTGCGTTCCCAATTTCGCCAACAAAATGGCCAGTGCGATGGCCATGCCCCAGCGCGCGGCCGGACTTTTGATGTGTTCCCAAAACGCCTGCACGCCAAAACCGCAAATCAGCGCCAGCGGCAACCAGAGATTCAACGCCAGCCACGGCGTTTTATAAGGAATGGCGGAGTAAATCACGAAAACCGCCAGCCCATAAACAATCAGCAACAGACTGGTCTTGCGCGTGCTGCCAACGGCTTCGCAAATCGCGCCATAGACGCCGGCGGCGGCCACGAACGACAAAACGAACATCGGGTCCAGCAGATAAAAATAATAGCCGAACGGTTTTTCATGGCCTTCGCCGCCGGCGCGGGCGACGAGACGCGGGACGGCGTGGTTCAAATCGGTGAACACGGACCAATTGCGTCCAAACCAGGTGAACAAAATCATCACCGTGAAAAGAAATGCAACCAGTGTCGTCGCCAGGATTTTCGGCGCGGGAAGTTTTTCGCGCGGCTGCAGCCACCAACCGCAAAGTAGCGCCACGCCCAACGCAACGAAATGGATGATCGCGGTTTCCTTGCACGCCAGCATCAGCCCGGCACAACCACCAGCGAGCGCGGCAAAGCCAAGCGAGTTATTTTTGCACGCGCGCCAGCCGGATAGAATAAATCCGAACGTCGCGGCGACAAACAATGTTTCATGGATAAAATAGCGGCTGTAATAAACCGGCAGCGGCGCAACGGCGAACAGGATGGCGGCGACCAGACACGCAATAAAACCGAACATCTCCACGCCAGCGCCAAACATCAAAACCGTCACCACGCCGGTCAAAACAGGCACCAGACGGAGTTGAACCTCGGTCAGGTCGGCGAATTGTTTCGCACCGAACAGCCGGGCGGCGGGCAAGGTTTCGGCGGCGAGGGCTGGGCCATGGCGATCCTGCGGGTCGTAGTGAAATTTTTCTCCGCCGAGCAACTGGCCGACAATATACGCGTTGATGGATTCGTCGGTGTGCATCGGCCGGACGCCGAGTTGCGGCAGACGGACGGCCAGGGCGAGCAGCGCCAGGGCGAAAAAAATCGCCCAGCGAAATTTAGGCGGCAGGTTTGCCAAACACTTCAACCTCGATGTAGTGGTTCAGTTTATTGGTCGTGTTGCCCTTGCTGTAGAGCCGGACATAACGGCCTGTGACACCTTTGGCATCAATCAATTTGCCTTGATAGCTTTCGATGTAGGGCCGGTCGGTGCCGGCGCCGAGGCCGAGTTCGTTCGCGGTGTCGGCGTTGAAAATGGTTTTCACATCCTTGGCGAAATCCTTATCGTCGGAAACCTGCACGACGATGTCGAAATAAACCCGTTCCTGCGAGTGGAAATGCCAGACCATCACGGCGGAAATATCGGCATCTTTTTCCAGATCAATCTGCACCCACTGTTTGCCGGGGCCGAGTTCGACCCACGAACCTTCGTCGCCTTCCTTGTCGCCGTCGGTGACGAGGTCGAGCGTGCCGACCACCGGGTCATTGTCGCTCGCAGAAACCTTTTTACCCTTGGCAAGATTCACCGTGCCGGCGGGCACCAGGAAGTTCGGGCGCTGGCCCTTTTGCGCCGGCTCGAGATTCGGCACTTTGATCGCCACCGGCGTGCCCACAAATAGCGGCTTGGGCAGGTCGGTTTTGAGCGGCACCAGATCGGCGGCGAACGCGGCGGTGACGGCGAGCAACACGGTGGCAATGGACAACTGCATTTTATTCATAGGAGATCAATTCAAGCTTCGGTTTCTTCGGGAGTGATGGCAATCAATTTCCGTTCGGTCGCGGCTTCGTTGGCCTTGTGGATGACGTATTCGCTGGAAAACGCCTCGTCGCCGGGGCAGTTCAATTTTCCTTTGCCGTTGATGGCGTGGAAAAAATTCTCCAGATGCGGCATGTGCGGCGGCTTGTTGAACGACACGGGGATTTCAAACTCCGCGAGCTGGGCCGTTTCACGCACGTCCACCTTCGCGGCGTCGGCCGGCACGGCGGGCGCGGCCTTGGCGCGGATGTAATTCTTCTGGATGATGTCGTCCCACGACGGCGCGCGGGCTTCGCGATAAATCGCCGACAGAATCGGATTCTCCGACATCTTGAGCGAACCTTCGTCGCCCATGAAATACTCGAAATAACCGCCGCCGGCGCTCGTCGTGGTCTGCACTTGGTAAAACGCACGGGCCACGCCGTCGGGCAGCGGGTATTCGTAAACCACCATGGCGTTGTCGAACCATTCGTGGTTTTTGTAGTAGTCCAAACCAGCGCTGGCAAACACCGAGGTCGGCTTCACGCCGAACCACCAGTTGAAAATGTCAATCTGGTGCGCACCCAAATCCGACAGCGGGCCGCCGCCGAGATTTTTGAACCAGCGCCAATTGCGGAACTGGTGCATGTCGGTGAAACCGTATTTGGCGAGCTGTTCCGGCGGCATCGCGGCCTTTTTCGGAAAACCGAAATCTTCCGTCACCGCGCGGTTCCACTGCGCCTGCGCGGCGGTGAGTCGGCCGCAAATCTTCGCGTCGCGCACGAGCCGGTTGAGTGCAAACAGGTAGCGCGGATTGCTCCGGCGCTGGTGGCCGATCTGCAGCAGCTTGCCGGTTTCCTGCATCGTCTTGACCATCGAGCGCGCACCTTCGATGGTGTTGCTCATCATCTTTTCGCAATAAACGTGCAGGCCCGCCTTCAAGCAGGCGTTGGTGATCGGCGCGTGCCAGAAATCCGGCGTTGCCACCACGACCGCCTGCAAATCTTTTTCGTGCGCGAGCAGGTCTTCGAAGTTTTCGTAGGCGCGGATTTCTGCGCCCATTTTTTTGAGGTAGCGTTCGCCGTAGGTGCGGGCGTAATCCCAAATGTCCACTATCGCCACGAGATGGATGCTGTCTATTTTCAGCAGCGACTCCAGCAGCACGCGGCCCTGCGCGCCGAAGCCGATGAGCGCAATGTTGATCTTGCTGTTCGCGGATTTGGCCTGGCCGAAAACTTTGGCGCCGGACGCGAGCATCAAGCCCGTGCCGACGGCAGCCGTCGTGCCGATAAACTCGCGGCGGGTAATGGTGGGCTTTACCATTTTTTGAGGAGGGCGAGTTTGTTGTGTTTCGCCAGCATCAGCGCAAATGCGACGAGCGCCACATGGATGCCCAGCCACGAAATGCCATCGTCCTGCTTGATCAAAATCAGCCCGACCGTCAGCGCGACGTAGATCATACCTTGCGTGAACAGCGCCAGCCGCGTGCCCAACCCGAGCAGTAGCATGATGCCCGTAGCGATCAGCGTCGGCCCCAGCAGATGGTCAAACATCCCCAGCAGCGAATGCGGCAGCAACGGCTCGTTGGCGAACTTGTCCTTCAGTGGCGCGGGAATGCCGGAATAATTCGTGAGTGAATAAAATTTTATTTTCACGTCCACCATCGCGCCGCTCGGATCTTCCATGCCGGTGGTCGGATCAATCAACGGTTTCTGGATGGTTTTGTAGGTGCCGAATTTTTCGATGCCGGTCAGGATCGCACGCACCGCCAGCCACAGGCGCAGCACTAGAAAAGCGAGCGAATAATCGCAGTTGCAGCTTTCGTCGCCATCATTTTTATTTTCGTTGGCATCACTCATGTTGGGCCAGATTTAATCCGAACTGAATCCGTAAAGCAATTTGAAAAGCGTAACAATTCTTGTGCATTTGTAGCCCGAAGCCGGATGACCTGCGGGACCAAGCCAATGACGCAGGACGAAGTGACGCGGTTTCATTTTATTTTTTCAAGCGCGCTTGACCTGCCCCCGCCGCTTGGCAACATGGCTGGACACAATTTCATTTATTTATGCCAAGAACCGTCACCCTTTTCACCGGCCAATGGGCCGATCTGCCACTCGCCGAACTGTTGCCGCTCGCCAGAAAAATGGGCTACGACGGCGTGGAACTCGCCTGCTGGGGCGACCATTTTGAAGTGGACCGCGCGCTGGCCGAACCGGATTACTGCAAAAAAAAATGGGCACTGCTCGCCAAGCATGGCTTGTCATGCTACGCCATTTCCAGCCACCTCGTCGGCCAGGCCGTATGCGATTTGATTGACGAACGGCACCAGGCGATTTTGCCTGCCGATGTCTGGGGCGACGGAAAACCGGAAGGCGTCCGCCAGCGCGCCGCCGAAAAAATGAAAGTCACCGCCCGTGCCGCGCGAAAGTTTTTCAACGCGGCGCCCGCAATGCAAAAGGGTGGCTGTCCGCAAGGACCCGCCGTAGTGAATGGCTTCACCGGCTCCAGCATCTGGCACGCGCTTTACGCGTTCCCACCGACGAGCCAGGAATTTCTCGAACGCGGCTTCAAAGATTTCGCCAAACGCTGGCTGCCAATTCTGGATGTTTTTGAAAAAGAAAATGTCAACTTTGCGCTCGAAGTGCATCCGACGGAAATCGCCTTCGACATCGCCTCGGCCCAACGCGCGCTGGCCGCGGTCAACAACCATCCGCGTTTTGGTTTCAATTACGACCCGTCGCACCTCGGCTATCAGGGCGTAGATTATGTGAAGTTTATCCGCACATTTCCCGACCGCATTTTTCACGCGCACATGAAGGATGTCTGGTGGGGACACGGCGACGGCACGGTCGGCGTGTTCGGCGGCCACACGGATTTCACGGACGCGCGCCGCTTCTGGGATTTTCGCTCGCTCGGCCACGGCGATATTAAATTTGAAGATATCATCGTTGCGCTGAACGACGTCGGCTACCACGGTCCGCTGTCAGTGGAATGGGAGGACGGCCGCATGGACCGAATCCACGGCGCGACGGAAAGCAGCGCGTTCGTGCGCAAACTGGATTTCACGCCGAACCAGGCGGCGTTTGACGCGGCGTTTGCCCGGAAAAAATAATTCAGTTCAAGCCGCACGCAGCCAGCTTTTCATATTGGGATAGGGAACGGCGCCGATTTCCCGGGCTTGTTTCTCATCATAAG
The DNA here is from genome assembly GCA_903884535.1 of uncultured Verrucomicrobia subdivision 3 bacterium. Classification (GTDB taxonomy): domain Bacteria; phylum Verrucomicrobiota; class Verrucomicrobiia; order Limisphaerales; family UBA11358; genus UBA11358. The sequence goes on from CAISEZ010000142.1 coordinate 72,576, forward strand.
TCATGCCGAGCCATTGCAGCATTGGCACCCCCAGAAAGCGTCCGGCCGCAAAATTTTCGAGGAGCGATAGCGAGCCACCACGATAGCCAGCCGCATGAAACACCACTTCAGGTGGAAGCTGCAGATGCAGGATTGCCGCGTAAGACCAGCCGATGGCCATCATTTCTTCCGCCGGATCACTGCCCAAGTTGGCACCGGCCAGCTTTCGGTCGGCCGGCAACTTGACCGCAAGGTGTCCGGCTTCGTGCAACAGGTCGCCCGGAAATTGCAGCTTGGCCGGATCGTAAAACAGAACGCCTTGATCCACCTTGATTCCGGGCAAAATCACGTCGCCGGCAATGCCAGCCGCCCGCACCTCCAGGCCGATCTCGCGGAGAAACGCGACAATTTTTTCCGTCACTTCCGGGTTGGATGCTGGAGTCATGGCGGGGCTTTGAGTAGCAATGAATTCGAGATTTGCCAAGGCGCAATGTGCCGGCGGGCGGGGCTTGCAATGCCGCTGGCGGCGATTCAGAATCCTCCGCGAATGACGATCCTCGACGATGAGCGCCAGCAATTGATGCGGTTCCGCGATTTAGTGCTGGCCGAACCGGAACTACACGCCCGGCTGCGCGCCGCGGCCAATCAACAGGATTTCATCGCGCTCACCGTTCAACTCGGCGCGGAACGTGGCTGTATTTTCTCGGCGGCGACGGTGGAAACCTCCGTGCGCGAGCAACGCCAGGCCTGGCTGGAAAGGTGGCTATGACCGATTTCACCGGCTGGATTCCGATGCGGATTTTTTGGCGCGACGCCCGACCGCTGGTGGATTGGGGCTGGCTGGATCAGCAGCGGTTCACCGACCCATTTTTTGCGCAGACTATTCAACCGTGCGTGCGGCATCCGGCCAACCTGCTGTTCCGCCCGCAAACGCCGTTGGAAAATCTGGGCGAGATAGCCGCGAGGCAGCCGAGCGTGAAGCCGACGGGATTTATTTTCCATATGTCGCGCTGCGGCTCGACACTGATTTCACAAATGCTCGCGGTCGCGCCGGAAAACATCGTCCTCTCCGAACCCGGCCCGGTGGACGACATCCTGCGGGCGCATTTTCGCGATCCTCGCATCACGGAGGAACAGCGGGTGCAATGGCTGCAATGGCTCGTCGCGATTCTCGGCTGGCGGCGGCAGCCGGCGGAAAAAAATCTATTCATCAAATTTGACTGCTGGCACGCACTGTTCCTGCCGCTGATCCAGCGCGCCTTTCCGGGCGTGCCGTGGATTTTTGTTTATCGCGATCCGGTCGAGGTGATGGCGTCGCATGTCAATCGCCACCGTGGGGCGCAGATGATTCCGACCGTTTTGGATCCCGGCTTGTTCGGCTGGGATTATGAAATGGTCAGCCGCATGTCGCTTGATGAATATGGGGCCCGCGTGCTGGCCAAAATCTGCGAGGCGATGCTGGCCCGGGCGCAGGCCGGCGAAGGGAAATTCATCAACTACCGGCAATTGCCCACCGCCGTCTGGCCGGAGTTATTGGATTATTGGACCGCGAAATTTTCCGGCGAGGAAAATGCGCGGATGCTGGAGGTCGCGGGGATGAACGCCAAAAATCCCGGGCAGCCGTTTGAGCCGGACGGCCCGGCCAAGCGCGCAGCGGTGACGGCGGAGCTCCGCGAAATCACACAGCGCTGGCTGGATCCGGTGTATCAACAACTCGAAACGCAGCGGCTGGTTCAAGGATTCGCCTAACCGGCGAAGGCTTTATTAGCCGCCGCCGCCAGCAGTTGGTCGCGCAGCCAGTTGTTGACCACGCAGTCGATCACGAGATGGATGCGGTCCGTCGCGCCGCGATTGGCGACGCGGTGCGGCTGGTTCACATTGAGATACCAGCATTCGCCTTCGTTCATCATGACGCGAACCAGGTTCAGCACAAATTCCATTTCCGGATTGGTGATGACCGGGATATGCAACCGCACCTCGCCGTCCTCGAAACCGAGTTCGTGATCGCGATGTTCCTTGATGACCGATCCCGCCTTGAGTCGGAGGAAGCGGACGGCCTGCATCGGACAACGCAACGTCGCCAGCACTTCGCGGATGTAATCACAGCGCGCCAGCAACGGCGTGTCGGCAAACGCATTTTTCGCCGTCGGGTCGGGATAGATATGATCCGTGCGACCGCCGACCGCGCGCAGCGGCACCGCGCTCCAGTCACCTTGGTAATATGCGGTGTTGAAGTGCGGCACGAATTCATCGGCCATCATGCGCGCCAGATCCGCCTGCATCCGCGCGACGTCAAAGCGCAGCGGGAGTTTCACGGCGTCCGGCAGCAGCGGCTCAACGACCGGCTCAGCCGGCGACCGCCATTCCAGCTCGAAATACAAATCCGTTTCGCCGATTTTTTGGAAACCCAGCCGTTCATATAGTCGCTCGGCGCGGCTGCCGCGATCCACTTTCAAGCGCACAGGCTTTTTCGTGGCGGCCGCTTCGCCGAAAAGTTTGCGCAGCAGCGACGTGCCGACGCCGGCATTGCGAAACGGCGGCAGCAGCGCGATGTCCACCACGCGCAATTCCTCGCCGGTGCGATGGATGATGATCTGTCCGGCATTCACGCCGTTGACTAAAATAATCTGAAATTCCGCGCCCGCAAAGGCGGTGTGGTAGCCTTGCTGCCGGGCGCGAAATTGCATCGCGAGAAAGGCGCTCCGCATTTCTGGCGGAAAGCCCGCCGCGTCCAATTCCTCCTGGCGCGTGCTGGCATACAGCTCGAAGAGGAACGCTTCGTCCTCAGGTTGTTCGTCGCGGACAGAGATTGTGTTCAAAATGTTTGGCGGGGTTCGCAACGGGCAGAAATGCCCGGCAAAACGCCCCCGCTTTACTAGGTGAAAAAAGATTTTGAGACAAGCGCAATCGCCCGTGAATCCGCCGCTTCGGCGGTTTCGCCCGAATCCATCCCGGCGGCTGAAAATTGTTTGACTCTGAGCAAATTATAGTCATTATAAAAACAATTAAACACGGACGAGATAATTTTTGAGTTTTGGAGCCCAATGAAATAAATCACGCCGCCAATTTATTTTCGATTGTTCCGCCGCCATGACAGCGCTGGCGGTCGCTCCGCTCACTTCCATTGCCGAGACGGCAACTTCCACCCGTAATTTTCGCCCGCTCGAAACATTGAGCTACGCCGAGCTGGCCGCCCAGGTCAACACCGCTTTCCACGTTTGGGTTTCGCCCGGACAAGTGGTGGAATTGAAGCTGCTCAAAGCCCCGCTCGCCCGGCCCACGCCCGTCCGGCCCGGAAAACCATTACCCGGCGACGCTGGCTACGAAAAATTTTCCCTCATTTTCAGCGGGGCAAACGATGTGATGGTGGCGTCATCCATTCACCGGTTTGAACACGACCACTTGGGCCGGTTTGAAATGTTCATCGGCCAGATCGGCATGCCCAAGAGTGACACCGTTCGTTATGAAGCGGGTTTCAACCGGCCTGCGTCTGCGGCTGCTTCCTTCGCGCAAACAACCTAAAAATAGAATACTAAAAAAGGCAAATTATGTCAGAACCCTTTATCGGCGAAATCAGGATGGTCGGCTTTAATTTTAATCCGCGCGGCTGGATGCTGTGCAACGGCCAACTGCTGCCCATTCAACAATACACGGCCCTTTTTTCGCTCATCGGCACATATTACGGCGGCAACGGCACGACCAATTTCGCCCTGCCCAACCTGCAGAGCCGCGTGCCGATCCATCAGGGAACGGGCCCTGGCCTTTCAACTTATGTCATTGGCCAGACGAGCGGAGTCGAACAGGTCACCCTGCAAACCAATAATTTGCCCGCTCACCATCATACTCTGAGCAGCGCCAACGCCAAACTGGGATTCGGAGCCTACGACGGCGCGGGCAACCAAGCCAGCCCGGCGGGGCATGTGCCGGCCATTGAGTCCACCGGCACTTCCTTGAACTATTCTGATCAAACTCCCAACACATCGGCAGCCTTGGCCTACGGGAACGGGGCCGCGACGGACTTGGCCGGGAGCAACATACCGGTGCCCATTATGCCGCCTTACCTGTGCGTGAATTTCGTCATCGCCACGGTTGGTATTTTCCCCTCACGCAACTGATGGCGTGGCAGGCCGTTTCGGCAAATGGCGGTCAATTTTTTACATTCATGCGCAAACTGATTTTAGCAGTCGGGCTTTTGGTGGTCAGCCTGCTGGCCACCCAGCCGGTGCAGGCCAACATCTCCTCGGTGCCGGTCTACTACAACACCAGCAGCGCCACCACAAACCTGAACACGCTGGACCGAGTCGGCTCCAATGGCGGCAGCCAGACCACCCTGTTCACGGCGTCCGGTTCCCCGGTTCACTGCACGGCGATGGCCGTGGATGGCTTGAATGGGAAGTTGTTTTTTATTGACGCTACCGACAAATCCATTTGGAGCGTGAACCTTGACGGCAGCGGATTGACCCGGATCCAAAGCGGCGTGACCAGTTATCCCACCGACCTCGTTTTGGATGTGCTGAACGAACAAATTTATTTCACCACCAGTTCCACCATCCAAAACAACAACACCGTTCAGCGGATGGATTATACCGGAAGCAATCTGACCACGCTGTTCACGGCCACCGGTGGCTCCGCCGTGTCGCGCTGCACGGCGCTCGCCGTGGATGTGGCGCACTCAAAAATGTTCGTTGCCGATGTCGGCACGAAAACCATCTGGAGCATGAGCCTCGCCGGCGGCAGCGCCACGGCGCTGGTCACCATCACCAATGCCTATCCTACCGACCTCGCGGCGGAGCCGACGAGCCAAATGGTTTATTTCACTGTCAGTTCCACCGTGCAGACCAACAACTGCCTGCAGCGGGTGAGTTATGGCGGCGCCAACGTGGGTTACGGCATTCCCGGGTTGACCACATTGTTCACGGCGTCCGGCAGCGTGCAGCGCTGCACGGCGCTGGATTTGGATGTGGCCCACTCCGCGATTTATTTGTCCGACGCCGGAAATAATGCACCGGCGCTGTGGCGGATTCCGCTCGGCGGTGGCAGCGCCAGCAGCATTTTGAGTGGATTGACCGCGACCGCGAAGAAAGTGCGCTATTACAGCGGACAGACAACCCGGCCGGCGCCCGCGCTCACCGGCATCAGCCTTTCCGGCGGCAACGTTGTCCTCAACGCCACCAACGGAATTGCCGGCGGCACTTACTACGTGCTGACCAGCACAAATGTGGCCGCGCCGTTGAGCCAATGGCTGCCGGTGTTCACCAATGTTTTGAGCACCAGCGGAAGCTTCATCCTCACCACGACCAACGGTTTCTCATCCGCCTCATCGCAGCAATTTTATATTCTCCAAGTGCATTGAGCACGGCGGGAATGCCTATCGCGCGGCCAGCAGTTGATGTTTAAAAAGCACTTGAAACTGGATGAATTTGTGTGTTCAATCTTTGCACACGATTTAATTCAATTCTTTAGGGGAATTTATGAATAATAAAAACTTGGCTTTCTTTATTGTGGTCGGCATCACGATGCTTGTGTTCCAAGCCCAGGCCCAAGAGAGAAAGGTTGATGGCAAGATTTACTCAGTCAACGACCCACGCTTTGGCACCTTCAATTGTTTTTTAGAAGTTCTTCAAATTTCCGGGAAGGACATGATTTGCCATGCCTATACAGTCGCTGGATCCTCTAAAATAGTGACCGGCCACAACATGAACGGGCGCACGGCTGCGGTAGCGAGTGAAACACACCGGGTCTATTTTGCGCCGCCCAATCCCCTTGCCGCCCCTTTTATTTTAAGAAATTCGGCCATCTACGGTGTTGGCATGTCGATTGATCCTGGCACGAGAGCCATGCTGACTGGAAAAGTCGGCCCGTATCAAGTTTATGACATGGGCATAATGTTTATCCCGCCACAGCGAATCTTGACGCCAGTCGAGAAGTTCAATGAGCTTGATAAAAGGGCAAAATCTGGCAGCTCGGAAGCTTCCTACGAGTTGGGAGAATGTTATCTTGCTGGAAAAGGTTGCGAAGTGGATACCAACAAAGCCGTCCAGTGCTTCATGGACTCCTTTACCTCCAAGGAAGGCAATCCAAAAGCATTAAAGCGCTACAAAGAGTTGACAAAAGCTCAATAAATTTGCGCTTCCCAGATCTGGTTCCGCCACCTTTTGCGTGTTGAAAATTGTGCGACTGGCCAACACCCGAATCCACGTTCAACCCGCGCCACATCACCCATAAGCATTCGCCGGGCGCAGGTTCCATTCGTTCAACAAGTCCTTGGGAATCTCGGACAAAAAACGCGACGGCGATTGGAACATGTCGCTGCCGGAATTGCCGAAGCCGCCGCGGATCAGCGGATAGGTCAGGTAGAGTTCGTTCTTCGCCCGCGTGACGGCCACGTAAAACAAACGCCGCTCATCTTCCTCACCCTCGGTGCTTTCCATCGAGCGCGTGGAGGGAAACATGCCGTCGCACAGCATGATCACGAACACGGCGTCGAACTCCAGACCCTTCGCCTGGTGGATGGTCGAGAGCTTGAGCTTTTCGTCGTCGCCCTTCGCCGCGTCGCCGTCCTCGGCCTCGACGTTGGTGAGCAACGCGAGTTGCGTGAGAAATTCCTCCACACTGCCAAATTGGTAAGCGAACTCGGCGAGCTGCTCCAATTCCTCCAGGCGCCGCTCGTAGTTGGCATAGGTCTCCTTCAGATAATCGTCGTAGCCCGCATCCATCACCAGCCGCAGCATCTTCGCCGCGCTTTTGCGCACGACCGGATCCTCGAGCTGCGAAATCGTGGCGACAAACTGCGCCCACGCCACGGCAGCCTTTTTTGGAACCGATTTGGAACAGGATTGCAACGCGGTCGCCATCTTGTAGCAACTAACGTAAGGAGGCTCTAACTCATTTCCGATTTCCGATTTCCGATTTCCGATTTCAATTTGAGCCTCGTTACCTCGGCTGCTGCTTTGAAAATTTCGAAACAGTTTGTCCGCGCCTTTCGCCGCCACGCCGGGCAGCAATTGCACCAGCCGTTTGAACGAAATTTCATCCCGCGGATTGGCGACGAGTTTCAAATACGCCGTCGCGTCCTTGATGTGCGCCTGCTCGAAAAACCGGATGCCGCTCGTGATGGAAAACGGAATCTGCTGCCGCGTCAGCTCCAACTGCAATTCCAGCGCGTGAAAATGCGAGCGGTAAAGCACCGCGACGTGGTTCAGGTTCTGGCCTTCCTCGCGCAATTCCAAAACGCGTTGGGCGATGAACGCCGATTGCTGGCCGGCGTCCTGGCATTGGATGAGCGCCGGCTTCACACCGGACTTGCGCGCGGGCGACAGCTCTTTCGCGAACTGGTTCACGTTCGCGGCGATGGCGGCGTTCGCGACGTTGAGAATTTCCGGCGTGCTGCGGTAATTCGTCTCGATCTTGAAAACCTTCGCACCGGGATAGCGCTTGGGAAATTCCAAAATGTTTGCAAAATTTGCGCCGCGCCAGGCATAGATGCTTTGCGCATCGTCACCGACCACCGTGACGTTGTGATGCCGCGCGGCGAGCAGATCAATCAAATCGCTCTGGAGCTTGTTCGTGTCCTGATACTCGTCCACCAAAATGAACTGGAACCGGCGCTGATACTGCTCGCGGATTTCGGCGTTGTCTTGAAACAGCTTCAGCCAGAGTGCGAGCAGGTCGTCAAAATCCATTGCGTTCGTCGCGCGTTTGCGCTCCGTGTATTTCTTGGCCAGCACGGCGATCTGCGCGGCGAACGACTCAAAGTAGCTGAATTGTCCGGCCACCAATTCCTCGGTGGATTTGTGCGTGTTGGCCGTGAGCGAAAAAATTTCGTTCAGCACCGCCGGTTTTGGAAAATGCGTGCCCTTGGTTTCGATGCCGGCGTCGGTGACGCACGCCTTGATCAAATCCTGCGCGTCATCGCGGTCGAGAATCGTGAAGTCCGGCTGGTAGCCGACCGCCTCGGCGTGCAGCCGCAAAATCCGCGCGCCGATGGAGTGAAACGTGCCGCCCCAGAGCGCCCGCAATTCCTGGCCGAGCAAATCGGAAATGCGTCGCATCATTTCGCCGGCGGCCTTGTTGGTGAACGTGAGCAGTAAAATGCGGTCGGCGGGAATCCCCTGCTCCAGCAGATACGCCACGCGGTAAGTGAGTGTGCGCGTCTTGCCCGAACCCGCGCCGGCGATGACCAGCGCCGGCCCCGGCGGCGCGGTAACGGCAGCGAGCTGCTGTGGATTGAGTTCCTGCGCGTAACCAATCTGGAGATGGACCTCCGGCTGATAGGGTTTCAGGACGTATTCGCGCGACATGGCAGGGAATTGAACGGGCAAACGCCGGTTGGAGAAAGAAAAAACGCACAGACTTTTCAAGCCTTCAGCCAAACGCGTTTTTCTTTCCAAGTGAGAAACATCAACGTCACCGTGACGATGGCGGTCACGCCGACGCAAAGCGGCGCGAGAAAACGATCCAAGGGCAGCGAGCCGCGCGGTGGCAGGCGAAGTTGCGCCGTCAGAATGTCGCCGTTGCCGGAAAATCGGGTTTGCGCGACGACGTTGCCGCCGCCGGTCACGGCTTGTGAAATGCCGGAACTGGCAAGGCGGAAAATCGGGATGCCGTATTCTGCCGCGCGCACCGGCGCGACGCGGGCGTGCAGCTCGTGCTGGTGCCGGCCCCATTCCGCCACGTCCATCGTCGGCACGATCAACAGCTGCGCGCCTTGCCGCACGAGTTCATCCGTAACACGCGTGTAGCTCAAATCGTAGCAGATGCAGAAACCGATCTTGCCCCATGGCGAATTCCAGACCATCTGTTCCGGCGCCGGCAGGCCATCGTGAAAAAACTGGATGGGCACGCGTTTGACCTGTTTGAACACAATCTCACCGTTCGTGCCGATGACAAAGGCCGTGTTGTAATAAACGTCATTCGTAATGACATCCTTGCCGCCCACGACAAGAAAGCGCGCGTGGTCGCGGCACCAGTTTTTCAGCGCGTCGGGCACGCCGCCGTCGAGCGTGTATTCGCTCAGGACAAAAATCGGCGCGTTGGTGTTTTTGGCCAAAGCCTGGTCGAGAATTCTGGGCAGAAGATGTTCTGGCGGGAATTCCATTTGGACACCGACGAGGGAAACCGGAGGAACGCGTTTGTGTTTTGTATAGGCTATCGCCGGAAGAAGGATTGCCCATAAAATTAACAACAATACCAAAATCAATATTGCTTCAATCATTTTCTGAGTCAGCAAATGCCTGTGGAAATATAACGAAACAATTGCAAAAACAACGAAACCAAGGCCATACATTCCAGTTCCATTGAGCCAAGCCGGATAAGCGTAGCCAACATTCAGCCACGAAAACCTCAAGAAGTAGAGTTCGCTTCGGAAATATTCCACGCCGGTCCAGACTATCGGAATCAGCCACACAGCTTTGACTTGGCCCCAACGCCGGCGGCTGCCGCAAACAATTGCTGCGAACAGCCCCACCCAAAACGCCAGCACCAGCCACAACACAATTGCGCACGGTCCGAAGATGCTCCACATGAAAAACAGTTGGGGCGCGTAACACAAATATCCAGTGACCAGACCGAAATAAAACGCGCGCCGGACAGTTAACTGGTTTGTGAGTTGGACGAGTCCCCAAGCGTAGCCGAAGATAAACAAACCCGTCGCCGGATATTTGAGCGACGTGTAAGCGACATGAAAACACACCACCGCCAGCGCGAGCCATAGGAAAGATTTTTTCCAACCGAGCGGTTCCACCGATGGCCTGACGACATGCACCAGGGAATTGAACGGGCAAACGGGCCGTGGCAAAAGAAAAAAACTTCAGTTTGTCGCGCGAAGGACGCAAAGTCGGCGAAGGAATTTCAAGCCGCCGATAAATTAATTCCGTCCTTCGCAACCTTCGCGGTCTTCGCGCGACTGGCCTTGCTTTTATTTTCCTTCATCTTGCGCCAGCACGATCATCGAATATATCCGCAGGGGCGGCACCGTAAAACGGACGACATCACCGGTCGTTTCAAATTGGAGCGTCACCGGCTCATCCGCGTCCGGCGAGAAGCAGGTCACGGACTTCACCGCGCCGGCAAATTGTTTTCGCACGGTCATCTTGAACGGCGACAGCGGATTCTTCCGGTCGAAGTTGACGAAGTGAATGATCGTCTCGCGTGACTCCGTTCGAGTCAGCATTTCGGCCACGGTCGTCAGCGGCGCATCGCTCGTCAAAGAAAGCCCGCGCGGCAATGCGCCCGTGATCGCATCATAAATTTCCTGATGATTTTTCGGCAGCAGCCATTGCGGCGGCGACAGCTTGGGCGTCGGCTGCGAGCTCGCGCCGGGTTCTGGATTGTCATTGCCGCCGGAAGTTTTTTCAAACTTCACGTCCGGCACTATTTTGGGAATGTTAACGATTTCTCCCCTGCCCTCGGCCCGCGCGGGCAGGAACGGATTCTTGTGGCGCTTCTCGCGCCAATCGTTGTATTCGCCGGTATTGTCGGTCACGACTAGCGTGCCGCCGCGGCGGACATATTCGAGCAACATTTTCGCCTGTGCATCCGAGACACATTCCTGGCCCGCGAGAATCACGGATTGATAATGGTCAAGGTTCGTCAACTCTTCGTCAAAGAGCAGATCGAACGGAATTTTATGCTGGATCAGCACCTGCTCCATCAGCGTGGCGGGCGTGTAGGTGGCGTTGATGCTGTAAGCCATGGACGGCCAATTGCGCAGCACCGCCACGTCCGCCACGTTGCGGGTGCCGGTGTAATAGCGCGAAAAATAATGCCGGTAAAATTCAATCGTCGCCGTGGTGCCGGAGCGCGCCGCCATCCACGGCGAGCCGGCGTAACCGGCCACCGGGGATTCGTAGCCAAACGCCATTTGTTGGGCGCAAAGCAGTTCATCGCCAAGCGGCGCGTCGCAACTCGCGCCGAGGTCGCGCGCCATTTTGTAGGAGCGAATTTGCGAAACGAGCGCGCCGGTCTTGGCATCAATCCGCGCATCGTAACCGCCGGTGTCGAACGCGAGGATGTCCACATGGCCGGCGTAAAGCGGATGATAAACGGCGTTCGCCCAATACCGGTTCCAACTGTAAACGCCCTTGATGTTCATCAACACGGCGACATTCGGGTTGAGGCTTTTGACGTAATCGGAAAGATCGTCGGCATAATGCGCCAGCGATTCGCAGCGAAAGCGTGTCCATTCCTGCAAGACCGGATCGTTCAACACCGACAGGCCGTCCGGCTGCGTGGCGTTGTCCCATTCATTCGGCTTGATCCAATTCACATCCGGCAAGCCGAACCGGCGCAGGACGGCTGCCTTGGTCGGATATTTATTGCGGAGAAAATCGTGAAACGCGGCAAGGCAGCGCGGGCAGCGGCACGAGTCCGGCTCGGGTTGCAGCATGACATTGTCGAAAACAATCTGGTCCGCGTGCAATTCCTCCACGCCGATTTTCAAAATGCGCTTGAGATAGTCGCGATACGCGGGCTCGTTCGGACAGGCATAGTGCCGGTAAGTTTGCAGGCCGTAAGGCACCCAATGATTTCCCTGATTGCGTTGCTCCCAATTCTGCGCCTCGGGCAATTCGTGATACAGCGTTTCGGTGAACATCGTCCCGCCGACGTAAAGTCCCACCTTGATGCCGTGCTGGTGCAGTTCATCGGCGATGCGCTTGGATTCCACCATCGCCGGCCGCTCGTATTCGAGGCCGAATCCCTTGTAGAAATAAATCATCGCATAACGCACGCCGGCATCGGCCATGCGCTGGATGTTTTCCGGATCGCCCATATGCGCGTAATGTTCCGGCTCATCGTCAAAGTGATCGCCGCGCCGCAGCAGAAAATCCAGCGGCTCGTGCGTCAGCCAGGTGATATTCTTGACCAATTGCCGGTTCGTTTCGGCGCTGCGTTCCCAGCGCGTCACGCTGGCCTGACTGGAATTGGTGACCGATTCTGCCAGCGCAGGCATTGGGGCCAGCAGGCTTAAAATAGTGAAAACAATAAAGTGTAGTTTCATGGTATTTGAGTTCGATTTTGACTTATCTTTCCAAAAATTTCCCGCCGGTTTATCAACTGCATTTTGCGGACCAGGTTTGCGAACTGCATCAGTCACTATTCCAACAGGTCGGACGGCACTTACCAGCCCACCACTTGCCGCACAATAATTCGCTCCTGAAAATCTGGCTTCCTCCCGCTGCGCGGATAATCTGCCGACAAGCTAAATGCTAACCCAAGTAGATTCGGCGTCAGCTAAAATTGAAGTGAACTCGGGTAGAACGATCAGGCCAACGAGGCTCTTGATTTCAGCGAAGAATCCAGACGGATTTCAAGATTCAAGGGTTGACCTGCGGGTCAGCCAAACCGGCCACGGAACGCGAATCATGACAGATCTAAAACCAGCAATTCCTTGCGCTTTCAAAATGACGACGGCACAGCGAGAAATTGTGCCGTCGTCAAATTGGAAGGAAAATTTTCTAGTTGGACCTGCTCACGGGAAGACGAGCCGATAAAACAGCATGGGCTCGCCAGAGCCGGACGGTTGGAAGTTCAAGGTTCCGGAGTTGCCCGTGTTATTGGTAAATACCGGCACCCACGCTGATGAACCCAGATTCGTCGAAGCCTGCACGATGTAAGTCAGACCGGTAATCGTGGTGCCGCTCAACTGCAGTTGACCCGGTGTGCCGACACTTGCAGTCACCAACGGGGGCGCCGCCACAACCAGCGAGGCGACGCTGCTGGTCGCCGCTCCTGCTGAATTGGTGACGATCACGACATAAGGTCCGGCATTGGCCGTCTGAACATTGGTCAGGCCGAGCACCGAAGTCGTCGCCCCGGAAATCCCATTGCTGTTAAAGAACCACTCATAACCCAGGTTGGAGCCGGTGGCACCCACGTTGAAGCTGACGTTTTTTCCTGCCAAAACCGATTGACTGACAGGTTGATTGGTAATCACCGGACCGACTAGGAACAGGTCGCTCAAATCGTTCACGGTGGCGACGTTGTTATAGGTTCCGGATGGTGTGGATGCTGTTTCACTGGCGGGAATGGCATTACTCATATAATTCGCGCCAGCCGGATTGTTATAGTTCAGCCCAAAAATCTCCTCCATCGTTTTCACGTCCGAAGAATGGCTCATGACCACGCTGCTGGCATAAGCATTACCCTTGGCCAGCGGCGAGATGATGATTTCAGGAATTGTGTAGCTGGTGCTGTCGCCGCCTTCGCTTTCATCAAAACGAATGATGATAACGCCGTTGTTGGCGAATGCAGGAGAAGCCATGATCTGGGGAATAATGATTGAAAGAAAGTTGTCACCCTGAGCAATAGCTGCCTGGTCACCTGTGTAACTAATGCCCTGATAGGTAAAGCCTCCAGATAGTGCGGAGTGCATGCAATTATAAATGTTGGGCATGACCCAATTGTATTTTCCAAGAGTATTATTGGCCAGGGCGGCAGCAAAATTGGTCAGGCTATAGACGTTTTTCGTCTGCGAATCGGTAAAGAATGCCATCGGGTTGTGCTTGACCGCATAATAATACTGGGTGGTGCCGTTATAGGCATTCACCCTACTGCCAGAACCCGACTTACTAACTGTGGGCGTTGTATATTCGACATCCTCCTCAAAATTGCTCCAGGAAATTCCCGCCACGTCCAATTGTTTGGTGAAGTGCATCACATTAAAAAGATTGCCAACTCCCGCAGAAGGGTCGGTATCTGCATGGAACCCGAAATCCGTCCCCGCCTCCTCCCAGATATAGCTGGGCTCGGATGGATGCACGCCGGCACCAGCATTGTAATATTTTTTAGCAAAGGAAACATACGTTGCATTGGAATTGCCCGGCGTAATCAGGCTGTTGAGGTAGGGACAAGCTGGATTGTTGGAGATTTGTTGGGGGCTGGAGGTTGGGCTTGGCTGGGTGAAGTTATGGTTCTCCATGCCGATCATGAAGATTATCCCCACGTTTTTGTCAATAAACTGGGAGGCAAGCGCATTGGTCGAGATCACCGTGATATTCACCACGCCAGAGGTAGTCGAAGCGCCGCTGTCATCCGTCGCCATTGCCGTCAAAGCATAAGCCCCGGCGGTAACATTCGCCCAAGTGAAGTTATAAGGTGCGGAAGTAACATTAGTCAGCAAGGTTGAACCTTGGTAGAAGGCTACATTGGTCACATTGCCGGTATTCGCCGCTGCGGTCGCAGAAAGTGAAACGCTGGCAGGAGCATTAAAGGTAGTATAATTCGCTGGACTCGTGAGACTGACGGTCGGTGGCACATGCCCCACGACAACCGTGACGTTGACCACCGATGAAGTTGCCATCAGGCCCAACGCATCAGTGGCCACAGCTGTCAAAGCGAAACTGCCAACAACGACATTAGGCCACGTCAGACTGTAAGGAGCGGTGGTCGCACCTCCAAGATCGGTGGCATTGGCAAAAAATTCCACGTTGGTTATCGTGCCCCCCAATTCCTGCGCGTCCGCAGAAATAACAGGGCTGGAGCCGGCATTTAAAATCGCCGCATTGGTTGGCGAAGTCACTTGAACGGTTGGGAAAGAATTCAATCCTGGGAATTGAAAGACGCCAGACGCATTGATGACCTGGTTAGAGCTGGCTAGTGTGAAACTTACAAAGTCCGAGGTCGTGAGCCGGTTGAGCGGCTCGGTGGCAAAGTAAGATCCCGCATTTGACTGGGCAAAGATGTAATATACCGGAGAGGTGGCTGGGGTGACGTTGATGGAATAAAGGCTGTTGCCACTATGGTCGTTGTAAACCTGTTCCGCCATCGCGCCCTCCAAGGTCCAGTTGGTCACGGATACTGTCGGATCGGACGATGACCATACCGAGAGGCCAGCCCCGCTACGGTTGGTCAGCATCAGGTTTTCCCCGCTAAAAAAGCCCTGACCTGCATCGTAGGCCGTTAAAAATTGGTTGGTATTGACAAATGGAATGATACCCGGGGTCACGCTGGCCCAATTCGTCCCAATGCGCAATTCATCCCAAGTGCTGGCGATGGTGCCGACCGTGCCAAGACTATTGGTTCCTTCATTACAGAGTGTAAAGTAAGCCAGGCTGGGTTTATTAACCGAACTGCCGGTGCCGCTGGCCGTGACCGTCACATCCGCGGTTGGCGCACTGCCTGCACCATAACTGCCACTAGCAGGATTGACCCACAATTCCAAGGTATCATGGGTGCTTGGGTGGAAAGTATATCTGGCCACAATCAAATTGGTCGCATTCAAGGTCAATACCGTGCTCCCAAATGCCAGCGTGCCATTGGCGGAAGAGCCACCGCCTTGATCAATCCCGACCTGCAGGCTTGAATTGATAAGAATGGCACCTGCCGTGCCACTTATCGCGTTTTCATTGTTAACCGGTGCGGTATCATTAAAAAATGCAATTGAGGAGTTGAAGATTGGTGCCGCGTTTAACTGGTAAAGGAATGAAAAACAAACGCTCGCGCCTTCCACCGCCGATTGCGTGGCATATTGGGTTCCGATGTCCCTTGGGTTGCTGGAAGTTTTCGCCGTCGCTGCCCCGTTTGTCGCCGGTGCAAACCCAGATGGAGCGGTAAGTCCATTGGTGGCATAGGTAATCAGACTACTGCCGGTGCTGCCCTGCAACCAGGTATTGCCGCCTAATTTGGTGAGAATTCCGTTAGTGGGGCCATAATTAAAGCTATCGTAAAACGGGAGTTGGGCTATCGTCTGACCGGTGACGCCGGTCACCGTCACGGTTGTCGAATTCGTGCTCGTGCCCGCACAGCTGGCAGCCCGCACCCGGTAATAAAAAGTGCCCCCGCTTCCGGGCGTCACCGACTTGGTGGTGACATTCCCCACGGACAGATTGCTGTAACCTGAAACCAGCGATGTAAACAAGCTGTCATACGCCACGTCGAGGTAATATCCCGTGGCCCCAGTGGAAGCGGTCCAAGTGGCGGTGAATGAAGTAGTGGTGGTGGTCACCGTCCCGGGCACCACCGGCGTGGCGGGTGCCAGCAAGGAGCCGGTCGCCGAAGCACTGAAGGCCGTGGCCATACCAGCGCCATTTTCAGCAGCCACTTCAAAGTTGTAAGTGGTGCAGGAACTCAGGTTGGTCACGGTCACCGTGCCCCAGGTCGTGGCACTTTGATAGACCGGCGTGGCCGAAGTCAGCCCGCCAGTGGCCGTCACATACTTGGCCGTGGTTGCGTCATAAATGGCATAAAGCGTGCCCGCTGGATTGCCATCTCCAACTCCCAGCGTGACATTCAAACTATTGACTGTGCCGCCGTTCACCGTCGGCGTGGTGGGAGTATTGGCCAGCGTGTAAAAAATCGTGTCCGCCGTGTCCAACACTATGCCGCTGGCATTGCCGGCATAAGCGCGATAATAGTAAATCGTGTTCGGACTCAAACTTCCCAGCGAGCTGTTATAGGTTCCGGGATAGGCACCCAGATCACTCGCTCCCACTTGAATCTTGGTGTTGCTCGTGGTGATGCCGGGAGTGGTGCCCCAATAAAATCCATAGTCGGTCAATGCCACGCCGCCATTCGCCAGAACGGTGCCATTGAGGGTGGTGGAAGTAGTGTTCGTCGGGTTCGCCGCCAGCGTGGCGACGGAGGGGGCACCCGACAAGGTGGTGCCCGAAGCCACCGGACCAAAAACCGTGGCAATGCCGGCTCCGTTCGTGGCGACCACTTGAAAATTGTAGGTCGTGGAACCGCTCAAGTTCGTCACCGTCACGGTCGCCCAGCCATTGCTGGTTTGATAGACCGCCGCCGCGCCCAGCGTGCCATTCAACTGCACATAATTGGTGCCGAGCAGATTGGTTTGCTGAATCGCATATAGTGTGCTCGCCGGGTTGCCATCTCCACCGCCGATTTGCACCGTCAGACTATTTGCTCCCGGGCCACCGACTATCGAAGCGGTGGGCGTATTGGCCAAAGTATAAAAGTTAGTCTGGCTGCCCAGCGTTGTGCCAACACTGTTGGCGGCATAAGCGCTGAAATAATATTTTGTGTTCGGACTCAGCACCAGGGACGAAAGGTTGAAAGTGCCGCTATAATCCGTAGTCCCCACTTGCGCCTGCGGGCTGCCCGTGGTGACGGGCGAAGTGGTGCTCCAATAGAAGCCATAGTCCGTCACCGCCGCGCCGCCATTGTAAGTGATGGTTCCGTTCAACGTGGCGGCTGCTGTTCCAGTGCCCGTCGCTCCTTGGGTAGTAACAAAAGGGGAAACTGACACGGTGGTGCCGCTCGTCGTGGGACCGAAGCCGGTGTTGACCCCGATCGCGTTGGTGGCTTCCGCGGCAAAAGTATAGGTCACGCCGGGCGTCAAGCCGCCCACTGTCACTGTGCCCCACGCCGCCGCCGTTTGATAGATCACGGCGCTCCCCAGCGTGCCGCCGGCTTGAATGAATTTGCCTGTCCCCGTTTCCTTGATGGCATACCGCGTGATGGCGGGATTGCCATCGGCGCCGAGGGTAACCGGCAAACTGGTGGCTGTTGGCGTGCCAACGACCGGTGCCGCCGGGGTCGCGGCCAGCGTGTAGAAACTTACATCCGCATTGCCCAAAGCCAGCCCCAAAGCATTCGCAGCATAAGCCCGGTAATAATAAATGGTATTTGGATTCAGGCTGCCAAGCGACACGGTATAAGTGCCTGGATAGGCTCCCAAATCAGCGGTGCCCACCTGTAGTTTGGTGCTATTGGTGCTGACCGGCGTGGTGGTGCTCCAATAAAACCCATAGTCCGTCAAGGCCGAACCGGCATTCGTGCCGACCGTGCCGTTTAGAGTGGCCGCAGTTACATTAACCAAACTCGCCGTCTGCGTGGTGACCGAAGGCGGAGCGTTGCCTGCGGCGGTGAAACTAACGGCCGCAGTCTGGCTGATGACCAGTGAATCGGAAGTGTCCGTGGCGGTGAAGCCAGTATTCTCAACCGTCGTGTCGGTCACTGTAAAAGTGACATGTCCGCTGGCGTCCGAAGTTCCGGAGGCCGCCGAAATCGTCGCCCCCGTCCCGGAAGTTTGCGCCAGAGTCACGGTCTTGCCAGACACTGCCACACTCGCACTGTTCGTCAAGGCGACGGTAATGGTGGCAGGCGTGCTGCCATCCGCCGCCACCGTGGTCGGACTGACCGTCACGGTGGACACCGACGCGCTGACCACCGGCGGCGTCACCCCAGCCCAACTGGTCGCTATCCGAACTTCGTCGTTGGTGCCCACGTAAGTGCTGCTAAAGCAACCCATGGTAAAGTAGGCCAGGCTGGGATAATTGGTTGTGCTTCCTGTGCCCAGAGCGGTCACCGTCAAATGCGAAGTAGGATTCAACCCATCCCCGGCGGGCGGGGCGGCGGCACCGTAGCTGGTATTGGTCGGATCCACCCATAGCTCCATGGTATCATGACTTGCCGGGTGAAAGGTA
Organism: uncultured Verrucomicrobia subdivision 3 bacterium; assembly: GCA_903884535.1. GTDB lineage: Bacteria > Verrucomicrobiota > Verrucomicrobiia > Limisphaerales > UBA11358 > UBA11358. Next base: position 90,938 of record CAISEZ010000142.1, read on the forward strand.
TATTTTGCCACGATCAAATGCGTGGAACCAAGACCGAGGGCGGTGGTTTCAATTTGAGGGCCGGCCCCGCCGGCGGTATTTGTATTGCAGCCTTGATTAATCCCGATGTGACCGGTGGAATCCAAAATAATTGGGCCAGCGATGGTATTCGTCGCCAAATCTTTAGTCGGAGCGCGAAAATCGAGGTAATCAATCAGGGAAGTCGCACCGGGATAAGTCTTGATGCTGTAAAGAAACGAAAGAAAAACCGCTGTGCCATCACCACTGGAAGCAGTCACGGGGTTAAACTGCATTCCGATGTTTCTGCATGGAGAGGAATATGCCTCAACCGCAGACAACGCGGAACCGGGAGAAAAATTGGCCGGCGAAATAAGCCCGGCATTTCCGATGTATTGGTTGGCCGAGCCGGTATCTGCTGTCAGCCAAATTGTGTTTGTGGTGATCGCGCTCCATTTCGAGCCGGTGGGATAGTTGAAATTGTCATAGAACGGCAAGTTCTGCACCGCTGCCTGCGCCGTCAAGCAAAGGAGGCCGAAGATGGCCGTGAGAACCGGGCCACAAAGGGTTGACTTGGATGGGTTGAAGATATTAGCGCAATGGGTTAGTTGATTTGTCTTCATGATGGCTGACTGTTAATTAGGGTAAT
>CAISEZ010000143.1 GCA_903884535.1 uncultured Verrucomicrobia subdivision 3 bacterium
AGCCCAGCCGCCCCACCGCCGGAACCAGCGGAACCCGTGCTGCTGGCATCCCCGCCCTTGGCGAATCCGCCGCTGACCGTCAGATTTTTCAGCGTGAGATTGCCGCTGCTGGTGACGTAGAAAATTCTCATGCCGCCGGTCGGGCTGTTGGTGCCGATATTCTGACTGAGGGTCACGGCATTGGTGCCGCCGTCAATCGTCACGGTCAAATTGGACACCAGCAACGCCGAGGGGCCGAACGTGCCGTCGCCGATGTTGGTGAGCAAACAGGTTTGTCCGGCGAGCGCCGGGGCAAACGTAATCATCGGTGAGCCGCCGAGCGTCTGCGCATACGCCAGCGCCTCGCGCAAACTGGTCTGGTTATCAAACGCATTCACCACATCGTTCGTGGTGGTGACGACGAGGCTGGGCGCTTCGGTTACCGACAAGGTTGCCGCCGTGGTGGTGGCGGACCCGCCGCTATTGGTAAACACCGCGCGATACTTGTTGCCGTTCTGACTGGAATTAGACGTGAACGACAAGGTGGTGCTCGTCGCTCCGGCGACATTTTGAAAGGTTGCTCCGCTATCCGTGCTCTGCTGCCATTGCACGGTCGGCGTCGGGATACCGGTGGCTGCTGCGGTAAACGTGGCTGTGGTTCCGGACGGCACGTTTTGATTCGAGGGATTCTGCGTCACGATGGGCAGGTTTGCAGGAACGGCCTGCGCCTGGCGAGCATTCAGTATCAGCCCGGCCATGATCAGGCAGGTAACCGCCGCATGAGAAAACAATGGGCGCAAAGATTTGAGTGAGTCCGCCTTAAAAAATCGGCTGAGGATCAAGTTATTCATAGGGTAAAAGAATGTGATGATGGACCGGGGCCAATTCCGAAGTTGGGAAGTTAAAAGAGCCATCCGCCACCGTCAATCTCAATTGCCGATTTTGGCTGAAATTTTTTGCTGAATGCGCGTCAGCCTCGCTTGGTAGTTCGTTCGCCGCGCGCCAGTTTAAGCACTGAGCCTTCGGACAAGTGTTGGCGGCACGGTTGCGCCTTTTTTGTGGCCTGGCAAGTTTGCAAAAAATGCCGGAACGAGCGATCGTTCCGGCATTGCTAATGACAATTTACTTCACTTCTTAAGGTAATATTTGTTGGTGTATTCCTTGACCATGCGGTCGGTGGTGAACTGCGGCACCAGCGTGGCCATGGCGTGACGCATCCGCTTGATCCATTCGCGGGGAATGCCGTTCACATCGCGGTTGTAGAACAGCGGCACCACCTGTTCGGTGAGCACCTGATAAAGGTTCGCGCTGTCCACGCGGTCCTGTTCCGCCACATCGGCGGGATGCGAGTCGGGGCCGATGCCGAAGCCGTTCTTGCCGTCGTAGCCTTCGCGCCACCAGCCGTCCAAAATGCTCATGCCCATGCAGCCGTGGCAGCTTGCCTTCATGCCGCTGGTGCCGGACGCTTCGAGCGGTCGGCGCGGATTGTTCAACCAGATGTCGCAGCCGGCCACCATCTGGCGGGCGACGTGAATGTCGTAATTTTCCAAAAACACCACATTGCCGGCCAGTTCACTATTCTTGCTCAGATGAATGATCTGCTGGATGAACCGCTTGCCGTCGTCATCGCGCGGATGCGCTTTGCCGGCAAAAACAAATTGCACCGGCCGCTGTTTGTCGTGGACGAGTTTCACGATGTTGTCAAATTGCTGGAAAATCAGCGGGGCGCGTTTGTAGGTGGCGAAGCGGCGGGCGAAGCCGATGGTCAGCGCGTCGGGATTCAGGAAGTGATCGAAGCGGATGAAATCGCCCTGGGTCGCGCGCTGGCTTTGCTGGAGCAGCTTGCGGCGGGCGAATTCAATCAGCTCGCGGCGCAGCTTGTAGCGCAAGGCCCAGAGTTCCTCGTCGGCGACAAACGCCGGGTCGGTCATCTTTTCCCAGAAATCCGCGTGGTTGACGGCGGCGAACCAGTCCTCGCCGAATTTTTCGCGGAAGAATTTGGTTTCGCCGTTGCCATTATTGAGTTTCTTGCGCCAAAACTGGCGGACGGAGCCTTTCATCCACCCGAGCAGATGAATGCCGTTGGTGATGTGGCCGATGGGCACCTGGTCCACGGTCTTGCCGGGATAGAGCGACTGCCACATCTCGCGGCTGACCTGGCCGTGCAATTCGCTGACGGCGTTGGCCGAGCGGGACAGTTTCAACGCCAGCACGGTCATGCAAAACGGCTCCGCCAGATTTTCCGGATGCACGCGGCCCAGCGCCTTGATTTCCGGGAACGGCACGGGCAGCACGGTGGTGAAGCGTTGGAACGCGTAGTTCATCAGGTCGCGACTGAATCGGTCATGGCCGGCTTCCACCGGCGTGTGCGTGGTGAAAATACATTCCGCCTTGGTGAGTGTCTGCGCCTCGGCGAAGGTCTGGCCGGCGGCCATTTTTTCGCGGATCAGTTCCAGTGTGAGGAAGGCCGCGTGGCCCTCGTTCATGTGGAACGTGGACGGCTCGTGGCCGAGCGCGCGGAGCAGGCGCACGCCGCCGATGCCCAGCAAAATTTCCTGCATGATCCGCGTGGTGCTGTCGCCGCCATAGACACGCATGGTGAGATCGCGGAAGAGCTGTTCGTTTTCCGGCAAATTGGTGTCGAGCAGGAACACTGGCACGCGGCCGACGTTGACGCGCCAGACCCGAAAGGCCACGGTGTTCATGCCGATTTCCACATGGCAAACGAGTCGTTCGCCATCAGCGTCGAACACCGGCTCCATCGGCACATTCTTCGGATCCACCGGATTGTAATATTCCGTCTGCCAGTTGTTGGAATCAATCGCCTGCTGAAAATAACCTTCGCGATAAAACAGCCCGATGCCGACCAGGCCGAGGCCGAGGTCGCTGGCTGATTTCATGTGATCGCCGGCCAGGATGCCGAGGCCGCCCGCCGAAATCGGCAGTGATTCGTGGAAGCCGAACTCCGCCGAAAAATAAGCGACCGGATTTTTGTGGAGCTTGGCCGCGTATTTGTGACACCAGGTATTCTGGTCAGCCAGATAGCCCTCAAATTCCTTTAGCACGGCGCGCACGCGGTCGGCAAAGCCCGGCTCCTGCAAGTGGATGCGGAGTTCATATTCGGACACTTCGCGGAGCACGGCCACGGCGTTGTGGAACAGGTGCTGCCAGGCCCGGGGCGACAATTCCTGAAACAGATCCTGCGCCTCCTGGTTCCAGCACCACCAGAGGTTGCGCGACAATTTGTTCAGGCCCGCGATCAGTTCATTCAATTCGGCGCCCGTCAAGGGTTTCTTCATATTAGAAAATCAACTTAATTTGCTGTAGGCTCCTTGCCGACGATTAGCCGAAGCATAATTGCTACGCACGCGCCGGTAAACAAATTTTTCCCGCTGGCACCCGCATTTTCATGCCGGGCGCGGCGGCAAATTTAGACTTGCGGTTTCCGGGCGGCGTGCGCTTTTTCCCGTTCCGGATCAAACCGGTCAATCTGCACCGGAATTACGAACGGATTGGACAGCGTCTTAACGCGACCAAAACCCACATCCTGGGCGCGGATGGTGAGCTGGGCGAAGTCGCGGAAGTCGTAATACTTGGCGAGTTCGTTGATCTCATTTTCGTTGTTCAGGTGCGCGCATAAAATATTTTCCGTGTTCGCCAGAATGTTCGGATGAATCGAGGAGACTTCCTGCGTGGCATACACCGTGGCGATGCGCGCCTTCGCGCCCTCCTTGGCGATGGTCGGCCAGATTTCCGTGAGCGGCTCGTTCCGCCCGATGAGATTGTGCGCCTCCTCGACGTAGATGACGATGTTCGCCGGCGTCTGGCCGCTGTTGAACACCGCCATCGAACTTTGCAGGATGTGCCGCGCAATACGCTTGCCCAGCCGCTCGCGCTGCTCGGGGTCGCCGACAGACAAGTCGAGAATGACAATTTTTCCCGCGAGCAGATGCTGATAAATTTCGTCGCACACGTCGGTGGTGCGGTTGGGGGAATGGTAATCCTTGAACGGCTGCAACGCGCGGAAGCCGGGAATGTAAGCGCCTTGGTCGTTTTTTTGCAGCAGCATGTTCATCAAAACATTCGTGTCCGGCTCCACCCAGTTCTGGCCGGTGCCGGTGACAAGTTCATCTTGAATTTGCCGCGCGAGTTGGAACCACTCGAATGCCTGCATCGGCGTGAGGCCGTTCGCCGGGTCAATGACCGGATTCACCTTGTTGCGCGCGCTGGCGCCGGCCTCAAACGTGATTTTGAAATTCGGCGGCGGCTCAAACCCGGCGCGCGCCAGCATGGCGTGATACGCGGCGATTTTGCGCTGATACCGCGTCAACTGGTGCGTGAAGCTGGTCTCGTTCTCAAAATCCTCGCGGCGCGGCTCCACAAAATCCATGCTCAAAAACGCGTCAATGTCCGACGACCGCGTGACGCGGTTCAATTCGATCAAACCGCGCAACGTGTGGTGGCCTTCGGCGATCTGCGTGTAAAAATTATTCAGGATCGGCTGGAATCCCGGCGTCGGGATCATGCGGTAGCGGATGGTTTCTGCCGGATAAACTTCGGCGATGGAGCCTTTGTCCTGCAAATTCGCGTTGGCGTATTCGCCGTTCAGATCGTAGATGATCTGGCCAAGTTTCAACTGGCTTGTCGCGCTGGCCCGCATGATGACTGAGACCAGTTGTTTGACCGTGTTGGATTTGCCCGTGCGCGTCATGCCGAAAATGGCCGTGCGCCGCGCCAGAAAATCAATCGCGTTCAAATGGAATGCCGCCGGCATCGCGTCCGCGCCGCGCTGCAATTTGTCCGTGGACGAATACCGCACCGTGCCGATGGGAAAACGCGGCAGGCTGCCTTTCATGCCGAGCCGCCCGGCATCCTCCACGGCGGCGGCGGCGCGTTCCGGGCTGATGTAATTGACAATCATTTCCAGCGCCGCACCGGTCGGCCGATACACCGCCAGCGCCACGGACGTGAGAAAATTTTCCACGTCGCTGCCCAGCCGCAGTTTGCCGTCACGCAAAAAAAACGTGCCGAGAATCCGGCAGCGCAACGCGCTCCAATCCGGTTCGCCGGCCGCTGGTGCGCGGCGTTTCAGCGCCTCCAGTTTGGCGGGCTGGTCCGCCGGCACTGGCGTGGCTCCGGTGACACGGAGCAAAATGATTTCGCAGGCTGCCATGTCCGCGTCCGTCTTTTTTGGATCAAACGAGGCGGCCAGCAAAAAACAATACTGCGGCACGCCGCCGGCCTGTGTTTTCCAAGCGTCGCTGGTGAGGATGACGGCCTGCTCGTAATCGAGTTGGCAGGTCCAGCCGATGAATTGATTGGGCTGCAGCAGTTGCGCCAGCGGATCGGTGGATTCATTCATGACAACCGTGAGGCTAGACAACGGCATGCGCGGCGTCAATTCGGGCCGCGTCAGGCAGTGTCCCAATTTACAGTGCGCGGACACGTCCGCGCTTTGGAACGCTGCGGCATTTCGCCGCACTCCAAATTAGGACCCGGCTACGTGTCAAGGCAGGGCGTGAGCCGGCTTGACAGTGGTGCCAAGTGAGCAAATCGGCACGGAAGTGCCAATTGCCCCATCCGAATAAGTCCCGCCCGCCGGGCAGACCGGCCAGCTTTTCAAAAAGGGCACGATGTCGTTTTGAAAATTAAACGAGCTGCCGGTCGCCAGACCTTTTTCCAAAGCCATCTGGTTTACGGCGGCGTCCATTTCTTTCAACGTCTCAATGCAGTAATTGGCCTGCGCCGTCGCCCGGGCGCGAATGAAATTGGGAATGGCGATCGCCGCCAGCAACCCGACGATGGCCACGACGATCATGATTTCCACGAGCGTAAAGCCGCTGGCGTGGCGCGACCCTGTTGTTGAACATTTCAACATAGGCTCAGTCTGTCAATTTGCCCGGCCGATGCAATCCCACAACTGTGGCGGCCGCTTATGGGTGAAGGTGATTCTTAAAAAGAATCAAAACGCCTGCGAAGGCGGACAGAAAAAATCCCACGGCAATGGCGAAGAGGATGTTTTTCATTTCCCGGCGGCGTTGCCATGGTTGCTGGCCAGAAAAGAAAATCTTTCCGAGAAAATCAATAAGCATAATGCGTCAGCTTTGTGTAGCGGAAAAAATAAAGGATGACTCCATTTCGCTGCCATGCGACTACTGCTATTAACCATGAGAATTGTGCGCGGCCTCCGGCTGGCATTTTTCCCTGTGTCTTTCGTGGTTTATCAATTCCATTTTTTCGGCTAAAGTTCCCGCCGTCGGCATGAAAAAATACTGGCACGTCATCAACATCGGCCTGCAAAACAACCTGCAATACCGGTTTAATTACCTCACGCGGACGTTGTTCAGCTTCATCCCGCTGTTCGCCATGGTGTCGCTCTGGCGGACCATTTACACCGGCAACAGCCGGGCGGGGGAAACCAGCGGATTCACCCAGTCGCAGATGATTTTTTACTACATCCTTGTCGCCGTCGTGGACGTGCTGACGGCGGTGAACGAGGACGACTGGCAGATCGCCGCCGACATCCGCGAGGGCAACATCAGCCAGTTCCTGCTCAAGCCGGTGGATTATCTGTGGTATCGGCTCTGTCTGTTTTTTTCCGGGCGCATCGCGTTTGTGATGATGGCCGCCGGACCGCTCGCGGTTTTTATTTTTTGTTTCCGCGCCTACGTCGTGCCGCCCGCCGACTCCACCGCGCTGTTTATGTTTCCCGTGTCGCTGGTGCTGACGGCGCTGCTGCAATTTTTTATTTCTTATGCGATGGCCATGCTCGCCTTCTGGCTACTGGAAATCTCCACGCTCATCTTCATTTTATTTGCGTTTGAATATCTGGCCAGCGGCCATCTTTTCCCGCTCGACGTGCTGCCGCCGCTGCTGAAACAGATTTTATTTCTCACGCCGTTTCCGTATCAGCTTTATTTTCCCATCAGCATTTATCTCGGCCGCGTGGCGGGCGCGGATTTGTGGCATGGGCTGGCCATTCAACTCGCCTGGGTGCTGGCGGCGTATGGCTTCGCGCGGTTCATGTGGCGGCACGGCATCAAGAAATACTCGGCTTTCGGCGGCTGAAACAAATCATTGATTGACCTCTAGCCACCAAGTTTACGAGGCAGAAAAACAATAAAGCAGGAACCGGATTTTCCTCGGCTCCTGCTTTCTTATTTAAATATGGCTTGGCGCTCTTGGCGTCTTGGCGGTTAATTTTATTGTTGCAGGATCGTCGCGCCTGCCGCTGGGCGTGATGAGAAGATGGTGGCTTCGAAACCAGTTTTGGCTTTGTAATCCGCCGCGATTTTTTTGGTGATGGCGTCCACGCAATCGGCTTTCACCAGGGCCACGCAGCAGCCGCCGAAGCCGCCGCCGGTCATGCGGCAGCCATAGACGCCGCCCTGATAGCCGATGTCTTCGGCGATCTCCACGACGGCGTCGAGTTCGGCGCAGCTCACTTCGTAATCGTCGCGCAACGACGTGTGGCTGGCATACATGAGATTGCCCACGCTGGGCCAGTTGGACGCGCGGATGCCTTCGGCGGCGTGCGTGGTGCGTTCAATCTCGCCGATGACGTGGCGGGCGCGGCGGTAAACGACTTCGCTCAGTTTTGCTTTGCCTTGTTCAAGCTGGTCGGGTGTGACATCGCGAAGAGATTTAACGCCGAGATTTTTCGCGGCTTCTTCGCATTGCGCGCGGCGTTCGGCGTATTCGCCGCCGCTCAATTCGTGCTTCACGTTCGTGTTGATGACGAGCAGCGCGACGGCCGGATCGCTCATCGGCACCAATTCCGTTTTGCGCGTGCGGCAGTCGAGCAGGAGCAAATGGCCTTCGCGGCCGAGCGCGGAAATAAACTGATCCATGATCCCGCACGGCACGCCGGCAAAATCGTGTTCGGCCTTCTGTGCGATCAACGCCTTTTCAATCGGGTCAATCGCTTTGCCGGTGGCGGCTTCCAGCAACGTGGCGGTGCAGACTTCGAGCGCGGCGCTGCTGCTCAAGCCGCCGCCCAGCGGCACCGTGGACATGAAGGCGACATCCAGCGCGGGAATTTTCATGCCGCGATTTTGAAAGCCGGCGAGCACGCCGCGGATGTAGTTGGACCATTTCGGCTGGCCTTTGGTGACGGGCGCGGAAACATCCACGGTCGCGCTCTCTTTGAAGTGCGTGTCGTAAATGGAGACCTGTCCCGGCGTGGCCGCGGCATCGGCGGCCATGATGGCGTAGCGTTCGATGGCCATCGGCAGGACGAAGCCGTCGTTGTAATCGGTGTGTTCGCCGATGACGTTGACGCGGCCCGGCGCGGCGACGATCCAGCGCGGCGCGCGGCCGTAGTGCTTTTGAAAATCTGCGGCGATTTGGATGGCGAGAGTTTTAAGGGTCATAGAAAATGGATGTTGGCGATGAAAGCGGGAAGTTATCTCCACCAAAAGGCGAAGCACAAGGGTGGGGCGAGGCGCTGGACGAGCCGGCGCGCGGGGACGCTCGCCCCACCGAAAGTGGTTCAGGCCGCCGGTGGTGTCTTGCCGCCGCGGATCGCGCCGAGCAGCATCAGCACGCCGAAGATCAGCAGCACGACGCCCCAGATGAGGTCAATGTTGACCTCTTGGCCCTGGACCTGGGTGACGGCGGCGACGCGGTTGAGCACGCCGTAGCCGGTGAGCAGCGCGCCGATGAGTGCGAACATGAGGCCAATCGGCCAGCGGATATCGAGTCCCATAATTTTTCTTTCAGTTAAGGTTGTGGATTGGGTTCACCAGAAAAGGAAGTTCAGGATGACGCAGACGATCAGCAGCACCACGCCGACGACGGCGGGCTTCTGATAAACCGGGAGGTTGTTATCCACGATTTTCGGCGTTAACGAATAGACCAGGCCTTTCAAGTCGGCGTCGGTCTTCTGCGATCGGGTGGCGAGCGAAATCACCAGCGTCAGCGTGAAGCAGGCGATGAACGCGAAGGCGGCCAGCCAGAAGTTCTGCGCCATTTCGCTGGGGAACGTCGAGACGACCTTGAGATAGCCGCCCTTGATGCCGGGCGCGTTGCCTTGCGCGATGGTCAGCGCGTGGAACAGCGCGGAACTGCCGATGCCGCCGAATAATCCGAGGAATGCGCCCGTGCCGGTGGTGCGTTTCCAGAACATGCCCAGCAGGAACGTGGCGAAGAGCGGCGCGTTCACGAAGCCGAACACGAGCTGGATGATGTCCATGCAGTTGTTATACATCGAGGCGAAATACGCGGCGCAAATGCTCAGGAGAATGCCGACGACCGTAATCACTTTGCCGGTCAGGAAATAATGATGGTCGCTCTTGCCCTTCGCGAAGTAAGCCTGGTAAATATCATAAGTGAAGACGGTGTTGAAGGCCGTGACGTTGCCCGCCATGCCGGACATGAAGGACGCGAGCAGCGCGGTGAGCGCCAGGCCGAGCAGGCCGGCCGGACAGTATTTTTTCACGAGCGACAGGATGACCCCGTCGTAATCATTTTCCGCGATGCTGTTGTAAAGGCCCTGCTTGATTTGGACATCCGTCAGTTTGCTGGCGGCATTGGCCGCGATCAGGCTGGCGATTTTGCCGTCGTCAATTTTCTTGCCCAGCGCGTCATGGACGGCGGCCACCGCCGCCGCCGGCGCGGCGGCATCCGCCGCTTTCACCGCGGCCACGGCCTTGGCATAAATCGCCTCCGAGAGAATCGGCGGCGGGATGCGGTAACCTTTGTCCGGCATGGTCATCAGCGCGGCGGCGATCATGCCGGGCACGATGACGAGGAACGGGAAAAACATTTTCGGCACGGCGGCCACCAGCGGCGTGTTGCGCGCGGCGGTCATGTTCTTCGCCGCCATCGCGCGCTGGACGACGAGGAAGTTCGTGCACCAGTAACCGAAGCTCAACACGAAGCCGAGACCGAAGATCATCGCGAACCAATCCACGCCCATCGGATTGTTGGCCGGCCCGGCGAGCACCGGCTGCCACGCGCTCGTCCACGCGTTCGCGGCGTAAGTGGTGCCGGCGTCTTTGAGATAAAGCGCGGCCGGATTCGTCGCGACGGTCTGCAAGGAATGATTCATCGCGTGCCAGCCGCCCACATCCTTCAAGCCGAGCCAGACGACCGGCGCAAAGCCGAGGACGATCATGAAAAATTGCAGGACTTCCGTGTAAATCGCCGAAGTGAGACCGCCTTTCAAAACGTAAAGCAACACCACCCCGGAACTGATCCACAGCGCGACATTGTAATCCCAGCCCAGCAGCGAGTGCAGCAACTTCGCCAGCGCATTCATCGAAATGCCGGAAGCAAAAATCGTCATGACCGCGAAGGCCACGGAGTTCAGCGCACGGACGCGCTCGTCGAACCGCATTTTCAAATACTCCGGCACTGACCGCGCCTTGGAGCCGTAATAAAACGGCATCATGAACACCGCCAGAAAAATCATCGCCGGAATCGCGCCGACCCAGTAAAAATGCGCGGTGGCGATGCCGTATTTCGCGCCGCTCGCCGCCATGCCGACCAGTTCCAGCGCGCCGAGATTCGCGGAAATGAACGCCAGACCGGTCACCCACGTCGGAATCGAGCGGGCGGACGTCAGAAAGTCCGCCGACGTCTTCATGTAGCGCGACAGCATCCAGCCAATGCCAATCACGAAGGCGACATAGGCGGCCAGAATGGTGTAGTCAATTTTGTGCAGGTGAATCGGTTCCATAAGGTGTGCGAAGGATTTAGCGTTTTTCGCAACCGGTGTCAAATTCATTGGCGGAAAAATTGGGTTGGCGACCGATCCTCGACCGCGAAATTTTCCGCTCCGCTTTGGCATTTGCTTTTGGTTGCCGAATGTGGTTTATTCCTGCCTCAAAATTTATGGCTACCATCATTGAAACCAAAACGAACGAGCTGTGCGAAATCATCCTCGCCGAAATCCAGTCCGGCGGCATTCGTCAGCGCATTGACACATTTTTGTCCGACGCCACCGCGCGCGGTGCCTACGAATCGCTGATGAGCAAAGGCCAGGCGCTCCAGGAAAAACAGCACGGTGGCCAGGCGCTGGAACCGGCGGAGATCGCCGCCTTTGAAAAGGACCGTGACGCGCTGCTCCAAAATCCGGTCGCCTCCGGCTTTCTCGACGCGCAGGAAGAAATGCACGCCCTGAAAGAATCCGTCCAGAAGCGCGTGTCCAAGACCATCGAACTGGGCCGCCTGCCCACGGCGGAAGATTTGAATTCCGGCGGCTCCTGCGGCTCCGGCTGCGGCTGCCACTAAAAAATAAATTTCCGCGAAACGGTTCGCGGATCGGACCGGAGTGCAAAATTCTTGAAAATTTTGCACTCCGTTTTTTTATGCTTGTGTGCTGTCGCTCAATGATTATTTTCTTTGTTCATGCCTAGAAAACAAAGACGCGTATTCCTTGCGTTGGGCTGGTATGACTACCGACTGCATCAGGGCATTGAAAAATATGCCCAGGAGCACGGCTGGCATCTTTACGCCGATTATACCCGCGAAAAAGTGATCCCGTGGGGCTGGGAAGGCGACGGCATTCTCGCGTGGCTCGGTGCGGGCGACGACCTGGCCGACTTCGTCAAGTCTGCCAAAATCCCCACGGTGGATTTCAGCTACCGCCGTCCGCAACTCAAGTTTCCCCGCGTGCTGGAAGATCATGCGCACGCCGCCAAAATTGTTGCCGAACATTTTCTCGGCCGCGGCTTCACGAATTTTTGTTTTTACAGCGACGCGAACAACTGGTCCTACGAGGAGCGCGGCCTTGGTTTTATCAAGGCGCTCGGCGACACCGGGCACAATTGCGCCTGGCTGCGCTGGCTCGAATCGTCGGCCTACGCCACTGGTCGGCAAGAATGGCAGCGCAAGCGCAAATGGCTGGCCACCCAGATGAAGGCGGCTGCCAAGCCGCTCGCCGTGTTTGCCGGCAATGACCAGCAGGCGCTTGACGTGCTGGAATCCTGTGAAAGCGTGGGCATCAAAATTCCCGAGGAGGTCTCGATTGTCGGCGCGGAAAATTATCTGCTCGCGCCTGACGCCATGCGCACGCCGATTTCCAGCGTGGATACCAATCTCGAAGTCCTCGGTTACCGTGGCGCGGAACTGTTGGATCAGTTGATGTCCGGCAGCAAGCCTCCGGCGGAACCCATTCGCGTGCCCGCCGCCGGCGTCATCGTTCGCAAAAGCAGCGACATTCTCACCATCAAGCACCAGGGCGTCGCGCGCAGCTTGCGGCACATCTGGGAACACGGCCAGGAGCCGATTTGCGTCAAGGACCTCGTCACCGTCTCCGCCATGTCGCGGCGCGGACTGCACAAGGCGTTTCTGGAACATCTCGGCCGCACGCCGGGCCAGGAGTTGCAGCGCGTCCGCATCGAGCTGGCCAAAAAATTCCTCACCAAGACCGACCGCAAGGTCGAGACCATCGCGCACGACTCCGGTTATCAAAGCATCAACAGCTTTTGCGTGGCTTTCAAACGCGCCACTGGCATGTCCGCCAAAAAATTCCGCGACAAGATGCGCCGGTGAAACCCGCTTGCGTTTTTTCCGTTTAGCGAAAACACTCGCCGCGTGAATGAAAGATTTGCCGCCGCCTGCCGCCGTTTTGACGAGGAGAATTCCCGCGACCCGAACCGCGAGGCCGGTCAGCCGTGCGAATTGCTATACGCGCAGCGCCTCACCGACTGGGTTTTGAAACTTTGCCCCGCAGCCAGCGAAACGCTGCGCCTTGCCGCCCGCAGCCAGCACATCTGCCGCTGGGAAAGCCCGCGCGAAAATTATCCGATGACGCGGTCGGGTTATCTAAAATGGCGGGCCGATCTCAAAAAATTCCACGCCGAAAAATCCGGCACCATCTTGCGTGAGGTAGGTTATGACGACGACGCCATCCGCCGTGTGCAGGATTTGAATCTCAAGAAAAATTTCCCCGCCGACGCCGACTGCTGCGTGCTGGAAGACGCGCTGTGCTTGGTTTTTTTGGAATTCCAGTTCGCCGCGCTCGCCGCCAAAAGCGATGACGAGAAAATGATCAACGCCGTCCGCAAGTCGTGGGCGAAAATGACCGAGTCCGGCCGCGCCGAGTCGCTGAAATTAAATTATGGCAAACGAGAAGCGCAACTCATCAACCAGGCGCTCCGGACCTAGCCGCGTTTTATGGCCGCGTTTTATCTGGCGGCAACGGTCCGCTCGATTTTTTAATGAATCCCATTCAAGCCACAACCTCCGCCGACATTTCGAGCGCGCATCCTGATGGCCTAAGTGGTGGTTTTGCCGCCCGCGTTTCAAGCTGGAACCAGAGACATCCTGTCTTGGCCATGGTGCTCGTTTCCCTGGTGGCGGTGGTTATCAACGGCTACCCGATTCTGTTCTGCGGCAAAAGCTATGTTTCCCCGATGTCCTCGGAAACGCTCGTCTATAACTGGTGGCCGCCCTTGCCGGGCATGGCGCAGTGGCCCGCGCGGACGCCGGAGATTCTCCATAAGACGCATGGCAGCGATGTCTTTGCGATGATGTGGTGGGGAGTGCCAGTTGGATTTGTCGAGTCCCGGAGTCTGCTCGAACATGGGGAACTGCCGCTGTGGAACCGATACAACCACGCGGGGGAAACGCTCATCGGCCAGGCGGTGTCCATGCTGGGTGATCCGTTACAAATCTTTGTCATCCTCGGGCACGGATCGGCCTGGGCTTGGGATCTGAAGTTTCTGACGGCGAAATTTGTTTTCTGCTTTGGTTTCAGTCTCCTCATTTTCCGGCTGTTGAAAAATCAGGTTTTGGCGCTGGTTTACGCCGCGCTCGCGGCGTATTGCGGCGCGTTTTTTTTCATCAACAACCACATGGTTTTTTTTGTGTTCAGTTATGCGCCGTGGATTCTGCTGGCAACGCTCGAGTGGCTGGAGGGGCCGCCCCGCCAGCGGTTCGGCTGGGGCTTGATCTGGCTGGTGGCGAACTTCGCCTCTTTTAATGCCGGGCATGTGGAGGTGGCCGTGGCATTAATTGGCGGGCTGAATCTGGCCGCGATGATTTCTATTTTGCCCGGTTGCCGTGATCGCTTGAGCGTGGTGAAGGTGCTGGGCCGCCTGGCGGTGGGCACGCTCCTTTTTTTGGGGCTGTCGGCACCGGTGTGGATGTCTTTCCTGGCTTCACTCCAAGGGTCGTTGACCGCGCACAATAGCATCACCGTCGAACATCTTCCCCTGACGAGTTTGGTCGGGGTTTTTGATGACCTTTTTTACCTTCTGCTGCATCCCGATGTTGCCACCGCTCCCAGCAGCAGTCTGCTGATCATGGCCGGCGTCGGGCTCAGCCTGATGCGATGGCGACAGCTTAAAAATGAACGGTTCTATTGGGTCAATCTCGGGGCCATCGTTTGGTGGGCTGGCTGCGTTTTTGGCGTCGTGCCAACCGCTATCCTTGAGGCCGTGCCACTCTTGAATCGGGTGGGGCATTTGGGGACCGATTTTTCCTTCCTGTTGGTTTTGCACCTGACCGTTCAAAGCGCCTATGGTTTCCTGTCCCTGACCAGGGTTCACAAAGCGACCGACCTGGTTTTTGACCTCGCTTGCATCGCCGGCGGTTTCGCCGCCGTGGTGTGGTTGTTTTTTTCCGGGAATACGCATCAGCCGGTGATTCCGTGGAATTATTTTATTTGTGCCGCTGCCGGCGCCCTCGGCACGCCGCTGCTGTTTGTTTACTTGAATACCCGCCACCGGCCAGCGCGGTTGCTGGGTTGGGCCGGCATTTTGGTGCTGGGCTTTATTCCCAATTTTCGTTTCGGTCTTTATCATGCCGGAAGCGATGACCTCCTCATGCTGCCGGGACCCCGGGTGGTGCTCAACTCGCCCAGCCCGGCGGTGGACAAAATCAAAGCGGACCACTCCGGCCCGTTTCGCGTGGTCAGTATTCCGTGGGAATTCATGGGCAACTATGCGGCGGTTTACGAACTGGAAGATATCCGGTCCTGCTCGCCGCTGAGCAATGGGGAATTCGTGGACCTCATCCGGCAATTCCCCGGAATGGAACTTTCCAGCTTTTGGATGATCTCCGTGGTGGATCCCGTCAAAGCGCAACCGCTCTTGAGCCTGCTGAACGTCAAATATCTCCTGGCGCGGCCCGGTAAGGATTCAGGCGCTAAACCCGGTTACCGGCTGGTCGGGCAAAGTGATTTTGGCGTCCTGGAAAATCAAACCGTCTGGCCCCGCGCATTTTTTGCGAACCAGGTGTTGTCGGTTGATTCCATCCCAGCCTTCATCCAGCAACTCGAGCTGAACGGCCAGAAACCGTTCGCGGCCTTAAACCCGCAAGCGCTCCTGGAGCATCCCCGTGTGCAAGCGCTCGTATCCACGAATCCAGCGACGATCACGCCGGCGACCCATTACATTCTCACGCCGAATGCCACCGAGTTTGATATTCACGCGGCTACCGCCGGCATCGTCTGTCTGACGGAAAACCAGGCCAATGACTTTAGTGCCACGGCGAACGGCGAACCCAAAGAAGTGCTGACCGTCAACCGGGCGTTCAAGGGGATTTTTCTCGACCAGCCCGGCGATTATCACATCCAATTTATTTACCGGCCGCAGCATTGGCGGCTGGCCTGCGCCTGTTTTTGGATTTCGCTCGGTGCCGTCCTGTTGCTGGCGTTGATGAACTTTATTTGTTTCAAACGCTCGGCGAAAATGGCGGCAGCGCCATAAATTGAACACCGCGCCGGTTTCAACTACTGAAAGCCTTCGGTCAGTAAATTATTTCCACTCCAAATCCACGATCACCGGCGCCCAGGAAATATGTTGCACCACGCGGGACAGCGCGGGAATGGCGTCGGGCGGCCGCACCCCGGCGAGGTCGCGCACGGTCACGGTGACCCGTTCGGGATGTTGCCGCAGCCGTGCGAGCAGCGGCACATAGGACCGGTAAAAATCAAACTGGCCCAGCACCAGCCGCGTGGGTCGCAGCCGCAGAAATCCGTCCCAATCCGCGTCCGGCGCGGTCAACGCCCGGTCGTAATACCAGTCGGAATGGATGGGATGGAGCACGCCCAGTTGCCGCGCACCGTATAAAAATTGCGACGAGATCACCACCGGTTCCGGCGCGGCGACAAACGGCGCGAGTTCGCGGCGCAGCAAGGTTTGGGCGCTGCCGTAGCTGTTTTTCCACGCGCACGCCGCGCCCCACGTGCTCATGCCGATGGCGCGCACGGATACCAGCAACACGCAGCCCCAGAGCAGCCGGCGCAGCCAAACCGTGGCGCCGGTTGAAAAAGTTTTAGCCAGCGCCAAGAGTCCGGTGGCGAGCAGCACTTGGCTGAATAGCACGAACAGCACGTAGTCCGGCGAGAGCAGGGTCATGTCCACGAAGAGCAGCATCCAGCCCATGGCGAAAATGCCGGCCATCAGATAAAGCCAGGCTCGTTGGTCGGCGGGCATCTGCCGGCAGCGGGGCAACAGCCACGGCAGCAGCCCTAGCGTCACCAGAAACACCGGCGCGTTGCGGACGAGTTTGACAAGGTCCAAAACGTGCGGCAGATGGAATCCGCCGACGGCGGATTGTTTGGTGGCGTTCTCCAGAAAACCGTGCCACCAGAGCGGTTCCACGCGGGCGATTGTTGCAGTGACGGCGGCGAACAGCAGCGCGGTGGCGACGTAAGGCAGAAAATAAATCCAGCGCCGGGTGCCCCACCACCACGCGGCCGCGCATGCCAGAAAACCCACGCCAAAATAATAAGCGCCGACAATCACCGAGGTGTAAAGTGCCAGGAATAAAACCAGCACGATTCCCGCCGCCCGGCGTCCGCTGCGTCCGGCCCCGGAGATCTGCCGGCCGACGAGCAGCAGCGACGCCAGCCCGAAAATGTGCGCGAGGTCTTCCGGCCGGTCGTTGAAATTGATGGCGAACAGCAGCAGCACCGGCAGCGCCACGCCGTTCAGCTTCGGAAAAAAACTTTGGACGATCAGCACGGTTAACGTGGCGGCGGTGGCGAAAAAAAACAGGTGCATCGCCATCGCGGCCAGCGCACTGGTGCCAAACACCGACATCCACAGCACCAGCGGCAACTGATACACGGGCGGATAAAGTGAGAAGATTTGGGTGCCGGAAATGGGGTAGGCGACGGACATGCAGGGAATGACATAACGCCCGCCATGCAACCAGTTCGCCACCCCGCCGTCGAAGATGAAGGCGTCATTCGCTGGGATAGGCTGCGCGGTGAAAACCAGCAACATCACGCGCCACGCCAGCACCAAGCCGAGCAGGTGGAACGGATTTCGCCAGTTGAATTTCACCGCCGCAGCGTAGTAGAAGTCTTGCCAGCGGCCAACACAATCCGCAGCATAGCCGCGCTGAAAATGGCATGACCGATTCACCAAATAATTTATCGCCGTCCGTCCCGCTCGTCGTGGATCTCGACGGCACGCTGCTCCGCACGGACATGATGTTCGAATCGCTGGCGCAACTGCTCCGGCGCAATCCGTTTGCGCTCTTCGCCATCCTGTTCTGGTGGACGCGCGGCCGGGCGTTTCTGAAACAACGGCTCGCCAAGCGCGTGCAGATTGACCCGGCCACGCTGCCTTACAATCAAAAATTTCTCACTTGGCTGCGCGCTGAAAAAAAAGCCGGCCGAAAACTTATCCTCGCCACGGCGTCGGATTTGAAAATGGCGCAGCCAGTCGCTGATTACGTCGGGCTGTTCGACGAAGTATTGGCGAGCGATGGTAAAATAAATCTACGCAGCGAAAATAAATTGCGCGCGCTCACGGAAAAATTCGGCCCGCGCGGATTTGATTATGCCGGCAATTCCTCGGCGGATTACGCCGTGTGGCGCGGCTCGCGCGAGGCCGTGGTGGTGAATGCCAGCCGCGGCGTTCTGCGCGAAGCGGCGCGTTGCACGAAACTTGGCCCGACGTTTTGCGACACCTATTCGCCGGTGGCGGTGGCGGGCCGTTTTTATGGAGAACTGCTCTGGCGCAGCGGTTATCTGGCGGCCGCCGGGGCGGGACTGCTGCTGGCCAGTGCGTTCCCGGACATCAACTGCGCCGGGTTCGCGTGGATTGCGCCGGCGCTGCTACTGGCGGCGGCGCGCGGGCAGGGCGGGGCGGATGCGTTCCGCGCTGGCTATATCGGCGGCTTGTTTTTCTGGCTGGCTTCGCTTTCGTGGCTGCTGCGGATTCCCGTCGCGGGCTTCCCGATTCTCGGCTGGCTGTCGCTCGCCGCGTTTCTCGCGCTGTTCAATGGCGTCTGGGTGTGGGCCATTTCGAATTTCCAATTTTCAATTTCCAATTTGAATACCTGGCGTCGGCGCACGGTCTGGGCGCTACTGGGCGCGGCCACTTGGGTGGCGCTGGAAATGTTGCGGGCCCGCATCTTCGGCGGTTTTCCGTGGAACCTGCTGGCCACTTCGCAGTTCAAGCTGGTGCCGCTGATTCAACTGGCGTCGGTCACCGGCATTTATGGCGTTTCATTTCTGGTCGTCTGGTTTTCACTCGCGCTCTTTTCCGCGGCGCAGATGATTTTGCAGAATCCCAGCCGGCGCTTTGTCTGGCAGGCGGAAATCATCCTGCCGCTGGCCTCCACGATTTTTATTTTTGTCGCCGGATTTTTTTCGCTGAACCGCGATGTGCCGGCGGACCATTTTTTGCGCGTCACGACCGTTCAACCCAACGTGCCGCAAACGATGATCTGGTCGGCGGCGGACGATGCCCAACGCTTTGAGGCTTTGCTCCGGCAATCGCAGGTCGCACTCGACGCCGCGACCGGCGAACACAAAATCGAAGTCGCCCTCACCTCGCAAATCGACAGTCCGGCCGCGCCGCGGCACCCCGCCAAAACCGATCTGCTGCTCTGGCCGGAATCCGCCGTGCCGGAGATCACTGACGAGGTGTATCGCGCCATTCAGAAGTTCGCGCAAGTGAACCGCGTCTGGATTATTTTGAACGGCGACGACGTGGAATTTCATCCGGACGCGACAAATGCGTTCAATTCCGCGCTGCTCTTCCGGCCCGACGGCCAGTTGGCGCAAATTTACCACAAGCGGCAACTCGTCATTTTCGGCGAATATATTCCGCTCGTGCGCTGGCTGCCGTTCATCAAATGGTTCACGCCCATCACCGGAGGCTGGACGGCCGGCGACAAGGCCATGACCTTCGATCTGGGTAATTGCAAAACCTCGCCGCTCATTTGTTATGAAGATTCATTTCCCGGCGTCGCGCGCGAGGCGGCGGCGGACGACATTGATTTTCTGGTGAACCTCACCAACGACGGCTGGTTCGGTCACGGCGCGGCGCAATGGCAGCAGGCCGCCGCGTCGGTCTTTCGCTCGGTGGAAAATGGCGTGCCGCTGGTGCGTTCCGCGAACGACGGCGTGACCTGCCTGGTGGACGCGCACGGCCGCGTGGTCAAACTTCTCACGGATGCCGCCGGCGACATCCACGGCCGCGGCGCGCTGACGGTGGACATTCCGCTGCTCGCCCCCGCCGAAAAAACCGCCGCGACTTTTTATCACCGGCACGGCGACTGGTTTGGCTGGAGCTGTGTCGGGCTGGCGTTGTTGAACTTGCGGATTCGGCGGCGGGATTAACCCGAATTGGCAAATTCCGCGCTTGCGCCCCTTGAAAATTTTCTGATAAACTCTCCGTCCTTGTTGCCTCGGTAGCTCAATGGTAGAGCAGTTGACTCTTAATTTTCAGATGGTTTTTCTCTTTCGTGCTGTCTCGTGATTTCTCCTTATTTCATCGAACAAACTCCGCTAGTGCATCTGGGCTTCATGCTGTCTCGTGATACCAATTAACACCCCAAAACGGCCAATGGTATCAAATGCGGTATGCAATGGTATGTAACCGTGAAAAAATATATCATGCCGCCGCCCCTTCCCAAAAACATGCCGTCTGTGGAGTTTTGCAATCCCGTATTGCCCGCGCATGGGTATGCAATCAAAACGGCTTAAAATAGAGGCTTGAAAATTAAAAACACCCTGTAAATAAAAGCAAACTGCATTCACGGTATGCAATGATTTTGGCGCGGTGCGGTCAACTGTCCTTCCTGAAACACTGAAATCGCCTTAAACGCTCCAAGACGATTTGCGCGGTCGGAAGCCGTGCGACCGATAAAAACGCGCTGTGGCTAATCTGGCGACTCTGGGAAGGGTGGATAAATGCCATCCAGAAAAAAATTCCTGCCCCGTATTGCGCCAAGTTCTACCGGCCAAAAATCTTTGCCTCGAATCTGGCGACGTCCCACAGCTTTTTTGCAACGCCCAGCCAAAAAAATTCCAGCCAGCCTATTAGCGAAACGCGAAGGGCAGCCCAAAAAAAATTCCAGCCGGTAAAAAATTCATCCCGGCACAAAATCGCAAATATGGTTGCGGATAAATTCGCCGACCTCATCGGCGGGATCATCGGTAATGTCGCCAACCGAAAGTGATTTTTTAATTATCACATGGACGCCC
>CAISEZ010000144.1 GCA_903884535.1 uncultured Verrucomicrobia subdivision 3 bacterium
GAAATGTTGCGTTCACCGAAAACGGGCCAACCGGCGCTGCAATATGGCAGCACCGCCGGGGAACCCCAGCTGCGCCAGCTCACCGCGCAGCATCTGCAAAGACTGGATAGTGCGGCGGCGAACAGCAAACCGCATTCGCCCGAACGGGTGCTCATCACCGGCGGCTCGCAGCAGTTGCTTTACATGACGCTCGAAGCGCTGTGCGACGAAGGCGACATCATTCTCGTCGAAGACCCGACCTATTTCGTTTTCCTGAGCATTTTGCAAAGCCGCGGCCTCCGGGCGCGCGGCGTGAAATTGGACCGCGACGGGATGGATTTGATTCATCTGGAAAAAATTCTGGAATCGCTGAAAAAATCCGGCGAGCTGCGCCGGGTCAAAGCGCTTTACCTCGTCAGCTATTTTCAAAATCCGACCGGGGCCACAACCCGCCTGGCGAAAAAAGCCGCCGCGTTGAAGCTGTTGAAAAAATTCGAGCGCGCGGCCGGCCATCCGCTTTATCTGCTCGAAGACGCGGCGTATCGCGAACTGCGTTTTGCCGGCGACGATGTTCGCTCCGCGCTGACGTTGCCCGGCGCGGCGACGCGCGTGATTTACACCGGCACCTACAGCAAGCCTTTCGCCACCGGCATCCGCGTGGGCTTTGGCGTGCTGCCGGAGCCGCTGTTCACGGCGGTGCAGCGCATCAAGGGCAACCACGATTTCGGCACGGCGAATCTATTGCAACACCTGCTCGCCCGCGCACTGGCCTCGGGGCTTTACGACCGGCACGTCGTGCGGCTCAAAAAACGTTACGCGCAAAAAGCCCGCGTGATGAAGCAGGCGCTGGCGGAGCATTTTCCGCCCGGCGTGGAAATCTGGGAAGCCGGCGGCGGACTTTATTTCTGGGCGCGGTTGCCGAAGAAAATTTCCACCGGTGCAAAATCCAAAGTGTTTGCCGCCGCGCTGAAAAACGACGTGCTGTATGTGCCGGGCGAGTTGTGTTACGCCGCCGATCCGGCCCGCCGCCAACCGGCCCACGAAATGCGCCTCAGCTTCGGCAGCGCCAGCGAAACCAATATTCGCGAGGGTATCCGGCGGCTGGGCGCGGTGTTGCGACAGTTTAATTCGTAGCGCCGGCATTGGCGTTGCAATATCGTTTTTTCGCCAATGCGTGTTCTCGTCGCCGCCGGGCCACCGTTAAGCGTTTCACCGCCGGCGGCCGTCGCCGGGAAACCTAAAGCTTCGCAAGCTGGTAAGTGTTTTTCCTAGCCTCGACTAATCCCCCTGCCAATTGGCGGGTTGCCCTCATCTGGCTAAACTAGTTCACATTCAAACAAAGACCATGGGCAAGCCCAAGACAACGCCGGATCACCCTTATTTGAACGCGACCGCGTTGCCGCAGGTGCTGCGGCACTGGCGGCAGGAGCATCAGGTGAAAATCCAAACGGCCGCGGTGGAATTGGGTGTATCCATGTCGGCTTGGGGGCATTGGGAGACAGGCACCCGGTTTCCACAGGGCCGGGAGTTGCTCCGGTTGGCCAGCTACACGGGGATTCCGCTGGCTGAACTGATTTGCCCGCACAACGCCAATTGCCCATGCCATCAGGTCAATAGCCCTGCGCGGACTCTACCATAAGTAGATTTTATTTGATAGCCGCCCGCCGCATTCGCATTTATAAACGAGACATAGCAAAACGGAGACGCAGCAAACCTAAAAACAAAAATACAATGAAAACTCAATCTGCATTATTATTAGCCGCGATTTTTTCGGCCAGCTTGGCGGCTCCGCTCGGCACCTTCGCTGCGCCTCTTGGGGTCCTCGTTGACGAGGGGGGCTTCGTCAACACCAACCAAGTTCTCTATGAGGAGGCCAATAATATCGCCGTTCAAACCTTTGGCTTTGATACGGTGGACACGACGATTTTTATTGTCAACGAAACCACCGCCACGAATGGCTTTGGCATCGCCGACGTCCACTCGGACTGGTTCGCCACCACGCCTTACGCTTCAGGTGCCGCGCAAACCTTCAACTTCAACATATATGATCCGGCGAACGAAGGCGGGTCGTTGAGCGATACCTTGAGCATCACCCTGACCGGGATAACGCCGGTCGGCACGGATCCGGACAATATGAGCATGGACTTTCATTTTCGCAGCGACAATCTGAGTGGAAGCAATTTATTGCCCGCGCTGCTGGGCGGAATTGGGATAACCGAAAATGGCTTCTTCCAATCGGTGAACGCGTTCCTGCCGTCGCAGTTCACCGCCGACGTGAACAATCCGTTTTCAGTGGCCTTCCGCTCGGACGTGGTGCCGGAGCCGAGTGCGATGGAATTGGGTTTGTTGAGTTTGCTGTCACTGCCCTTTGTTAGACGCTTGGCCGGCAAAAACTGATAGGTATCAGAACCTCCGGCAACTGGCAAACAGTTGACCGGAGTTGTGTTGGTGGGGGCAGGTTGGGAGACGATGATTGGCAAACCAAATGAATCCGCCCTATCGCATATTCGTGGTGGATGATAATGAGGACATCCGTCGGCTTAACGCCGAAGTGTTGCTGGACTACGGCTACCATGTGGATACCGCTGAAGATGGGGCGTTAGCTTGGGATGCGCTTCAACTCAACCATTACGATTTGCTCATCACGGACAATGAAATGCCAAATTTGTCCGGCATCCAATTGCTCAATAAACTGCATGCTGCCGGCATGGCCCTGCCGGTAATTATCGTATCAGGCTCCCTGCCGACGGAAGCGTTAAGTCTTCACCCATGGCTTCACATTGAAGCGATGTTGCTCAAGCCTTATACCATCGCTGAGTTGCTGGGAACGGTGGAAGCGGTTTTGACAGCGGCGCTCGGGCGGGCCCTCAAATCGCGTTCCATGGCGAGCCAGCCATGACCGCCCGGGTCAGGTCAAACTACCCAACCGGCGCAGGCGCAGGATGGGTTCGCCCAGTTTGCGTGACTCCGCCAAGTCCACTTCAAACTCGGCGACCCAGTCGTTGTGTTCTTCCGGGTCCACGAGCATTTGCTGCACGCGCCAGGTTTTCTTGTCCTCCGCTGGCGTGACATACGTGTGCCGCGCATTGCGCGCATTGGGTTCGAGACAGATGCGTTCGTGATCAATGTGATATTTGTCCAGCAACTCTTGCAACCGCGCCGCGGTCCATGGCAAATTCTCCGCATCGTTGGGTGAATTTAAGTGCGTGATCGCGGCCTCGAAATCGCCGTTTACCAATCCGCGCAGGAAGGCAAAGATGCGATTGCGAATTGCCGCCGTGAAATTTTTCACGTCGCGAGTAATGTCCGCCGCCGCTTCTTCCGCGCCGGGTGGACGCACTTCTTTCGTTTCGCCGGGTCGATAATTCGGGTCGCGCATTTTCTCCCACTCGTCGAGCAAACTGGAATCCACCTGCCGAATCATCGAGCTGAGATACAATTCCATTTCGCGCACCTGATCGTTCTTCGCCGAATCCGGCACGGTTTGGGCGAGGACTTTGAAAACGCTGTTCAAGTGCCGCAGCAAAACACCTTCCGCCCGCTGCAATTCGTAGAGCTTGATGTAATCGGCAAACGAGCGAAATTCTTCGAACATCTCGCGCACGATGGATTTCGGATGGATGTTTTCCTCGCCCACCCACGGATGCCGCGCAGCAAAATTGTTGAATGTGGAATACACAAACTCGCGATTCGGCTTCGGGTGTTCGCACTTTTCCAGTTCCTCCATGCGCTGGTCGTATTCGATGCCTTCCATTTTCATCTCGGCCATCTTCTGGTCCTTCACCTTGTCGAGTTGCTTGCGCAAAATGATGTCGGGATCTTCGAGAATGGATTCCACGAGTGTGAGCAGGATGAGCGCGTAATCCGGCGCTTGCGGATCCATCAGTGGAATCGTTTCGAGGAGATACAGCGACAGCACTTGATCCATCGAAAAATCTTCCTGCAAATCCACGTTCACGCGCAACTTCGCGCCCTCGGGCGTCGGCGGAATGAACTCCACAATCTTGCGGTCCAATAGCGAGCGGAACAATTGCCATGCGCGTTTAATATGCGCCAGCTTTTGCCGCGGTGTTTCGTGGCAATCGCGAATCAGTTGCTGCATCGCCGCGCAGCCGTCGCCTTTGCGGCTCAAAACATTCAGCAACATTCCGTGCGTGACCTTGAAGCGCGACGCCAGTTTTTCCGGCGGCGCGGCGATGAGCCGGATGTAAGTATTCTTGTCCCAGTTGACGAAATTTTTCTCCGGCGGCTGGCGCTTCACCGTTTTCTTTCCATCGCGCGCCGATTTTTCCGCGAGCTTCA
>CAISEZ010000145.1 GCA_903884535.1 uncultured Verrucomicrobia subdivision 3 bacterium
GACACGGAAAACTGAATAATAACCAATGAAATCAATGGTTTCGCAATGGTTGCAAAGGGGAATTAAAACTCGCTAAAAGTGGCTAAAATCGGCCTTTTTGAATTAAAAGGGCACTGCTCTACCGACTGAGCTACCAACCCAACGCGGACGTTGGAAAATAGACTAACCCCGTCCGAAAGCAAGATTTTTCCCCGCATCAATTCGGTTGGCAGAATGGCCGCCTGACCTTTAAGCTCCCGCCGTGCGGTTGCATGACCGATATTTTTTCCGTGAATTGTTCACGCCGCTGGCGTTTGTCCTCGGCGGCTTTTCCGTGCTCTGGCTCGCCGACTTTTTTTTCACCCGCATCGGCGAGATGCAGGAGCATAAATTCCAGTGGCGCGACGGCGTGGGCTATTTCATCGCCCTGTCGCCGGAATTTTTTGTGATGGCCCTGCCCATCGCGCTGCTGCTCGCGCTGCTTTACGCGCTCACCCACCACGCGCGGCACAACGAAATCACCGCGCTCCGCGCCGCCGGCGTGAGCCTGGGCCGGTTGTGCGCGCCGTATTTTGTCGTGGGGATTCTGGCCAGCGTGGTTTTGTTCGCGGTGAACGAGCTGGCCGTGCCGTGCTGCGCGAAATGGGCGGAGGAAATTTTAGCCCGCCACCAGCCAAAGGTGGCCACTTTGCCGACGCAGAAAATTTTCCCGCCGGTGAACTTCCGCAATGCGCGGGCGAATCGTCTCTGGCGCATCGGCGAATATGACGCCGCACATGCCACAATGATCAATCCCAACGTGACATGGACGGTGGCCGACGGTTCCTGGAAAGCGCTGCAGGCCGAACGCGCCGAATTCACGAACGGCGGCTGGCTTTTTTTCAACGCGCAACTGTTCGCCCAAAATGGCACACACGGTAATTTGGCACCGGTCTTCAACACCAATGTTTTGGCCATGCCGGAATTTGACGAGACTCCGCGCCAGATTTTGAGCGAGATCAAATTTGGCGACGCCCGCAGCCTGCGCGCCTCGCGCAGCGCGGACATCCCGCTGTCGGAAATCTGGGAATATCTTAAGTTGCATCCGCATCTGGAAGGCGACGACGCGCACTGGCTGCTCACCAAATTTCACGGTCGCCTCGCCGCCCCGTGGACGTGTCTAGTCGTGGTCTTCATCGCCATACCGTTCGGCGCGGCGTCCGGGCGGCGAAATCTGTTCATCGGCGTGGCCGGCAGTATTTTCATCTGTTTCGCTTTTTTTGTGCTGCAAAATGTCGGCCTGGCGCTTGGTCAGGGCGGCCATCTGCCGGGCTGGCTGGCGGCGTGGCTGCCGAATTTAGTTTTCGCCGCGCTGGGCTTGACCCTAATGCTGCGGGTGCGATGAGTTTTTAATTTTCAATTTTTTATTTCTCAAAACCGGCGTGGCGCAATACGTTTCAACACCCGACGGCAATTTAAAACTTAAAACGGCGACGTGATTTACGAACTTGAAAAACTGAAGTTGAGCCACGAGCGGTTGCGTCTGCTGTATCAGGTCAGCAATGTCATCCACTCGACACTCGATTCGCAGGAGGCGTTGCAACTCATCGTCAGCGAGGCCGTGCGCGTGATGCGGGCTTCGAGCGGCTCGCTCGTGCTGATCAACCCCACCACGAATTTTCTCGAAATTCACGCGGCGCAGAATCTGCCGTCCGCCGCGCGGAAATTAAAATTGCGCGTCGGCGAAGGCATCACCGGCTGGGTCGCCCGCACGGGCAAACCGGCGCGCGTGGGCGACGTGACGCGCGATCCGCGCTACGTCAGTGTGCGACGCGACGTGCGGTCGGAACTCGCCGTGCCCTTGCAAGTGCAAGGGGAAGTGCGCGGCGTCATCAACGTGGATTCCGAGCGCACGGACGCCTTCGCGGCGGATGACCAGGAATTGTTGCAGGAACTGGCGTTGCAGGCCGCGAAGGTGATTCACAACACCTGGCTTTATGAACAACTGCGTTTGAAAGTGCGGCTGTTCGAAGCGCTGGCCAGCGTGAGCCGCACCATTAATTCGACGTTGAGTCTGGACGAGGCGCTGCGCGTCATCACCAAGGAAGTGTGCGAACTGATGAGCGCGCGGATGTGCTCGCTGATGCTGCTGGATGAAAACCGCGAGTGGCTCGATTTGCGCGCGAGCTTCGGCGCGGGCACCGCCTACATTCAAAAACCGCGGCTGCCGGTCAGCGAAAGTTTGCTCGGCGTGGTGGTGCGGCGCAAAAAACCGCTTCAGGTCGCCAACGTGCAGGCCGATGCGCGCTATCAAAATGTCGAGGTGGCGCGACAGGAAGGCTTGGTTTCATTATTGAGCGTGCCGCTGGTTTTTTCAGAACAGACCATCGGGACGTTGAGCGTTTACACCGCGCGGCCTTACAATTTTTCCAACGAGGAAATCCAGATTTTGAGCGCGCTGGCGGAATTGTCAGCCATTGCGATTGAAAAAGCGCGCCTCTACGAGCGCATCGTGGATGTGGAAGAACAGTTGCGGCAGAACGAAAAACTTTCCGCGCTGGGCCTGCTCGCGGCCGAGGTGGCGCACGAAATTCGCAATCCGCTCACGGTGATGAAACTGCTATATCACTCGCTGGATTTGAAATTCGCGGCAAAAGATCCGCGCGCCAAAGATGCGCAGATCATCGAAGCCAAAATCGAGCACCTGAACAAAATCGTGGAGCAGATTCTGGATTTTGCGCGGACGACGGAGCCGCAGTTTGCGCCGGTGAACCTGAATGAACTGGTGGACGAACTCGGCCTGCTGGTGCGACACAAGCTCGCGAACCAAGGCATCAAACTGGTGCGCGATCTCCAGAAGGATTTACCACTCGTCGCCGGCGACGCACCGCAGTTGGAGCAGGCCTTCTTGAATTTGATGTTGAACGCTGCCGAGGCAATGTCTGATGGCGGCACGCTCACCGTTAAATCTGGCCTCTTGATGACGGAGGGTCAGCCGGCGCAGGTGGTCATGGAATTTAGGGACACCGGCGAGGGCATGACTGCAGAATTGCAAAAACGCGCTTTCAAAACCGTGCTCGCCACGACGAAAGCCAAAGGCAGTGGCCTCGGCCTTGCCATTGTTGGCCGCATCATAGAGACGCACCACGGCCAAATTCGCGTGCGTTCGCGGCTGGGACGCGGCACGACCATCCGCATCAAGCTGCCGGTAAAATAATTTCCAACGCGCTGTCTGCGCGGTTCGGTTGCCTTCTGTAAAAAATTTTGCACCGGAATTTTCTTGCCAGTGCCGGCGGCAAAATCATTCAATCAGCCGCTGACGAAAAATTTATGAAACTCACAAAATTGCAATGGTGGGAACGGTTTCAGAAATATTACACCGAATTTCCCCAAATCGGCTTGGCGATTGATTTGAGCCGGATGAACGTGGACGACGCTTTTTTCGCCGCCATGGAACCCAGGGCCCAAAAAGCACTCGCGGATATGGACGCGCTGGAAAAGGGTGCCATCGCCAATCCCGACGAAAATCGCATGGTTGGCCATTACTGGCTGCGAAATCCAAAACTGGCACCCACGCCGGAAATCACCCGCGAAATCGAGGACACGCTCCAAAAAATCAAAGCGTTCACCGCAGAAATTCACTCGGGGAAAATTGTAGGAGCCGGTGGGACTTTCAAAAATTACCTATTGATCGGCATTGGTGGTTCGGCATTGGGGCCACAATTTGTCGCCCACGCGCTTGGCAATCCGGCCACAGATAAGCTTCGTCCGTTCTTTTTTGACAACACCGACCCTGATGGCATGGAGCGTGTGCTGGCAACCATCGGCGGAGACCTGAATCGGACGCTTTGCATCGTGATTTCAAAATCTGGTGGCACGAAAGAAACTCGAAATGGGATGCTTGTAGCCAAAGCTGCCTATGAAAATGCCGGGTTATTTTTTGGTCAACATGCAGTTGCGGTAACGATGTCGAAAAGTGAATTAGACAATTATTCCATTAACAACAACTGGATGGAGCGAATGCCAATGTGGGATTGGGTTGGCGGTAGAACAAGCGAACTTTCTGTAGTAGGATTGTTGCCGGCGGCATTGCAAGGCATTGATATCGACGAAATGTTGCTCGGTGCCAAAGAATGCGATCAGTTGAATCGGCAAAAGAATCCGTTAAAGTGTCCCTCTATGCTTCTTTCTTTGGCTTGGTATGCTTCTGGTAACGGTAAAGGATTGAAAAACATGGTTCTTCTTCCTTACAAAGATCGGCTGGAGTTTTTCTCAAAATATTTGCAGCAATTGGTCATGGAATCACTCGGAAAAGAATTGGATTTGGATAACAATGTGGTTCATCAAGGGATCACTGTCCTTGGAAACAAGGGAGCCACAGATCAGCATTCCTATATTCAACAATTACGCGATGGATTGAATGATTACTTTGCCACATTTATTGAAGTCTTAGAAGATCATTCAGGACCTAGCATCGCGGTAGAAGGCAATTTTACTTCAGGCGATTTTTTGCACGGTTTTTATCTCGGCACACGTCAGGCACTTGCAGAAAATGATCGGGAGTCAATAACCATGACCATCCAGAAAGTATCCCCTTATTCGATAGGGTCTATGATTGCGCTCTTTGAACGTGCGGTAAGTTATTACGCATTTATTGTTAACATCAATGCTTACCATCAACCAGGCGTTGAGGCTGGTAAAAAGGCGGCGGCAACTGTAATTTTAGTTCAAAATAAAACAGTCAATTATTTGAGGACAAACTCAGCGCAATGGTTTACTGTGGAGGCAATTGCAAAACATATTGGGTTCGATGATGAACCTGAGTTGATTTTCAAAATTTGCAATCATCTTTCAAAAAATCCCGGATCAAAAATTAACGCTAGTGTTAGTGATTCACTTGGCCAAAAGAAATATTCAGGGTATAATTAGTTTGGATAATCCATGTTTGTATATCCGAAAAAGTATGATGTCATTGTTGTTGGGGCTGGCCACGCCGGGGTTGAGGCTGCATTAGCTGCAGCGCGAATGGGTTGCCAGACTTTGCTTCTAACGATTAATGCTGACTCCATTGGACAAATGTCTTGCAATCCAGCAATTGGAGGATTAGCAAAGGGGCACTTGGCCCGCGAAATTGACGCTTTAGGCGGTGAAATGGGTAAGGCAACTGATATGACCGGCCTCCAATTTCGGATGCTGAATAAAAAAAGGGGGCCGGCTGTTTGGGCTCCACGCGCTCAATGTGATAAAAAAGCCTACCAATTTCGCTTGAAGTGGGTTTGCGAATCGGAGCTGAACCTTGATGTAAAGCAAGGTCAGTCGGCCAAAATAGTTCATAAAGACGGAATAGCACTAGGCGTAGAAACAACGCTGGAGGTTCAGTATCTTGCCAACGCGGTAGTCATTACCACAGGCACCTTTCTGCGCGGCCTAATGCATATAGGTGCAAACCAACAATCCGGAGGCCGCGCTGGCGATTCAGCCGCTATGAGCCTTTCAGGCTCTCTTAAAGAAATTGGTCTTGAGTTGGGGAGACTGAAGACCGGCACGCCGCCAAGACTTTTGCGCCGATCCATTGATTTTTCAAAAATGGAAACCCAAGGTGGAGATGAGCCGGTTCCATTTTTTACATTTTGGAAAAACGATTTGTTCCACATGGAACAATCCCATGTTCCGTCTCCTGTTTTAAGTCTTTCGGGTGGAAAATATCCTCCGGGATCAATTTTGGATCGGATTAAGGGCCAATTGCCCTGTTACATCACCTTTACAACCCAAAAGACAGCGGAGATTGTTCGCGCTAATTTGCATAAATCGCCAATGTATTCAGGCATCATTGAAGGGGTTGGGCCACGCTATTGTCCTTCGATTGAAGATAAAATTGTAAAATTTTCCGATAAAGAACGTCATCAGATTTTCATTGAGCCAGAAGGAATTGGAACGGATGAATTTTACGTCAATGGTTTTTCAACCAGTCTGCCGTTTGAGGTGCAAATAGATTTGGTGCGCACGATTATCGGTTGCGAGAATGCAGAAATATTAAGGCCGGCCTATGCAGTGGAATACGATTTCGCTTTTCCAACCCAACTTCATCCAACGCTGGAAACTAAAGTTTGCGCCAATCTGTTTTTGGCAGGACAAATAAATGGCACCTCTGGTTATGAAGAAGCTGCAGGGCAAGGATTGATGGCGGGTATAAATGCTGCGCGAAAAGTAAAACATCTTCAGTCGGTTGTGCTGGGACGCGATCAAGCTTACATCGGCGTTTTGATAGATGATCTGGTCACAAAAGGAACTATTGAACCCTACCGCATGTTCACGTCCCGAGCCGAGTATCGTTTACTCTTGCGACAGGACAATGCCGATTTAAGATTAAGCCAAATTGGTTATGAGATTGGATTGCTTCCCGCACGAAATTATGAACAATTCAAAGCCAAAGAATTGTTAATAAAAAATGAAATAAAACGTTTATCGCAAACATTTTACGGAAGCAGTTCTCTTTCTAAAATTCTTTCACGTCCGGAGTTGAATTATACCCAAATGCCACAACGGTTGGAGACTTTGCCAGAAGAAGTTATACAGCAAGTCGAAATAGCGGTAAAATATGCCGGTTATGTGGGGCGGCAGGAATTAGAAGTGGCTCGCGCTAAAAATTTGGAAGACAAACAAATTCCACCCAGTTTTGATTTTACTACGGTGCCAAGCTTGCGATTGGAGGCTCGACAAAAATTTGAAACCATTCGCCCGGCAACGATTGGTCAGGCGGCGCGAATTTCAGGTGTATCCCCCGCGGACATCAGCATTCTGATGGTTTGGCTGAAACGTTCGGCCATTTCCAAGATCGAGTCCGAACCTGTGTGCGCGGCAGAATTGGAAAAATAACCTGTGCTTTGTTGGGCAGAAAATTGTCTGATAATCACATTTGCGAAAACCGGCCCGGATATTAACCTGATGATTTCTTCTCTGTCACCAACGTGTCACTAATCATTTTTAAATTTTTTGATGGATTGTAACCGAGCAAATAACTATACCAAGACCTTCACCACCACCACTCATGAAAAAAAATCCTCGCAACGAAATCAGCCGCCGCCATTTCCTAGCCACCGCCGGAGCGGCGATGGTGTTACCGATGATTGTCCCCGGCTGCGCCGTCGGTCGCGCGGGTCGCTCCCGGCCGTCCAACCGCATTAACCTTGGTGTCGTCGGCTGGGGCATGCAAGGGCCTGGCAACACCAAATCGTTTTTGGTTGAAGACGATTGCCAGGTGGTGGCCGCGTGTGACCTTGATAAAAATCATCTGCAAAGTGCCGTTGACACGATCAATGACCACTACCAGAACAAATCCTGTGCGGCCTATCATGACTTTCGCGAAATGATGGCACGGGACGACATTGATGCCGTGATGCTAGCCGTGCCGGATCACTGGCATGCCTTGGTGGCCACGGAAGCGGCGCGGCGCAAGAAAGATGTCTATGGCGAAAAACCCCTGGCACACACCATCGCGGAACAGCAAGCCATTGTTCGAGCCGTGCAAAAAAATAAAATCATCTGGCAAACCGGTTCCTGGCAGCGCTCGGGCGCGACGTTCCGCAAGGCGGCTGAAATTGTGCGCAACGGATTGATTGGCAAACTGGTTCACGTGGAAGTCGGCTTGCCTGCTGGTCATACTGATTTCGCCCACACCAAAACAGCACTGGTTAATAAACTGGCGGCGTTGCCTGAAAAAATCACCAACCCCGCGCTGGTCTTGCCAGGCACGGCGGCGTGGAATCTGGCCGTCACTGAGCCGCCGCCGGAATTGGATTTCGAGACGTGGATCGGGCCGGCGAAAATGGAACCTTACATTCAAGCGCGCATCCACATGAACTGGCGCTGGAACTACAACACCGGCGGCGGCCAGTTGCTCGATTGGATCGGGCACCACTGCGACATCGCCCACTGGGGCATGGATTGCGATCGCTCCGGTCCTTCCGAGGTTGAAGGCCACGGCGATTTTCCTGATGCCAATGCCGTGTGGAACACCTGCACGAAATATCGAATTGAATTGAAGTATCCCAACGATGTCACCATGACGATTGCCGGTGGGCATGACGACATCCGCAGCGGCACCAAGTGGATCGGGACGGATGGCTGGGTGTGGGTGGATCGCGGCGGTTTCGAAGGCTCCAATCCGGAATGGAAAAAGTATAAAAACCTGCCCGAAGAATTCCGCAAAGTGAAGCTCTATGAATCACGCGGCCATCAGCGCAACTTTTTGGATTGCGTCAAATCACGCCAGCCCACGATCACGCCAGCGGAAACCGCCCATCATTCAGCCATTCCCGGCCACCTGGGATTGATTTCCATGCGCCTCGGCCGGAAAATCAAGTGGAGCGTCGCGCACGAAACAATTCACAATGACGCCGAGGCGACCAAACTGATGAGCCGCGACTACCGGTCTCCGTGGCATCTCAGCTGATCGCGCCACCGCAAACATCACCGCAAGTTTTTCGCCGTAACCGGCGCTGCACTTTGAAGTGCTTTGCCGGCCAGGATTTTCCTGCTACAGGTGAAAATCAAAACCGCTTGACATGCACCCTTAACTGTCCTACTGTCCTATGACACTAAAACACAGCCATGATTTTCAAAGTCGATTTCAAATCAGGCAAGCCGGTCTTCCTTCAGCTCGTGGACCAGATCCGTTACGCGGCGGCGTCCGGCGTGTTGCAGGCCGGCGAAGCGCTGCCGTCCATCCGCCCGCTTGCCGAAGAGTTGCGCGTCAACCGTAACACCATTGCCAAGGCTTACGCCGAACTGGAAAATCAGGGCGTCATCGAAACCCAGCCGGGCAAAGGCTGTTTTCTCAAGGAAAATAATTCGCCGTTCACCAAACCGATCCGCCAGAAACTGCTCGTCGCGGAAATTGACGAGGCCGTCGTCATGGCGCATCACCTGCAGGTGGATCGCGAGAAATTTTTGGCCTTGGTTAAAGAACGCCTCGATTACTTTGAACAGCAATCGGGCGCTCGCAAGGAAAACGATTCAAAAGGCTGATCGCATGAACACACCCATCATCGAAATCCAAAACCTCACGCGGCGCTACGGCAAGCTGGATGCCGTGGACGGTCTTTCGCTCACCGTGCAGCCCGGCAAATGTTACGGCTTTTTCGGCCGCAACGGCGCGGGCAAAACCACGACCATCAAGTGCCTGCTGAATCTGCTCCGGCCCGATTCCGGCACCGCGCGCGTGTTCGGCCTCGACCCGCGCACGGACGAAGTCGCCGTCAAATCGCGGCTCGCGTATGTGCCGGACATGGTGGCGTTTTATCCGTGGATGACCGTGCGCACCACGCTGGAATATTTTGCTTCCTTCCGCCAACACTGGAACCGCGACATCGAAAACGATTTGCTGAACCGCTTCCAGCTCGACGCCGATAAGAAAACCACGAGCCTCTCGAAAGGCCAGCGCACGCAGCTGGCGCTCATCAGCGCGATTTGTCCCGAACCGGAGCTGCTCGTGCTCGACGAGCCGACGAGCGGGCTTGATCCGATTGTCCGCCGCGAATTCATCGAGACCGTGATCGGCGCGTATCAATCCGGCGATCCCGGACGCCGCACGGTTTTTGTTTCCACCCATTTGATTTCCGAGTTCGAGGGTTTGATTGACGAATTTACCATCATCGAGCAAGGCCGCGTTCTGCTGACGATGGAGGCCGATGCCGCGCGGGACCGGTTCCGCAAAATCCGCGCCCGCTTCGCGCAGCCGCCAACCGCGCTCAACCTGTCCGGCGCGTTAAACGTCAAGCACAGCGGGCGCGAAATTGAAATCCTCGCCAACGGCAACAGTGAAAAATTACTGGCGAAATTAAAATCCTGCTCGCCGGAGGAACTGCGCTGCGAATCGTTGTCGCTGGAGGAAATTTTTGTAGCTTCAGACATTTTGAAAAAGGTGCAAGCATGAGCGCGCTCGTCAAAAAAGAAATCCGCCTGCTGCTGCCGAGCTGGCTGGCCGTCTTGTTGCTGGAAATTGTCCTGCCGTGGTTTTCAAATGAACCGGATTCGATGTTTGCCGTGATTCCGTTCTTTGTTTTCTTTGGCACGATTATTTTGGCCGTGGATTCGTTTGGCCGGGAGTTCAGCCTAGGAACATTCCCGTCGTTGCTCGCGCAGCCGATGGAGCGCCGGCAAATCTGGCGCACCAAAATCGCCGTTTTGATTTTCGCCGCCGCGCTTATTTTCGCCGGCTTTTTTATCAGTTGCGAACTGCTGTTCCACCATGCGCTGAAACTCCCGGTTTGGGGCGTCAACCCAAAGATCATCGGCAGCGATTTTCGCCATGCCATGCTGGGCAGCGGCGTGGTGATGCTGATCGCTCTGGTCGGCGGACTGTGGACGACGCTTTTGCTTCGGCAGGCCGCCGCCGCATTTTGGATCACATTTCTGGCCCCCGCCGGATTGTTGATGCTGATCGTTTTATTTCTGCCTGCCAAATTGGCCAGCGATGATTACGTCGTTTTTGCACTGCTTTACAGTATGGCCGTCATTTACATCGTTGCCGGATTTTGGTTTGCGCACCGGCTGTTTCACCGGGCGCAGGATGCTGAATGGACCGGTGGCGTCATTGCCTTTTCAAAATGGCGCTATTTTGAAAATGCTGCTTCATCCACCGATTCCACGCGGCACTGGCGGCCGCTGGCCGCGCTGGCGAAAAAGGAGCTGCAACTGCAGAGCATCACCTGGTTTTGCGCGGCGGCGCTGCTGGCGCTGCACGTTGCGGTCATCGTGATGCGCAAAGTCCACGGCAGCTTCGAGCGGGATTCCATCGCCGGCGGCGCCTCGGAATTTTTCTGGACCTTGTGGCTGGTCATGCCGTTGATCATCGGCGGCACGGTGGTGGCCGAGGAGCGGCGGTTGGGCGTGACCGAAGCACAGTTTTGCCTGCCCGCCTCCCGGCGGCTTCAGTTCGCCGTGAAATTTTTCCCCACGCTTTTTTTTGGAATTTTTCTTGGCGGCGTCTTGCCGCTGCTGCTGGAAACTTTCGCCGCCTACTTTGGTGCGCCCAATCCGGACTTCAATCCGTTCAAACCTGATCGTGATTTTATTGGCGCTGCGGCGTTTTTCATCGCCTTGTCGTTTGGTTTGTCCGTGGCCGGTTTTTTGGCCTCCACGCTCACGAAAAATTTTCTCCAGGCGCTGGGGGCAGTCGTCGTCATCATTATCGGCTCCGTGCTGTTCACCTCGTTCGCCGGACAATTGCATTCGTTTTTTGGTTTCTTCGGCTGGAATCCCGTTTTGACCATCGCCCTGACAATTTTGACCGCGCTGGTCGTCGTGCCGTCGCTGGCGTATCGCAATTTTATTTTTTCACCGGAACGCGAACGCGTCTGGCGGCGGAATGTTTTTGGCCTGACGGCGGCCATTTTGTTCATCTTGATTGCCAGCGCCGCGCTTTACAATCGCGTCTGGGAAATGGTTGAGCCGGCCGAGCCGCCGCACGGGCCAGCAAAATTGTCGCTGGCCCAACCACAAACTTTGCACTGCGACAACTGGTATAACCTGCTTGTGTGCCTGCCAGATGGCCGGGTGTGGTTTGGTGATTTGCGTTATGAGGTGCCGGCGTCCAATGCGAGTCGCCTGAAATGGTTCTGGCATTATCTGTTGAGTCCCTTGCCGATCAGCAGCGGGATGCAGCGGTTCGTTGGTTCAAACTGGGTGGCGTCAACGGTTCGGCACGTAGATTTTTATGGTTATTCCAAGCCCGCACTCTCGCAAACCAAAAATCATGTTGTCGGTTACCTGGACACGGTCGGCATTCAGAAGGACGGCACGCTCTGGATTTCTGATGCGTCAAAAAACGGCGATTGGAACGGCAAGCGCATGAGTCGTTTTGGCGGCGAGACAAACTGGCAGCAGCTTGTCCGTGCGCAATACGAAGTGTTGCTTTTGAAAAATGACGGCACGCTTTGGGGCTGGGGGCCGGGCCATTTTGACTGGAGCAACCTGCTGACCAACTGGCCGAGTCTGCACGCTTACCGGCCGCATCAAATCGGCACGGATACCGACTGGAAAGAAATTTACACCAGTTGGAACAACCACGCCCGCAAAGCGGACGGCTCTGTTTGGAGCATTCGAGAGTCGGACCGGAGCTTTCAAGATGAATTGCACCTTGAAACCAATTTAGATCAGGTGTCGTTACCGACTTTGTCTCAAGGCTTCGGTGAAATGGCCTATGTCCGCCCAGACGGAACTTTGTGGATGCGCTGGCTGCAACAAGGCAAGGACATGTATTATACGGATTTTGTGCGGGTCGGCACGGAAACCAATTGGACGAGTGTCGCCTTGAATGAGGAAAAAATGGTCGCCCTCAAATCTGATGGCTCCTTGTGGGAATGGCGCTTCTTCAATCATTGGAACTTGAGCCAACGGGAATTGGCGGCGGCGGCCCAACAACCACCCGCACGCCTCGGCATTCACTCCGATTGGGTCGCGATTGCCAACACTTGGCAAGCTGTGATCGCGCTCGCTGCCGACGGCAGCTTGTGGCTCTGGCCCAATCGCGAACACCCCGGCCAATCCAGCTTGCTGAAACTGCCCAAGCAGCCGGGCTTTCTCGGCAATGTTTTCAGCCCGCAGCCTTAATCTTCGCGGCTGCTACAAATGGGCGGTTGACGCCGCGCCGTTCCCGCATATCCTGTGCGGCTTGTGGTTCGCGTTAAAATTTCCGCGGCCGCAATTTTTCCATGCTCATCATTCGCGATCTTAAAATGACTTTCGGCGGGCGCACGCTCTTCGAGAACGCTTCGTTTCAGGTGAATTACGGCGAACGCGTCGCGCTGGTTGGGCCGAATGGCGCGGGCAAAACCACTTTGTTTTCCATCATCCTCAAGCAGCGCGAGGCGGATGCCGGCACCATCGAACGCGATGAGTGGACGACGGTCGGCTATTTGCCGCAGGAGGCCGAGGCGCATGGCGACGAAACGATTTTGGATGTCGCCACCGGGCGCGTGGATGAGTTGCCACAGCTCGAAAAATTGCTGCATGATCTGGAAAAAGCCGGCGACGTTTCCTCCGCGCAATATCTCGAGGCGCACGCGAAGCACGACAAGCTGAACGATCCCGAAGTGGAAACGAAAGCGAAGAAGATGTTGCGCGGCCTCGGCTATCGCGACACGGATTTCAACCGCAAAGCGAAGGAAATGAGCGGCGGCTGGATCATGCGCGCGCGCCTCGCGCGGTTGCTCGTGATGGAACCGGATTTGTTGCTGCTCGACGAGCCGACGAACCATCTGGATTTGCTCTCGCTGCTGTGGCTGCAGAATTATCTGAAGAATTATTCCGGTGCGCTGCTGCTGATTTCGCATGACCGGCAGTTCATGGACGAGGTCATCACGCAGGTGCATGAAATCTCCGAGCGCAAGCTGTTCGCGTATTCGGGCAATTACACCGACTTTCTCCGCCAGCGCGAAGAACGCTACGAGCAGCAACTCGCGGCCTACAAAAATCAGCAGAAGGAAATCGCTGACTTGCAGGCATTCGCGGATCGCTTCCGTTCCATTCCGTCCAAAGCGTCACAGGCGCAGAGCAAGCTCAAGCAGATCGAGCGGCTCGAACTCATCGAGAAACCGCTGGCACCGCGCAAGCCATTTCGTTTTCAAATTCCGCCGCCCCCGCGTGGCGGTCAGCGCGCCATTTCGCTGGAAGGCATTCACATGGCCTACGGCGCGACGCAGGTTTACAAAGGTCTCGATCTCACGGTGGAGCGTGGCGAACGCACTGTCCTTGTTGGTCCGAATGGCGCAGGTAAATCGACCTTGCTGAAAATTCTCGCGGGTGTCGTCGAGTTTCAAAAAGGCAAACGCGATCTCGGCCACAATGCGAAGATCGGCTACTTCAGCCAACATCGTGCCGACACGCTCGACCCGGAAAAGACCGTGCTCGAAGAAGTTTTGGCCAGCGCGCCGCTCATGCGCGAAGACGAGGCGCGCGGCGTGCTCGGCTCGTTCATGTTCCGCAAGGACGACATTTACAAAAAAACGGCGATCTTGAGCGGTGGCGAAAAAAGCCGGCTGAACCTCGTGAAATTTCTCGTGGACCCGCCGAATCTGTTGCTGATGGACGAGCCGACGACGCACTTGGACATCCACACCGTCGAGTCGCTCACGCTCGCGCTGGAGCGCTACGAAGGCACGCTGGTTTTCATTTCGCACGATGTGCATTTCATCAGCCATCTCGCGACGAAAGTGCTGCACGTGAACGCCGGCACGGTCACGCCTTACGTCGGCGGCTACGAATATTTTCTGGAGAAGACCGGCACCGCCGAGGACGCCCGCGCCGCGCTCACGGCGGGTTGATCGCAACGGCCATTTTACTGCCGGTTGCGCACAGCCGACGCGAACGCCACAAAAAGTAAATCGCCGGATACACCGCCAGTTCCATGATGGTGGAGGTGATGACGCCGCCGACCATCGGCGTGGCGATGCGTTTCATCACGTCCGCGCCCGCACCGTGACTCCACAAGATCGGCGCGAGGCCGGCGATGATGACACACGCGGTCATGGCTTTCGGCCGGACGCGTTTCACTGCGCCGTGATAAATGGCGTCGCGCAAATCGCCGGTGTGATTGAGCGCGCCTCGTTTTTTCCAGTCGGCAAACGCGAGGTCCAAGTAGAGCAGCATCACCACGCCGGTTTCGGCGTCAAGGCCGGCGAGCGCGATGATGCCCACCCAGACGGCGACGCTCAAATTATAGCCGCACAAATAAATCGCCCAGAACGCGCCGACCAGCGAGAACGGCACTGCGAGCATCACGATGGCGGTCTTGATGGCGGATTTCGTGTTCAGGAAAATGATGAGCGTAATGAGTAGCAACGTCAGCGGCACGACGATCATCAGCCGTTCCTTGGCGCGCAACATATATTCATATTGGCCGCTCCAGAAAAGGTTGTAGCCGCCGGGTAGCTTGATGTCGCCGCGCGCCACGGCCTCGTTCACGGCCCGCATGGCCATCTGCACATACGTCCCGATGTCCACGCCGCGGATGTCCACATAAACCCACGCGTTCGGCACCGCGCCTTCGCTCTTGATGCCCATCGGGCCATCCACGACCTTCACCGTGGCCAGCTGGCCGAGCGGAATCTGCGCGCCGGTGGGCGTGGGCACAACGATGTCCTCGCGCAGCGCCCGCAGGTCGGAACGAAAATCGCGGTCGTAACGCAGATTGATTGTGTAGCGCTGCAAGCCTTCCACGGTCGTCGTCAGCGCCATGCCGCCGAGCGCGACGGACAAAACATCCTGCACATCCGCGAGCGTCAGGCCGTAACGCGCGATGGCCTCGCGATCAATTTCAAATTCAATGAAGCGCCCGCCCATCACACGCTCGGCGAAGACGCTGGTCGTGCCGGGAACTTTGCGGACGACGGCCTCGACCTCGGTGCCGATGCGTTCGAGCGTGGCCAGGTCGGCTCCGGCGATCTTGATGCCAACGGGGGTCTTGATGCCGGTGGACAGCATGTCAATGCGCGTGCGGATGGGCATCGTCCACGCGTTGTTAAGTCCGGGAATCTGCACGACCTCGTTCATCGCGTCGGTCAGTTCATCCGGCGTGCGCTTGCGATGCGCGATGACTTTTCCGTCCTCGTCCTTGATGTCCACGGTGGGCCATTCGGATTCGGGCTTGAGTCGGATGGTGGTCTCAATCATGTCCAGCGGCGCAGGATCGGTGGCGGTCTCGGCGCGGCCGGCCTTGCCGAAAACCTCGGCGACTTCAGGAAACGATTTGATGAGCCGGTCGGTGACTTGCAAAATTTCGCGCGCCTTGGTCGGCGAGATGCCGGGAAACGTGGTCGGCATGTAAAGCAAATCGCCCTCATAAAGCGGCGGCATGAATTCCGAGCCGATGTTTTGATACGGAAATAATTTCCCCGCCGTGAATGCAGCATCACGCATCTTGCCTTCGGGCAACGCACGCTCGACAATCCAATTCCATGGCAAAAACACCCACACGATAATTGCGCCGGCGCTGATGATCACCGTCCAGCGTCGTTTGATCACGAAATCCAGCAGCGGGTGGTAAATCCAAATCAACAGACGATTGAGAGGATTCTTTTCTTCCGACGGAATTCTTCCCCGGATGAACCAGCCCATCAGCACTGGCGCGAGCGTGATGGAGAGCAGCGCGGCGGCGGCCATGGAATACGTTTTGGTGAACGCCAGCGGCTTGAACAAGCGGCCTTCCTGTTCCTGCAAGGTGAACACCGGCAGGAACGACACCGTGATGACGAGTAGTGAGTAAAACAGGGTTGGTCCGACCTCCACCGCCGCGTCGCGGATAATTACCCAGTGCGGCTTTTTGCCTTGATCGCGTTCGAGATGCTTGTGAGCGTTCTCGATCATGATGATGACCGCATCCACCATCGCGCCGATGGCAATGGCGATGCCACCGAGCGACATGATGTTTGAGCTGATGCCCTGGCCGAACATCACGAGCAAGGCGATCAAGACGGCGACCGGTAAAATGATGATGGCCACCAGCGCGCTCCGCAGGTGCAGCAGAAATAGAAAGCAAACCAGCGCCACGACGATGCTTTCCTCAATTAGTTTGTCCTTCAACGTCTTTACTGCGTGGTCAATCAACTCCGAACGATCGTAGTTCACTGTGACTTTCACATCGGCCGGCAACGCTTTCATCGCAGTTGCAAGCCGGGCTTTCACATCCTGAATGACCTGATGCGCATTGGCTCCGTAGCGCACCAGGACAACGCCGCCGACGGTTTCGCCTTCGCCGTTTGCCTCGGCGATACCGCGACGCATGTCGGGGCCGAACTGGATGGTCGCCACGTCGCGCAACAGGATGGGCACGCCTTTGTCACCGATGCCGACGGCGATTTTCTTCAGGTCGTCGAGATTCGTGACGTAGCCTTTGACGCGCAGGATGAATTCCCGTTCCGCCAGTTCTAGCGAACGTCCACCTACTTCGCCATTGCTACGTTCGATCGCGGCGCTGACGTCTTTCAACGCGAGGTGGTAGGCGCGCAGTTTCGTCGGATCCACCGTCACTTGATATTGCTTCACGAAGCCGCCGACGCTCGCGACTTCCGCCACCCCGGGCACGGACGTGAGCTGATATTTCAAATACCAATCCTGCATCGAGCGCAACTCGGCGAGATCGCGATTGGTGGAGTTCAGGGAATACATGAACGCCCAACCGACGCCCGTGGCGTCCGGTCCGAGCGAGGGCGTGACGCCCTTCGGCATTTGGGCGGTGATGCTGCTGAGATATTCCAGCACGCGGCTGCGCGCCCAATAAGGGTCCGTGCCGTCCTCGAAAATCACATACACGAACGAGAAGCCGTAAAACGAATAGCCGCGCACGGTTTTCGCCTTCGCCACCGAAAGCATTTTCGTCGTGATCGGATACGTGACCTGGTCCTCGACAATGTTCGGTGCCTGACCTTCCCATGGCGTGTAGATGATGACCTGCGTGTCGGAAAGATCCGGAATGGCATCGAGCGGAATGTGCCGTGCCGCATAGACGCCACCGAATACCAGCATCACCGTGGCGAGCAGCACGAGGAACTTGTTCCGCAGTGAACAATCTATGATGCGCTGGAGCATGGCGGCTTTTCCCTATTTCACCGGCACCAAATCCATTTCGCATTTCGGGCATTTGCCCGGACGATCCGAAATGACATCTGGGTGCATCGGGCAAGTGTAGAGCTGCTTGGCCGCCGGTTTCGCAGCGGAACTCGACGGTGTTGGCGCTTGTTCCATCACTGGAATCAAAGTCATTGCGCACAGCGGGCATTTGCCCGGCTTGTCCTCGTGAACGCTCGCGTGCTCGGGCATCGGACAGGTGTAGTAAAGCACCTTGCCACCGGGCTGTAGCTT
Source organism: uncultured Verrucomicrobia subdivision 3 bacterium (assembly GCA_903884535.1). Classification (GTDB taxonomy): domain Bacteria; phylum Verrucomicrobiota; class Verrucomicrobiia; order Limisphaerales; family UBA11358; genus UBA11358. The sequence goes on from CAISEZ010000145.1 coordinate 17,818, forward strand.
CTTCAGTGCCGACGGTGTGACCGGCACCAGCGCCATGCCGCAAATCGGACAATTGCCGGCGTGATCATAAATAATCGAAACGTGCTCGGGCATCGGGCAAACGTAAACCGTCGCCTCCGGTTCAGACTTCGTGGGCGCGGCGGCAGTATCATTCGTGGAAATGTCACCGGCCATTTCCAGATTCGCTGCGGATGTTGGCCCGCGCATTTTTTCAATCGCCTCGCGCAACTGGCTCTCCGAATCCAGCAAAAATTGTCCCGATGTCACCACGCGCTCGCCGGCATTCAGGCCGCTCAAAACCTGGCAAAAACCATTTTCCGCCTCCACGCCCAGTGCCACATCGCGCGCCTCGAACTTGCCGCCATCCAAGGCGATGAAAACGGTGTTCTTCGCGCCGCTGCGCAGCACCGCCTCGGCCGGCACCAGCACGGCTGACGGCTCCAGTTCCGCGTGAATTTGCGCGGAAACAAACATGCCCGGCTTCAAATAATAACCCGGATTTTCAAACTCCAGCCGCACTTTTGCCGTCCGCGTCTTTTCGTCCACGGTCGGATAAACAAACGTCACGCGCCCGCGAAACTCGCGATCCGGCATGGACGTGATCTTCACCATCGCCTCCTGGCCGAGCTGCACAAACGCCAAGTCCTGTTCATAGACCTGGGCGATCACCCACACGATGCCGAGGTCGGCGATGCGGTAAAGCTTGATGCCCGCGTCCACCATCTGGCCCTGCACGGCGTTTTTTTCGATGACGAAACCGGAGATCGGCGCGGGCACGGTCAAGGTCTTGAGCACCGCGCGATTGCTTTCGATCTCGGCGATCTGCGCGTCGGACACGTCAAAATTTTTCAAGTTGCGGATGGCCGTCTGGCGCTGCGCGATGTTGCTTTTGAAATTTTTGAATCGATTGGTGACCGTCTTTAAGAATTCCACCTCCGCGTCGTAAACGTCCGGCACGTGCACTTCAAACAGCGGATCGCCGCGATGCACGAGCTGGCCAGTGGCGTCCACGTCCAGTTTTTCGATCCAGCCCTTGAAATGCGTCGTCACGTCCACCAGCGCCGTCTCGTTGAAATCAATCGTCCCCACGGTGCGGATGGTTTTGCGCAGCGGGCCGCGTTGGACTTCCGCCGTGCGCAAATTCATGTTTTGCCGCGTCGCCGCGTCCACCGCAATCGCCGATGAACTGGCGGTATTGGAACCTGCCCCGGCGGCGCCGTTGCGGATCGCCGTGAGCTTCATGCCGCAGATCGGACAATTACCGGGATGATCCAAGATAACCTGCGGGTGCATGCCGCAGGTATAAAGTGTTTTTGAACTTTCGCCGCGCGTCTCCGCCGCCAGCCAAAGCAACGCCGAGAGAACGATCAAAATGGAAACTACTTTTTTCATAAATCAACGGGCCGATCTTGGGTCGCCAACGAAAAACGGCGCGCGGGGAAAATTCTCCGCGCGCCGGACACAAGCTTGTTGCCCCAGCCGCCGGTTATTTCTTGTCCGCCGCGCGGATCTTGGCGACATATTTGTCGGGGTTCTTGTCAAAATCCTTCTTGCAGCCCTTGCAGCACAATTTCACTTCCTGATCCTTGTAGGCGAAGGTGAACGGCTTGCCCATCTCGCCGAGTTTTTCGCCGGAGACCGGGCAGGTCGTAAGCAAATCCGGCGTGGCGTTGGTGCTGACCTCGTTTGACATGGTAGTGGTCATGCCGACCATACAGCAGGATGGCATCGCGTTATCCGCTGCCGTGAGTTTAGTGGAGAGGGCCGCAACGCCGAGGGCGCAGACGGCTAGGAGTGTGTATTGGATGGTCTTTTTCATGTTTGGCAAAGGTTAATAGTTATGCTCGTGTTCTTATTGAACGATTGGCTTACCCCGCCGGAACAGAAATCCCGCAAATTTTTTTCTAACCTTTCCGGCACCGGCTTACAAGCTACCCATTTGCCCAGAATACGCAAGCGGACGGCTCATTCATGGATGATTTTGGCCGGAGCGGACAAAAAGCACCATGCCGAAGTGCAAGGCGGACGCTGAAACCCGATGAAATGCCTTAAAAACGTGCCATTTCTCTTTGGCATGTCAGCTGCATACCACCATTCAGCGGTTTTGAGTCAATGCAGTCTGCCCGCAGCCTACTTGCAGCTTCCTTCTTCCCGTCCCGGCCGGTGGATCTACCTCCAGGCCGGGGCAGTTTTTTGCGTGGTTTCCGGTCAGCCGGGGTATTACAGCTACCAGCAAAGCAATGATGCGATGCCTTAACCAAAAGAAACCAAATATGAAAAATACAGTTCTCCTCCTCGGTGCGGTCGTGATCGCGTTTACCCTTACCAGTTTTGCGGCCGACGCGCTGCGCTCGCCGCGCGCCCAAGCCAATGAAATCAAGATCGTGAACAGCACCGACGCCACTCCGGCGGTCACGGTGGCTTATGTCGCGCCGAACACCACGCCGCTTTCGCCCCGTGCCCAGGCCAATCAAATCAAGGTGGTCAAAGGCGTGGTGAGCGAACGGAATCCGTATGTGGAATGCCGCAACGGAATGACCGGCAGCAGCCCGAAAGCCATTACCACTTGCATCCAAACCATGAGCCAGTCCGGCTGCGTGTCGCTCGCGATGCAAAAATAGCCAGCCATGGATCACGGCCTCATCAACCGGGTTGTCCCGGCACCCCAAACCTGTTAAACCACGGGCGGCGGGAAAACTACGCCGCCCTTCAGCTTATGAAAGAAAACAACCAACATTCTGATGTCGCACAAGTTAGCGCACTCTTGCGTCAGGCCCGCACATCGCCCAGTCTGCCGCCGCGCTTCCAGCAAAATGTCTGGCGGCGCATCGAGGACGCCGAAGCGCCCGCAAAATCCGCCTCGTGGCTAGATGCGCTGGCGGCGTTGATTTTGCGTCCACGCTTCGCGATCACCACTGCCGCCGTGTTGCTGCTCGCCGGTGTTTCCGCCGGCACGCTCGAAGGCCGGCAACTGGCGCGACACGATGCGCAAATAAATTACCTCACCGCCGTGGCGCCGCATGCCGTGCGCTGAACCATGAATCGTTCGCTCGTCATCCTGATCGGCGCGCTGGCGCTGGGCGCGGCGATTTTTGGCGGCGCGTATGTGGCCAGTCAGCGCGCCACCGTGTTGTGCTGCGCCCAACCGGAGGATGATTTGAGCTGGCTGCGCACGGAATTTCATTTAAGCGATGCGGAGATGGCGCGCATCCGTGAACTGCATGAAGGCTATTTGCCGAAATGCGCCGAGATGTGCAAATTGATCGCCGATAAAAAAGGCGAAGTCGCCGCCCTCGTTGGCACCAGCACCAATCTCACCGCCGAGGCGCAAACAAAATTGAATGAAGTTGCCGAGTTGCGCGCGCAATGTCAGACGCAAATGCTGCAGCATTTTATCACGGTCAGCCAGGCGATGCCGCCGGCGCAAGGTCAGCGTTACCTCGATGAGATGAAACGACTCACACTCGGCAATCACGAGCAGATGGAACAATCCATGTCGGGCGACACCGGCCATGAGCATCATCACTGACGCCGAGCCATCGCCGGAAGCGCAAGACCGGGCGGACATGGAAAAGTTGCAGGCCGGCCACGATGCGGCGCTCAACGATTTGATGGAGCGCCACGCCACGCCGCTCTTTCATTTTCTCTGCCGGATGGTTGGCAATGAAGAGGACGCCAACGATCTCGCACAGGAAACTTTCGTCCGCGTCTTCAAATCGCGCGACAGTTTTCGTCTCGAGCAAAAATTTTCGACGTGGCTGTTCACCATCGCGGCGAATCTGGCGCGGAATCATTTTCGCTGGCGCACGCGGCATCCGAACCTCTCGCTCGACGCGGAAAATGCAGAGACGGAACAAACGCTCGGCAGCACGTTGCCGGCAAATTCACCGACCCCAAAGGAAGCCGCCCTCACCGGTGAACGCGCGGTCGCCGTCCGCGCCGCCGTGAAAAATCTGCCCGAAGATTTGCGCGAGGCGATTGTGCTTTGCGAATGGGAAGAACGCAGCCTCGCGGAGGCGGCGACAATTTTAGAAACCACGCCCAAGGCCGTGGAATCGAGGCTTTATCGCGCCCGCGGAATTTTGCGCGAGCGGCTGAAAACCTGGTTGTAACATTTATGGCGCTTCGGGCTGAACCCCGTCAAATTCCGCCAACTCCTTGTTGGCCGCCTCCCATTGCGCAGTGGCCACCGGCAACCGGTCGGTCACTTTCATCAACTCGCGGTTGATATGCGTGGCGCGGCCGTTGGCGTAGGCTTCGGGCTTTTCCAGTTCCAAGGCCAGTTCGCCCTCGCGCACTTCCAAGTCGGCGATTTCTTTTTCGAGCGTGGCGATGCGTTTTTGAATTTCCGATTTTTTATTCGAGCGTGCCTGACGTTGCGCGGCCTCGAGGCGCTTCTGTTCCTTGCGATCCACTTTTGGCTCGGAGCTTTTTTGCCCAGCGGAAGCGACCTGACTGGAACTCGTCAGCGCCGATCGCGCGGACTGCTGTGTCTTGTCCAAATAATATTGGTAGCCGCCGCCGAAATGTTTGAGTTGTCCCGCCTCGACGCGCACGACGTGCGTGGACAGTGCGCGGATGAAATGCACATCGTGGCTGATGAAAACCAGCGTGCCTTGATATTGCTTCAACGCGACAATCAGTGCGTCAACACTGGCTAAATCCAAGTGCGTCGTCGGCTCGTCCATCAACAAAAGATTCGGCGGATCGAGCAGCAACTTCACGAGTGCAAGCCGGCTTTTTTCACCGCCACTCAATACACTGACCGGTTTGTAAATGTCGTCGCCGCGAAAAAGAAAACTACCGAGCACCGTGCGAATAGCCTGTTCGGTGATGCGTTGCGGCGTATCCATCGCCTCCTGAAAAACCGTGTGCTTGGGATTCAACATTGCCGCGCGATGTTGCGCGAAGTAGCCGTATTTCGTGTTGTGACCGAGCTTGTGCACGCCCGAAATCGGCTTGAGCACTTCCGCGAGCAGTTTCAACAACGTGGATTTTCCCGCGCCGTTCGGCCCGACGAGCACGATGCGCTGATCGCGTTCCACTTCGAAATCCAGATTTTCGTAAAGCAGCTTCACCGGTGGGTGATCCGGTGTCGGCTGCGCCGATTCATCTTCCAAAATGTGCGCGGCCGGCGTCGCAATCTTGCTGTAGCCAAACGAAATTTTTTCCAGCGTGATCACGCGCTGACCGCTGCGCTGCGGTTGTGGAAATCGAAAACCCATCGTGGATTCCGGGCCGTCGGGCACTTCCACCATGTCTTCCTTGATGCGCTCGATTTGCTTGCGCTTGCTTTGCGCCTGCGAGGCTTTGCTGGCTTTCGCACCAAAACGGTCGGCGAATAATTGCAGCCGGTCAATGTCGCGCTGTTGCGCTTTCGCCGTCGCGATGAGCGTCGCTTCCATCGCCGCACGCTGCACCAGATACTCGTCGTAATTGCCCGTGTAGCGCATGATCTTCGACGCACGCAACTCCGCGATGTGCGTGCACAGATTATTCAGAAATTCGCGATCATGCGAAATCAGCAGAATCGCGCCCGGATAATATTTTAAATAATCCTGAAACCAGATCAGCGTTTCGAGGTCGAGATGATTCGTCGGCTCGTCGAGCATCAGCAGATCAGGTTCATCCGCGAGCAGTCGCGCCAGATGCGCGCGCATGATCCAACCGCCGGACATTTCGCGCGCGGGTCGGTCGTAATCCGTCAGCTTGAAACCGAGGCTGTTGAGAATCTGCTTCACCTTCGCGACGAACTGGCCGTCGTGCTCGTGCTCGTGCGGGATCGCGACTTCCAAAACGGTTTCGTTGCCGGCGGGTTCGCTTTCCTGCGGCAGATAGCCGACGCGCGTGCCGCGAATGAACGACACGCTGCCACCATCCGGCTCCTCTTTGCCGAGAATGATTTTGATGAGCGTGGATTTGCCCGCGCCATTCGGCCCGGTGATGGCGATGCGGTCGCCCGACATGATGTTGAACGAAACGTCGTCAAACAGTTCGCGGCCACCAAATGATTTAGAAAGTCCGGCAACAGTTAACATGAAAAAATTTTAAATGGTAGGGCCGCGCTGCTGCGCGGCCCAATTAATGGAGGACGAGCGGCAGCTCGTCCCTACCTTGGTTTGTTATTTCGGTTTCAACTGCGGGAACAGGATCACGTCACGGATGCTTTCCTGGCCGAGGAGCATCATGCACAGGCGGTCAATGCCGATGCCGATGCCACCGGCGGGCGGCATGCCATGTTCCAGCGCGACGAGAAAATCCTCGTCCAGCTTCTGCTGTTCGCCGCCGGCCTGATGCTCCAGCGTGGCGCGTTGCGCGATGGGATCGTTCTGCTCGGTGTAACCGGGCGAAATTTCCTGGCCGTTGATGCAGCACTCGAAAACCTCGACGGTCGTCGGGTCGTCGGGCGAAAGCTTGGCGAGCGGCACGAGTTCCTTGGGCAGGTGCGTGACGAACGTCGGATTGATCAACGTTGGTTCGATAAATTTGGAGAACACGGCGTTCGTGACTTCAAAGTCTTCAAATTCTTTTCCGATTTCCGCGCCCATGTCGTGCGCATGCTGGCGGCGTTCGTCGGCGGAAATGGTGAACCAATCTGCACCGGCTTTTTCTTTGACGAGATCGTTGTATTTCGCGCGGCGCCAGTTCGGCGTAAGGTCAATTATCTTATTTAGGCTTTCAGGTGCAATAGCCCCGGCTTCAATTTTCAAACTTTCCAATTGAGGTAATGCCTGTTCAATAAACGAAAGGAATTCACTGGTGTGACCCTTAACTTGCTTTTCACTAACTTCCATTCCTGGAGAAAGTCGGAAAGTGTTTCCTTCAACTGAGCAATTAACAAATGACCGCTTCGCTTGTTCGATTGCCTGATCCAAAGGCGTTTGGTTGTTTAAGTGCGAAAGCAACTCAAGTTCTCGTATCGAGGCTGAAAACACAGAGTTAAAATTCAAATACGCCTCAGTTGTAACGTCGCTGTTGGTCAGCGATTTCCCAAAGTCTTCAGTCAGCTTTTGGTGCAAAGCTTTTAATTTTACGATGGCGTTATTCAGTTCTCTTTTGAACCGAATTTTCATTGGATGCTCAATAACCAGCGTCCCCAAAACCTTCTTCGCCACCGTCGTGATGAGCGACTCCACCGTTTCCATCATCGTCGCGTAATCGCCGAACGCGCAGTAGGCCTCGAGCATCGTGAATTCGGGATTGTGCCGGCGCGAGAGACCTTCATTGCGGAAGTTTTTTCCAATCTCAAACAGCTTGTCGATGCCGCCAACAAGCAGGCGCTTGTGGTAAAGTTCCAGCGCGATGCGCAGATAAAATTCGCAGCCCAGCGCGTTGTGAAAGGTCTTGAACGGCTGCGCCGCCGCGCCGCCGGGAATTCCCTGCATCGTCGGCGTCTCGACCTCGACATATTTGCGCTCGTGGAAAAAATTCCGGATCTCGTGGATGATCGCGCTGCGCTTGAGCATCACATCCTTCACGTCGGGATTCGCCATCAAATCCAGGTAGCGCTGGCGGTAACGAATTTCGGTGTCTTCGAGGCCGTGCCATTTGGCCGGCGGCGGGCGCAGCGACTTGGCGAGAATGGTGAAGCTCGAAAGCTTGATGGAAATTTCGCCGGTCTTGGTGGTGAACAGCGTGCCTTTGACACCGACAAAATCCGCGAGGTCAAGGTGCGTGAAAATGACGAACGGCTCATCGCCGAGAACATTTTTCTGCGCGTAACATTGGATGCGGCCGCTCTGGTCGCGCACGTCGATAAACATGGATTTGCCCATGTCGCGGTGCGCAGTGATGCGGCCGGCGACAGAAACTTCGCGGCCTTCGACGTAGTTGCCGCGCGCCTCAGCGCAGGTTTCGGTGGGCGTGAATTTATTTTGGAACGGGTCAATGCCCTTGGCGCGCAAGGCGGCGAGCTTGGCTTTGCGTTGTTCGATGAGTGAATTCGTGTCTTCCATAAAAATGGCGACGGTCATTAAAGCATAAAATCGGGGGCGAAACCAAGAAGCAAAGTGGGCTGGCAATGGCGTCCGCGATTTACCGATGGTTACTCACCGCATCCGGTTGCCAGGTCAGCCCAAAGCAAATTACGACCCGCCGGCAAAAGTGCAAGGGGCGAAGTGAAAAATATTCAACGGGTTTCAGCTTGGCCTGCCTCCATAGCCACGCTCAGCGAGTGCTCCGCTGCAAACGAAACTTGCCTTGAACCCGGTTGCGCCTAGCATTTGCCAAAATCGGTAGGCAAAAACATGATTCGCTCATTCGCATTCACCACCGCCGGCAAGCTGCACACCAAGGATATTGACTTGTTCCTGATGCCGACGCTGCTGGCGGACACCAATCTTTTTCTGTGGGTGGATCTGGAAAAGCCGACAGCCGAAGAATGGAAAGAAGTGCTGGAACTGATTTTTCATTTTCATCCTTTGTCCATCGAGGATTGTGTTCAGGTCAGTCCGTCGCCCAAGGTTGAGGAATATTCGCCGAAGGAAGGTGACTTGTTCACGCCGTATCTTTTCATGGTCATTCACGCCGTGGATTACGACCGCAAGGACGGCTGTTTTGCAACGAGCGAACTGGATTTTTTCCTCGGCAAAAATTTTCTCGTCACGTATCACGCGCAGCCTTTGCGCAGCGTCTCGACGGTGGAAGAGCGCGCGGTGAACGGCACGATGGGCATCGCGCGCGCGCCCGACCGCGTGGCGCATTCGTTGCTCGACAATCTCGTGGATAATTACAAACCCGCACTCGACGAACTCGGTTTGGAGATCGCCGAATTGGAACAGCTCGCGCTGCAAAAACCGGACAAGCACACGCTGAACAAAATTTTTCAGATCAAAAAGGAAGTGCTGCATCTGCGCCAGATCATCGGGCCACAGCGCGAAGTGCTGGCGCGCTTCGCGCAGGGCGAATTCAAGCTGGTGCGCCCCAAACTGGTGCCGTATTTCCGCGACGTGTATGACACCCTGTTCCACATTGGCGAACTCGCCCAGACTTACACCGATTCGCTCACCGGAATTTTACAAGTGTATCTCAACATGTCCTCCAACCAGACCGGCGAAGTGGTGAAGCTGCTCACGCTGATCACCGTCATCACCACGCCGCTGATGATGATCGGCACGTGGTATGGAATGAATTTCAAGGATATGCCAGAGCTGGATTACAAACATGCCTACCCGATCGCCGGCATTTGTATGGTGCTCTCCACGGTGGCGACGTATCTGTATTTCAAAATGAAGAAATGGTTTTGAAACCGGCCGCCATCAGGGGGTTTTCCAGCCTTCGGCCAGAAACAATTCCGTGTTCTCGATGATCTGCTTTCCGGCGGTGGGATTTTTCGCGCGCGCAAACTGGCTGGCGTGGTCGCCGAGCAGATGGGCGACCTGGGAAACCCAGACCATCGTGTAGGGTGTTTCCGACCAGCCGGATTTTTCCAGCGGCGCGGGCGGCAGGCTGGCCGCCGCCGTCGTGCCGGGATCGGGAACGTCCATCCAGCCCGTGCCCGCCAAAACCCACACGCGCTGGCCGCGCTGCAAGGTCGCAACGATGCGCGCCAGCACCGGCTGGATGGCGTTGGTGTTTTGAATTTGCAGCTGCACGAGGTCGTAACGATGCGTGGTGTAGTCGGCCAGCGGCGGCAACGTGGTCCAAGCGGCTTCGCCCTTGAAATAATGGTTGAAAGCGATGCCGCAAAACCACGGGACAATCACCACATAATCGCCGGGCGCGGCGGCGGTGTTCAGTTCCGCCGCCCAAGTGTCAACATTGGTGAAGCGGGTGTGCAAATCACGGTTCGCCGTCGGCATGGCGATGAGGGCAGTCGCCGCGACCAGCCCGAAAAATCCCGCGCGCATTTTACCGCGTGCGTCGGGCAGGCCGGTTTCAAAGCCCACCGCCGCCAGCGCGAGCAGCGGCAGCAGATACCACGATTGCGACGGAAAGGCCGCGAGCCGGAGGAACAAAACGTAGCCGACGAACGCAAACAGCACGGTGGTGCCGGCGAAAAATCTTAAATCGCCGGCGGCATCGCCGGCTTCGGCGGAATTTTTTGCGGTGCGGCAAACGGTTTTTATCGCCAAAAAAATCAGCGCGGCGGCGAGCAGCGCCCACGCATAAACGTATTGGCCGAGCGGGAATCCGAGCGCGTCCTGAAAGGCGGCGAAGAAGCGCCAGGATTTCAGGCCGGTCCGGATGACCGCCGCCGATTTCTGGCCGGCGATCAGGCCGGCGGCATAAGGCAGCAGCGCCAGCGCAGCGACCAAGCCGGCCAGAAAAACTTGCGCGGCGGCCCGCCCATTTTTTTTCCGCCAGCAGACCGCCGATGCGCCCAGACAAATGGCGGCCACGAGAATCGCATTATGATAAAGCGTCTGCACGCTCAGCGTCGCCAGCAGCGCCAGCCAGCCGGTGCGCCGCCACGAGGGCTGCCGCAACTGTGCCACGGCGGCGATGGCCGTGAGCATGATCAGCAGACAGCCCAGACCGTAGGCGCGCAGCGAATCGCCAAAGACGATGAGCGTGCTGTTGCAGCCAAACAGCGCCAGCCCCAGCAATGGCGGCGAGCGACGGGCTTGCCACGCGGCCAGCCAGAGCGCGGCGGGAATGCCCAGGCCAATCAGCGTTCCCAACAAACGCAGTGTTAGATCGTGGTGGCCCAGCCCCAGCGCCGACCAGCCGCGCACCAGTAGCGGCATCAGGATTGGGAAGGAATCTTTTTCCATGCCGGCGAGCGACGAGCTGTGCGCGAGGTTGATCAGATTGACCTCGTCGCGCCAGAAACCGCCCGCGTGCAGCAGAAAATAAAAATGCAGGCCGGCGATGGCGGCTGTGAGCAAAATCGCCGCGAGCCAGGCGGGCTGGCGCAGGGAAATCTGATCAGTGGACGGCGCGCAGGCGGGCGACATGAACTTCAATTGAACAAATCAATTCAAGGCTCACAAGTGAATTCAGTTTCGCGCCAAGCCGATTCTCAAAGAAATTCCCACCGCGCGAACATCGCCGCCTGGCCGCACGGCTCGCCGGTTTCGGCAAGCAGATTCCAGACGGTGGCCTGCGCGATGCGGAAACGGCGGCCGGTTTTAGAAATGCGGACGCCGGAATAATCATCAATGAAACCGCGCTGTGTGACGGCGGCGAGCAGGCGGGCGCGTTCCGCGCGGTTCGGCGCCTCGGCGGTCAGGCGCGACGGCGTGCGCGTGAGTTCTTCCCACGACATTTCCCAAAGCGCGAGCGCGGCGGCGTTGCCGAAATTCAAAACCGGGTCGGCCTCGTTGCCGTGCGACACAAGAACAAATGGCGCGTGAAAAACTTTCTCCGAGAATTCCATCGGCAAAAAATTTCCCGGCAGCAAATCGCGGCCGGTCCAGTGCTTCAGGCTGCGCGCGATGCGCTGCGTCTGCGCGATAACCGCAGCGTTTTGCCAAGGTTCGTTCATCATGTTTTAACCGCTAATCTTCTATCAGCGGAGATTAGCGCGGATTAGCGGTTTAAAATTCACAAAGCCCGCCGCAGCGTTTGCGCCAGTTCGTCCGGCGTAAGCTCGATCGGATTCGCCTTCATGCTGCTGGCGTTCGCGGCTTTGGCGACGAGGTCGGCGACATGTTCTTCGCGGAAGCCGTAGGCGCCGAGCCGTGGCACCGGCAGTTCGGCGACGAGTTTTTGCACCCATTCCACGCCGGCGTCGGCGGTGGCGTGCGGATTGCCGGTGAGCAGATGGGCAATGCGATAAAACCGGGGCAGCGCAAAACTGTCCGGCTCACGGGCGCGCAAGGCGCGGAGGTTCGCAGCCATGACGTGCGGCAGCAACGCCGCGCACACCGCTCCGTGCGGCGCCGGAAACGCGCCGCCAATCGGCCCGGCAAAACCGTGGACCGCGCCCAGCCCGGCATTCGCCAGCGCAAGTCCGCCAAACAAACTGGCCAGCGCCATGTCTTCGCGGGCGGATTCGCGGCGGCCGTTGACCACCGCTTCGCGCAGCGAACGCGCGGCGCGGTGCAGGCCCTCCGCACAAAAGCTGTCGGTCATGGGATTGACCCGCCGGCAGACAAACGGTTCGATGAGTTGCGTGAGCGCGTCGAGGCCGGTGCTGGCAGTCAGCGCGGGCGGCAAGTCGTAAGTCAATTCCGGATCGATCACCGCGACACGCGGCAGCATGAGCGGGCTGCGCAGGCTGACTTTCAATTGGTGTTCCGGCGACGCGAGCACGGCGTTGCGCGTGACTTCCGCGCCGGTGCCGGCAGTCGTGGGAATGGCAATGAACGGTGCGGGCGGACGGACCAGAGGCTTGCCGCGCCCAATGATTTCAAGGTAATCCAGCAGCTCGCCAGCGTTGGTTAGCATGGCGGCGATGGCTTTGCCGGCGTCAATCACGCTGCTGCCGCCGAGGCTGATGACAAAATCGCAGTTCTCATTTTTGGCGAACGCCACGCCGGTTTCGACGGTGGCAATCTCCGGCTCGCCGGCGACGGCAAAAGTCGCCGCACTGATTCCGCTGGCCGAAAGGCTGGTCAGCAATTTTTCCGCGCGACCCGCATTGCGACCAGTGACGACGAGTGCGCGGTGGCCAAATATTTTCGCGGTGGCACCAACCTGGTTGATGGCACCCGCGCCGAAAACGATGCGCGTGGCGGTGGCAAATTCAAAATTCATGCTCACCAGTTTTGGTCGTCAGGGAAAATACTGTTCAACACCATGCGGGTGCGCGGTGTGGCCATCATGGGCTCGACGGTGTCGCGCCAGACGGGATAATGCGCGGTCTCCTTGTGCGCCGCATTGGCGGCCGCATCGCGATAGACCTCGATGAGAATGAAGCGCGCCGGATTGTCGGCGTGTTGGACGACGTCAAACCGCGCGATGCCGGGCTCCTGCACGCTGGCGCGGGCGTTGGCCAGCGTGGCGACCTTGAACGCTTCGACGCATTCCGGCTTCACCTGGACATGAACGTGAACGATGAACATGATCGAGAAATAGGGCAAACGCGCGCAAAGCTCAAGCATCCGTTGCAGTTTTGCCGGCTGGCGAAAAATTATCTTCCGTGTAAACTGGCGGTGGAAAATAAAAGTTATGGCCGAAAAAATAAAAATTCCGGACGCCGTCAAAGCGGATCTCCCACAAAACAAGTGGGGCAAAATCCTCGGCGTGACACCCATCGTGATGACCGTGATCGCCACCATGCTGGCCGGCCTGGCGTCGAGCGAGATGACCAAGGCGCAATATGACCGCGCGCTCGCGGCGCAGTTGCAATCCAAAGCCGGCGACCAGTGGAGTTATTATCAGGCCAAGAAACTGCGCAGCGCCGTCGCGCACAACTCACTGGATTTGCTCGCGGCCACGAGCGAGGTGACGCCGATGGACGCGGCGGTTTTGGCCAACGCCGATGCCGCCACCATCGCGGCGCTGACGAAAAATCAAATCCCGGAAGCCACGGCGGCGAAATTTGACGCCGGCGTGCAGGCCGCGCTCGACGCGCTGGGCAGTTCCCGGTCGGAAACCGAGATCGCCGCCGCACTGACCAAGATTAAGCCCGCGCAACTGGCCGAGGCGCTGCTCGCCGCGCAGGATGCGGCGGCGGCGTTCGACAATGCGACCAAGGCCATCAACAAGGCCTCGGACAAATTTGACGAGACGCTGATGGCTGGCGACAAAAACGCCTTCCGCAGCTTTTCCGCAGCGCGGCTGCGCTACACCTCGGCGCGCTACGAAACCGAGGCGCGGCTGAACCAGGCCATCGCGAACGTCTTTGAACTGCAGGTGCGCCAGAACAATTATTCCGCCGAGAAGCATCATCGGCGCAGCGGCAAGTTTTTCTACGGGATGCTGGCCTCGCAAATGGCGGTGATCATCTCGACATTCGCGATCGCAGCGCGGCAGCGGAGCTTCCTGTGGTCCATCGCGGCGGCGGCGGGCGTGGCAGCGGTGTCGTTCTCGCTCTACGTTTACCTCTACGTCTGACCGGGCATCACGGCTGGGCCGGGAGCGGACGCAGCTTGATGTTGCGGAAAGAAACCGAGCCGTGGTCGCCTTGCAGCGCGATAAAGCCGCTGCTGGACTTGGCGAAAAACGGCATCTTGCCAAATTTGCTTTTGGCGACACGCGCGTTGAAATCCTCGCTGCCGAGGACGTATTCAAAATATTTCACGCCGTTGATTTCATGCACGCATTTCTCCGGGCTGATGACCAGCCGGACGTGGTTCCATTCGCCGACCGGTTTGGTGGCGTCGAGAATTTTGCCAGTCTTTGAATCTACCGGCGGCTGATACAGCGCGTAAAGCCAGCCGCAGCGGATTTTGTCCGCGGCCTTCACGTTGTCCTCCAGTTGAAATTCCGGGCCGGTCGCCCACACCCGGTCGCCGGCCTCCGTGACATGAAACATGATGCCGCTGTTGCCAGCTTCCGAAATGTTGTAATCCAGTTGCAGCTCGAACCAGTCAAACTTGTCCGTGGTGACAATGTCGCCGGCGTTGTGGGGATCCACGCAGACCAGCGCGCCGTCCTTCACCTGCCAGCCGGGCCGGAGGCCAACTTGTTTAAAATTATGCCAGCCGGCGAAACTCTGGCCGTCGAACAGCAGTTTCCAGCCGGCGGCTTTTTCGGCGGCGGTGAGGGTGCTGATTTTGGCGGCCGGCGCGACGTTGTTTTCGGAAACGCAGCCGGCGGCGAGGAGGGCAATGCTGGCGAGCAAAAAAACCAATTTCTTCATCGCCGAAATTAAACATGGAAAACGGTCCGGCGCGATATTTTTTTAATTCCCGTGATTAAACGGATCGGTCCAAAGGTTGTTGTCGTTCAGCGTGTTGAGGAACGCGATGAGCGCGGCCGGCTGCGCCGTCAAATTTTCGCCGCGTGTTACTGCTCGCCGCCGTCCATGTGGAAATACATGGATTGCAGCGCCACCTTGCCCGGCCCGGTGAAGCGGTTCCAGACGATCTGGCCGGCGCTCGCAAAAAATCCGGTCGAAAGTTTCTGGAACATCGTCTGCATCTGCACGGTCGGCTCCTTGTAAATCCAGCCGCCCGGCTCGATGTCAATCGCCTCGCCCGCCGCGAGCGTGACCTCGAATACATTGCCGTAACCGTGCAGCCAGAGAATGCCGTCGCGCGCCGGTGCCGAAAATGTATCAATAAAAAATCCCGTGCCGCCGAGCAGCATGTTCGCCGCGCCTTTCACGCGCGTGAAGGTGTATTCCACATTGTCGGTCGCGGCCAGCCATTGATTTTCGCGCACATCCACGCTCATGCCGGGCTTCAAATGCAAACCGAAGACGTGGCCCGCGCCGTCGCGGCTGAAGGCGATGCGCCCCGGCCCGCTCGCGCCGGTCAGCAGAAACGGCATGCCGGCGAGCATCCGCTTGAACGCACCCTTGATCGGGTGCAGCGCGATCTGCACAGCCGGATCTTTCCACAGCAAAATGTGATGCTCGAAATAAACGCCGGTGTTGCTCAATTCGATGTGCAAGGCCGGCACCAGCTCGCCTTCGATATGATAGGTGACGCCGCCGAAGTTTTCGTTCTGGACGTTGGTGGTGAGTTGGACGGGCACAGCCATAAATTTATTTGGGTTGAGGGTTGAAGTGCGGAACGATTGGAACTCCGCCCGACCCCTTCGTCAAGATTTTCTCACCAATCTGCGGTTCCGTCCGCAGAGTTTATTGGCATTGACCGCCGGTGCAGGGGCTCCTCGGCAAGGAATGTATCCGCACTGTGATTCTCCGCCCGCAGTGAACGCCGAAATAAAACAACTTTGTCCTGTGGGCGGAGTTTCCAATGGGGAACATGAAAATAATTCCCGCCTTTTTGATGCTGGTGTTAACCGTGATGGCTGCGCGGTCAGAATCATTCGCGTCTTCAAACGCCGTTGAGATGATCGCGTTAAAGCAGGCTTTGCAGAAAGCCTACACTACCTACTATTCCACCAACGACGAGACGGGAAAGCTTTACAAGGCGTGGAGGGAATTGGAGAAAACCCATTTGCCGAAAATGTTATCCCTCGCGCAACAAGAACCGGAAACACAATCGGCTTGCGATGTGTTTGTGTGGATCGCGTTGAATGCAGTTGCGGAGCGCGGGCCGTTTTTTACCAATCGGCTGCAAGCGCTGGACTATCTCGCGAAATATCATTCCACCAATTCAACGGTAGGTCCGCTGTGCAGTTACCTGGGGCGTTACTAGCCCTGGCGCTGGCGTGAGCCGGTGGTCATGGATTTTCTGAAGTCGGTGGTCAAAAACAATCCCGTCCGCGCCAATCGTGCAGAGGCGATTTATGCGCTTGGTTGTCTCTACGCCAATGAATCTGAGCAGTTGGCGGACTTTGAGTGCTGGAGCAAGGTGCCGTTTTACAGAAAAAATCTAAATACTAACGATCTGGTTGAACTGCCAACTTTCGGAGGTTCACAACAAGCAGGGTTGAAAGCTGAACACGAATTTAGCGAGATCATTTCCAATTACGCCGACTGTCTGGATTTGCGTGAGCTTCGCAATGCCCAGGAGGAGGCATCGAACTTAAGCACGCTGGCGGAAGAGAGTTTATTTGCGCTGAAGCATTTTTCACTTGGCAAAAAAGCGCCGGAAATTGAAGCCGAAGGATTGGACGGCAAGAAATTTAAATTGAGCGACAGCCGTGGAAAAATTTGCCTGCTGAGTTTTTGGGCGTCTTGGTGTGGTCCCTGTATGCAGATGGTGCCGGTAGAGCGGGCGCTGAACGAGCGCATGAAAGGAAAAGCATTTTCCATGATCGGCGTCAACGGCGATGCGATTCTTCCGGATGCCCACCGCGCGCTGGAGCGCGAAATAATGACGTGGCCTTCTTTTTGGAATGGCAAGGAGGGACCCAAAGGGCCGATCGCCACGGCTTGGAATGTTCACGGATGGCCAATGATTTTCGTTTTGGACTCCGAAGGAATCATCCGGTTCAAGTATGAGGGTTACGGCAACGAATCCAGCAATGTTCTAAATGGATGCGTGGATGAAATGATGAAAAAATTACCAGCTGGAAATCCATGACAACCGACTTGCTCTCCGCGCCGGAACGCGGAATTGGCAAGGCCGCCGGGAATGATTCCCTGCTGTGATCCAGTGCCCGCAATTGAAGACGCAATGATCGGCATCCTCCCGCGAGCCGCCCATTACTTGTTTTCGGTCGCCGATTTTTTGGCCGCCGCGTCTGCTTTTTGCTTCGCGGCAAAATCTTTGCGGGCCTGTTTCGGATCGTAGCCCTGCGCGGTGAGATAAACGTCTTCGATCTGGATTTTGTATTTCTTGAAGAACGCGGATTTCTCCGTCATCGCCTCGCAGTCAATCGCCTGTTCGCGCGCCGCCTTCAAATCCTGAAGCACCACGGCCTTCTGCGCGTCCGTCAGCGTCGGGAAAATCTGGAGATAGACATTGTAGGTGACCTTGACCTTGTTGATGGTCAGCGTGTCCTTGACCGACTCCACCTGTTCCGGCGTCAACACGGCTGACAGATCGGCCAGAAATTTTTCGTGCTGCGGTTTGAACGCGGCATACACGCCGTCAATCTTCGCCAGCGCGGCGTCGGCGTTCGTGACGTTCATTTTTGAGCGCGCCTTGTTGAACTCGTTCCACAGGTCTTTGATCGCCGCGTCATTTTGCGCGTGCCACACCTTCAACGCCTGGAACTGCCCGGCGAGAATGTCATGCACTTTCGCCGCCTTGTCTGCGTCCGCCAAATTCAGCGCCGTTAAAACCGGCTTGAGGTGTTTTTCCAGCGTCGCCTTTTCGCGGTCCGCCGCGCTTACCGCGGGCGGCGTGGCATTGGTTTGCGCCCGGACCGCTGCCGGCGTCATAATGAAAAAGCCCGTCAGCGCGGCGAGGAAAATAATTTGCTTCATGCCTTAATGAAAGTTTGTCCGGCCCGGAATGTCAATGGCCGACGCCGTTAGAAATTGCCAAAAGCCATGAAAATTCTGAACCCGCGCATCCGGCGATCTCACAGAAGATGCCGTTTCACCACGCCCGCAGATATTGGTTCGGCGGCGTGATTTTGTATCCCAGCATCCGCGCCGCGTGCGCCGGCCAATACGGATCGCGCAAAAATTGGCGCGCCAGCAGCACCACGTCCGCCTGACCAAGGCGCACGATGTCGTCCGCCTGTTTCGGTTCGGTGATGAAGCCGACGGCGGCGGTGGCGATGTTCGCCGCGTGGCGAATTTTTTCCGAGAACGGGATCTGGTAGCCCGGTTTCACCTCGATCTTCGCATCCGGCACCAAGCCACCGGAGCTGCAATCCATCAAATCCACGCCTTCGGCTTTGAGCAATTTCGCCAGCACGATGCTGTCCTCGATCTGCCAGCCGCCTTCCTTCCAATCAATCGCCGAGATGCGCACCGCGAGCGGCAAATGGTCAGGCCAGACTTTTCGCACGGCGCGGGTCGTGTCGAGCAGCAGGCGGATGCGGTTTTCAAAACTGCCGCCGTATTGGTCCGTGCGGTGATTGGACAACGGCGAAAGAAAGGAATTGAATAAATAGCCGTGCGCCGCGTGCAACTCCAGCCATTCAAAACCGGCGGCCAAAGCGCGTTGGGCCGTCGCCACAAAATCATTTTGGACGCGGAGAATGTCGGCTTCGGTCATGGCACGCGGAACTTTCGTCAACGTGTCGCCGAAAGGAATCGCGCTCGGCGCAATGGTTTCCCAGCCGCCTTGCGCCTCGGATAAATGCGCACCGCCGTTCCACGGCAAATCGGCGGACGCCTTGCGGCCCGCGTGCGCGATTTGAATGCCGGCCACCGCGCCGTGGGATTTGATGAGTTTCGCGATGCGCGCCAGCGGCTCGATGTGTTTATCGCTCCATAATCCAAGGCAGCCCGGCGTGATGCGGCCTTCCGGCGCAACGCCCGTGGCCTCGACGATGACCAGTCCCGCGCCGCCGACCGCGCGCGAACCGAGATGCACAAAATGCCAGTCATTCGCCATCCCGTCCGTGGCCGAATACTGGCACATCGGCGACACGCCGATGCGATTGCGCAGCGTCACTGAACGTATGGTCAGCGGTTGAAACAGGTGCGGTGTGGTGGTCGGGTTTTTATCCATAGCGGGTTTAAATTATGCTGGAATGCGAAAAGCGCAAGGGGTCGCTTGCAAACGATTCGTGGACTTTCCGGCCGGCATGACCGACACTGGCGTTGCTCCCACCCGACGAGCCTGATTTCGGAATCGGTTTCGCCCCAATTTTTATGACCAAAAAGAAAACCGCCGCGCCGGTCGCCAGCCCGGTTCCCGACAAGGAAACCGAACCGCAGCGGTTTGTCCGCATCCTGGCGCGCGGCGAATTCAAAACGCTGAAGGCCGTGCTGGATCATCTGGTCGCCGACAGCGTCGCCATGAACGCGGCGCTCGTCACCACGAATTCCTACCCGATGTTTCTGGGCAAGCTGGGCTATCGCGTCATCGTGGAAAAGCAATTGCACGAGCAGGATTGTTACACGCGCCTCGGTCCGGCCGGCGGCATTCGCGCCGTGATTCCGCTGCACAACACCGCGACTTACAGCACGCTCGTGACACTGGTGAATTATGATTCCACCGTCACCACCACGCAGAAATCGGTGGATTATTACGACGACCAACTGGCGGAATTCAAAACGCAGTTGATGAACCGTTCCGGCAACGCCGCATAAGTTTGGAAAATTGGATCGCGGGAAAATAAATATTTACCACGAATCCCGGCGGCCGCCTGCAAGCACTTCACCAAGGACGGGCCGCTTTAATATCCGGACGATTTTTGCGGACTTCTTTTGCCTTCCGCTTTGGCGTGGGCGCAGCTTCGGCAGATTGATCTGCGTCTGGCTCGCTTTGTCCGGCCTCGGCCTGAATCGCCGCCATCGCCTCGCCGATCACCGCGAGCAATTCGTGCCGCCCGTGCTTCGCCGTGGCGGAACATTTGAAGATGGCCGGCGGTTGCGTGAACCATTCCGCGATGCGATCCATGAACGCGGCGATGTTCGCGGACACCGTGGCGGGCGGAATCTTGTCGGTCTTCGTGAAGACGAGCACAAACGGCACGGCGTTGCTCGCGAGCCAGCCCACAAACTCGACGTCCATTTCCTGCGGCGTCAGCTCGGAATCAATGAGCGCGAAGACCAGGCAAAGATTCGTGCGGTGCTTGAGATAATTCGCCACCGCACGATTGAACCTGGCGCTATCTTTCTTCGCCCCAGCCGCAAATCCGTAGCCCGGCAGATCCACCAGCCGCCACGTTTTGTTCATCGTAAAAATATTGATGAGCTTGGTGAAGCCCGGGGTCGGTGAGGTGCGCGCCAGCCCTTCTTTGCCGGCGAGCAGGTTCAGCAGCGACGACTTGCCGACGTTCGACCGGCCGATGAAGGCGAATTCCGGCAGCGACTCGTCCGGACATGAATCCAGGTCCGGCGCGCTGCAATCAAAAATGGCGGATGAAATGTCCATGATGAAAAAACCGACAACTGATTATCGCAGCAAAACCATTTTACCGATACAAACATTTTTTCGGACAAAGCGTGGCAGAATTGAACCGGTTCTGCTTGTGTCAGCAATCTTCAGATGGATACGCTGCGGCCAGAAAATTCTCCGCCAAAAAATGAAGATGATAAAAACGACCTGTGTTATCGCGCTACTCGGCGCGGTGCTGAATTTATCGGCGGCGTCAACGCGAACGCCGCCGCCCACGCGCGATCCGCATTCGCCCGGCTATGTCACCGCCACGGAATTGCCCGACGGCGCGGTGCCGCCGGTGGATACCGACGGAAATTTCATCCTCGGTCCGACGCATCGCCCGGCACCGGAAATGGCCACCAACGCGCTGCAAGGAACGGTTTATGAATTCACCATGAATTCGGCGGACAGCAAAATATTTCCCGGCATCGCGCGCGAACCCGGCACCTTCGGCACGCCCGACACCAACGATCCCGCCCAGCTCATCGTCACCACCAGCCATCCCGCGCCTTACACGCGCAAGGTGGCGGTGTATGTGCCCAAAGATTACGTGCCCGGCACGGCGGCGCCGTTCATTGTCGGGGCGGACGGACCGGATAAATTTTTGTTCACGGCTTTGGACAATTTGATTCTGGCGAAAAAAATTCCGGGGATGATCGCCATTTCCATCGGCAACGGCAGCGGCGACGCGCAAGGCAGCGAACGCGGTTTGGAATACGACACGATGTCGGGAAAATACGCCGAGTTCGTCGAGCAGGAAGTGTTGCCACTCGTCGAAAAAAATTGCCACGTCACGCTGACCAAAAATCCCGCCGCCCGCGCGACCATGGGCGGCAGTTCCGGCGGCTCCTGCGCGCTCATCATGGCGTGGTATCATCCGGAACTCTATCACCGCGTGCTCACTTACTCCGGCACTTTCGTGAACCAGCAATGGCCGCACAATGAGGAAACGCCGCATGGTGCTTGGGGATTTCATGAAACGCTCATTCCCAACAGCCCCGCCAAACCGATCCGCCTCTGGCTCGAAGTTGGCGACCGTGATAATTTGAATTCCAATGCCATGCGCGATGGCATGCACGACTGGGTCATGGCTAATGAGAACATGGCCAAGGTTCTCGCCGCGAAAAATTATCACTACCAGTTCGTTTTCGCTCGCAACGCTGGCCACACCGACCGCGCCGTGAAACAACAAACTTTGCCCGAAGCGCTCGAATGGCTGTGGAAAGATTACCCGCCGGTGGCAAAGTGACGGCGAATCGCTGAAACAAAAACGGGAGGGAAGCGCCTGCTGGCAACTTCACCTCCCGTTGAATTTGCGGCGAGTAATCAGTGCTTCACTTCGACCGCGTTGCCCATCGGCTGGCCGATTTCCTTGAGCAACTGCACGAACCACTTGGTTTTGATATTGAAAGGCTTGCCGCCCTTGATGCGCTCAAACTCGATCGCACGCAGCACGTCGCCCCGTTCTTCATCTTCGCCCACCACGCCGCCCTTGCCAGCGAAGGCGCATTGCACGGCCTTGACGGCGCAGCGCTTGATGAGCTTGCGATCGGCGGCGTTCGCTGCGGCGGCGCGACTGTAGTAACCGCTCTTTTGCACGAGCGTTTTTTCCGCGCCGATCATTTCCGCAAACTGTTTGGCGAACCACGCGCCGACATTGACCTTGTCCAAGCGCACGTGACCAAAGGCATCGCGCGGCACTTCTTCGCCGCGGGCTTCGATTTGCTTGACGATGTCCGAGACGCAGGCGCCTTCGGAGACGAACAAATTCACACAGTCATGCTTGTCCATGATCTTGCGCAAGCGCGCGGCCTCGGCCTTGATGTTGAGCGCCATTTCGGGAATGAAGATGCCATGGACGCCGCGGCGTTCGCTGCTCAAACCAAGCTCCGGCACAAAGCTCATTTCTTCCATCAGCTTCCGGTATTCGCTGGCGGTGGCCGCGGTAAGCCAGCCGCAATTGCGGCCCATCACTTCGTGGATGATGAGCATGCGCGGATTCGCGTTGTGCTCGGCGACGACGTTCGCGAAATAATGCGCGCCCTCTTCCGCCGCCGTCCACGCGCCGAGACTTTGGCGGATCGGGATCACGTCGTTGTCAATCGTCTTGGGCATGCCGACGACGGTGAGATTGTAATTATTATTTTTGAGAAATTTCGCGAGGTCGGCCGCCGCCGTGTTCGTGTCGTCACCGCCGATGGTGTGCAACACGTCCACGCCGTCCTTGATCAACTGGTCGGCCGCGACCTTCTGCGGGTCCTGGCCTTCCTTCACGAGTCCGCGCTTCACGCAGTCTTTCACGTTGGTGAGTTTCACGCGGCTGTTGCCGATGGGGCTGCCGCCGTGTTCGACAAGCGCCTTCCAGTTCTTGCGCACCTGGGCGGTCACCTTGAGGCTCTTGCCTTGGAGCAGGCCCATGTAACCGTTCACGTAACAGATGATTTCCACCTTCGGCGCCTTGCGCGTGTAGGTTTCAATCAGGTAGCCGATGGATGCGCTCAAACAGGGAGCCAAACCGCCGGCCGTTAGAATTCCAACTTTCTTCACTTTTTTGTTCATAAAATTTCGGGAGGGACAAACCTCCGGCCGACGATAATGCTTCACCCGCGTTTTAATCTCAATTTCAAACCTCATTGCAGCCAACCGCAACGCGGCTGGCTGTGCTCCGCAGACGATGCCGCCCCGACGGGGCTGGGGAATGGGGTGGCGCGGGTGGCTACAAAGATTTCGCTCCGGACGCAGCTGCGAACCGGCGCGACAAACCAACCGCAACGCGGTTGCATCATTCAGCCCAGCGTTGGCGCGCAGCGGCTACGCTGGGTGAACGGGCAAAATGAAAACAACTCTGAAGGAGTTGTAGCGGCGGAAAGGGAACCGCGAAATACGCCAAATACGCGAACGGGAATTCGGGTTTAATTTTCGCGTATTTCGCGTGGTTCGCGGTTGAATTGGGTGTGGCTGTGCGCAAGCACCAACGCCTTCAGCGTTGAAAACATTTTGGGGAACGTAACCCAGGGTAGGCGCTCCTCGCCCGTCCGGCTCGGACCGCCAACCCTAGGCTGATGGATTTGAATCCCGTTGGGATTCGCAGACGGAGTGCGGGCGGAATGTCAATTTTGGAGAATTCCAAAAACAGAAAAACCCCTCCTGTTTAGGAGAGGCTTTCTTTTAGCCGAAATTGGCGTTTACGGTCAAATATGACCTTCAGAGGTATTATCGGTTGTTTTATTCTTCGGTCAAGCCTTCGTTTGAAGTTTTTCCTGTATCAGCCAAAGCCAGTTCTACCGCCTCTTTTGCTCCCACCGTGCCGACAGGGAGTAGAAGTTCGCAAAGGCGAGTTGAGTCCGATGTTGTCAAAGTGAATTTGGTCTTCAAACGGCGCACAGCCCCGCGAATGTATGCCTGAAACAATGACGATTGGCTAAACGTGTTCACAAAGGGGATCTTCCAACCTCCTTTGCTTTGGGGGAACTGAAAAGCACCGCCTTGAAGGAGGATTTTTATGAAAGAGCTCACCATGGATAAATTAAAACCAAGACGCTCCGAGGCAATTCGTTCGATCATTAATTTCTTCAGATTACTCGTTGTCTTCTCCGTGCCTTCGGACACGTTCGCGAATACTTCGACGGCGATTGATATAAATCCAATAACCGATGCTGGCTCAACCCACACTCCAGTGTAATTTAAAAATCGTGCCCAGTCGTCGTTTGGGCCGTCAAATTTACCACCGATATGAACATCACCTGTCGTAGTCCTATGAATATGAACACTGTTTCCACACTTGGGGCAAAACCGTGAGCGTGTCTCGCCAGTTCGCTCAGGAAGCTCAATTACCAAAGGCTCTTCGCAATTTGGACATTGAACATTTTCCGCTTTCATTGGTAATTGCGTGCGAATAAGCGGATCGGACACCATGGTTTTGGAGGTTACATGGATGCTTTTGCTGTCGCCAGCCTAAACCGTCCCCGCCAGCTCCTCTTCAAAATCCACGATCTCTTTGATCTGCACCAGAAACCAGCGGTCAATCTTCGTGAGGTTGAAAATCTCCTCGATGGTGAAGCCGGCGCGCAGGGCGTGGCGCAATTTGGTTTTCATGATTCAGCGATAAATTTCCCGACGGTGGCCAACGGTGATGACCAGAATTCGCAGCAAGCGGTCATGGATTTCATAAATCACCCGGTAGTCGCCCACGCGAATCCGCCACGCGTCGCGGCCTTTCAACTTCTTCACGTCCGCCGGACGTGGGTTGGTTTCCAATCCGGCCAGCCGCGCCAGAATCCGGCTGGCAATGTCATCCGGCAAACGATCCAGTTCCTTCCGGATCGATTTCGGCAGGATGACCTGGTATCTCATTTTGCCCGGCGTTTACGATCATTGCGGTAAGACGTCAAAGTCGTGAACTGGCCGGCGGCGATTTCCGAATGCGCGCGGTCACGCAGCGCATCATAAGCATGGATGTCGGCCAATTCCTCCTCGGCTTCGCGAAGACGTTCGTAGGTATCCAGATTCAACAGCACCCCAGTGCGCTTGCCTTTGGCATCGGTGAGGAATTGTTCTTCTTTGGCGACCAGCACTTTCATGACAAAAACATTAATCGATTCAAAATCTTTCGCAACCCGTTCTTAATTCTTCGCCCCCGCCAGTTCTTCCTCGAAATCCACGATCTCTTTGATCTGCACCAGAAACCAGCGGTCAATCTTCGTGAGGTTGAAAATCTCCTCGATGGTGAAGCCGGCGCGCAGGGCGTGGCGGATGAAGAAGATGCGTTCGGCGTTGGGCACGCTCAGTTTGCGGCTGATGACGTCGCGC
>CAISEZ010000146.1 GCA_903884535.1 uncultured Verrucomicrobia subdivision 3 bacterium
AGCGATTCGAGGACGCCTTCGCGCATCTGCTTCACGGCGGGCGTCTTCGTGTAAATTTCCATTCCCGCCGAAATCGGCGTCGCGCAGGAAATCGCCGGACGCGGCGACTTGGCGATCTTCGGCGTGCCGTCGGGGTTCATCACCGGCTTGCGATCCGGACCCATCGCCGGCGTGCCAAATTCGACGAGGCACATGCGGCAGTTACCGACGACCGGCAATTTCGGATGCCAGCAATAATGCGGCACATCGGTCTTCGCCAACTCGCACGCCTGAATCATCGTGGTGGGCGTGAGCTTGCCCGACCAGTCGGCCGTGAGGCGCGGCACTTCAATTTCGCGCCCGTCCACCTTGACCTTGATTTTTTCAATCGCGGTCGGCGCGGGCTTCGTTTCAGTTGTGGCGGCGGTGGACATTTTATTTCAAGCGATCTTTCCAGCCATCCGGCCGGCGGCTGGAATGATACACGGCGACAATTTGAATGCGATCCGGCAGTTCGCGATAGAGCAGCCGGTAGGGAAACGGATAAACGCGGCAGCCGCGAACGGGCGACTCAAAGACAGGCCACCATTCAGGATTCCGGCGAATGTTTTCACCAGCTTCCCGAACGGCATCCAAAAAATGTCTTCCGACACCCGGCTGTCTTTCGTCATAAAAATTTGCTGCTTCGGCCAGTTCCAGCTCCGCAATGGAGAGATACGTCAGCCGTTTCATTTCACTTTCCGATATGCGTCGTTCAACACATAAGACGCATCGCGTTCCGTCATTTGCCCGGCGTCAAAAGCCCGGCACCGATCCAACGCCTCGCGCTTCCAAGCCGCTTCAATTTCCGGCGAGCCTTCCGTCGGCTCGATGCTCAAAAGCAATTTTTCCACAAGCAACGCGCGCTCTTTCGTCGGCAACGAAAGCGCTTCGATAAAAACTGTTTCAGTGGCGGCGCTCATAATTCAGTGTTGCGCAGATTCCAATTGTTTGTGTTCAGCCGGCGCTTCAATTTCCTTCGCGCGACGGGCCTCATCGGCGGCACCTTTGGCGACGAATTCGTCCTTGAACTTCGCGAGAAAACTTTGCACCGGCCAGGAACAGGCTTCGCCGAACGCGCAGATCGTGCGGCCGCCGGGAATGTTGTCGGCGATCTTGCCGAGATAATCAGCATCGCTCGCGCGACCTTCACCATGCGTGAGGCGTTGGAGCGTCTTGTTCATCCAGAGCGAACCTTCGCGGCAGGGCGTGCACTGGCCGCAGCTTTCGTGCGCGTAAAATTCAGACAAGTTCGCAAGCGCCTTGACGATGTCCACACTGTCGTCCATGACGATGATCGCACTGGAGCCCGACATCGTGCCGGCCTGCGCGAGCGAATCGAAGTCGTAAGGCAGATCGAGCATATCGGTCTCGACCAAAATCTCTTTACCCTCGGCGTCCTTTTTCTTGAGCTTGAATTTTTCGCCCGCCTTCAAAACTTTCGAGGATGAACCGCCAGGAATAATTGCTTTGAGCTGACGACCGTCAAGGAGACCACCGCCGAAATTTTTGTCATAGAGCAATTCGCGCAATGTCGCTTTGCCGACTTCGATTTCGTAATAGCCGGGACGTTTCACGTGACCGCTCAAGCTGACGATACGCGTGCCGGTGTTGTTCGGCGTGCCGAGCTTCGCAAATTCCGCGCCGCCCATCGCGACGATGTGCTTCACGTTGCAGAGGGTCTCGACGTTATTGACGATGGTCGGGCACATCCACAAACCGAGGATCGCCGGAAAATACGGCGGCTTGATGCGCGGATACGGGCGCTTGCCTTCGAGCGATTCGATGAGACCAGTTTCTTCGCCGCAGATGTAAGCACCTGCGCCGCGATGAACATAAATCTCCAGATCGTAGCCGGTGCCGAGAATGTTTTTGCCGAGGAAGTTTTTTGCGTGAGCTTCCTTGATGGCGCGATTCAAAATCTTCGCACCTTCCGGCATTTCGCCACGGATGTAAATGTAGGCAAGCTTCACGTCGTTCGCGAAGCAGGAGATGATCATGCCTTCGATTAGCTGATGCGGATCCTTGTGCATGATCTGACGATCCTTGAACGTGCCCGGCTCGGATTCGTCGGCGTTGCAAATAAGATAAATCGGCTTGCCGCTCTTGCGGTCAACGAAGCTCCACTTGAGTCCGCAGGAGAAGCCAGCGCCGCCACGGCCGCGCAGACCGGAGACCTTTACGTCCTCCCGGATTTGTTCCGCGCCGGAAAGTTTTTTGCCATCGGCCAAATCTTTCGGCTGGATGGCGAGCGCCTTCTTTAGCGCGTCGTAGCCACCATGACGCAAATAGCATTCGATGTCCGGTGTGTAACCGGGTTCATCGGCGTGCTTCAATATCAATTTGTATTCTTGCGCCATATCAGCAACTTGACTCTTAATAAATAATCTCTAGCTTAGTGCGTCCCATCCTGCCCGATGGTGTAACGGTAGCACAGCAGACTCTGAATCTGTTTGTCGTGGTTCAAATCCACGTCGGGCAACCATTTCATTTGCATCCCGCAACAATCTCATCAGCCTTTTTGTGGCTGACACCTTCGTAAAATTTATCGCCAACCATCATCACCGGCGCGGTGCCGCAGCTCGCGAGACACTCGACAAATTCCACGGTGAACTTGCCGTCCTTCGTCGTCTGTGCGCCATGCTTGTGCGCGTCCAGACCGAGTTTTTCGCAAAAATGATGGTGCAATTCATAGGCACCACCGAGCGCGCAGCTCAAAGTGCGGCAAACTTTGATGGCGTATTTTCCCTGCGGCTCCTGCCGGAGCATCGGATAAAATGTCAGGATCTCAAAAACATTGATGGGCTGAAGTTCCAGCTTTTTCGCAGTCCATTGCACGGCTTCGGATGAAATCCAGCCGAACTTTTCCTGGATCGCGTGCAGCACCATCAGCGATGCGGCGCGCTTCACGGGATAGTGCGTGATCAACTCATTCACTTCCGCTTCCAGTTCAGGTGTGGCTTGGAAACTCATCGGTCGCTTTCTCCCATCACAAAGTCGAGTGAACCCAGCACGACGGGCACGTCGCTGATCATGCAGCCGGGCAGCAATTCACCAAGAATGCTCAAATTAATAAATGAGGGCGCGCGAATCTTCAGGCGATTCGGCGTGCCGCCGCCCTTGCTGTTGATGTAAAAACCAAGTTCGCCCTTCGGATTTTCATGGCCGAAATAGGTTTCACCGGGCGGGCAATTGATTCCTTCGGTCACGAGCATGAACTGATGAATCAGTTCTTCCATGCTCGTCAAAACTTTTTGTTTGGAAGGCAGCGTGATCTTGCCGTCCTGAACGCTGACCGGTTCATGCGACTTGTTTTCGGCACCACCGGGAATCTTGTTACAGCACTGCTCCAAAATGCGCATGCTCTGCTTCATTTCTTCCATGCGAACAAGATAGCGGTCGTAGCAATCACCGGTCGAACCCACCGCGATATCAAAATCCAAATCTTTGTAGCAAAGATACGGCTGGTTTTTGCGGAGATCGAATTCCACGCCGCTGCCGCGCAAATTCGGACCGCTCAAAGCGTAATCAATCGCCATCTCTTTCGAGACGATACCCAGATCGCGCAGACGATCCACCCAGATGCGATTGCGCGTGAGCAAGGTGTTCGCTTCGTCGAGTGCGACGGCAAATTCTTTCAGGAACACGCGAATCATGTCCACCCAGTTGGGCGGCACATCACGCATCAAGCCGCCGATGCGAGTGTAGCTGTTCGTCAAACGCGCGCCGCTGGCGGCTTCGGCGATGTTGTAAATTTTTTCACGCTCAGTAAACGTGAGCAAGAAAACGGTGACGGCACCGGTGTCCATCGCGAACGCACCAAGGCCCAGCAAATGCGAGGAAATACGCGCCAGTTCAGCGCACATCACGCGGATGTATTGGCAGCGCGGCGGCAGTTTGTCGTGGATGCCGAGGAGTTTTTCGACCGCGAGCGCGTAGGCGACGTTGTTCGCGAGCGGCGCGAGATAATCCAGCCGATCCGTATAAGGGATGAACTGGGTGTAGGTCATGTTCTCGGCGATTTTTTCGTCGCCGCGATGCAGATAACCCACGTCCGGGTCGGCCTTGGTGATGACTTCGCCGTCCAGTTCCAGCACGATGCGCAAGACGCCGTGCGTGGCCGGATGCGAAGGGCCCATGTTCAGCACCATCTTCTCGCCTTGAACATCCTGCAATTCTTCCGCCGCCGCAGCCGTGAGGGCGGCGGAGTCGCGGATTTCAATGTCTTGAACTTGAGCCATGAAAATTATTTTAGCT
>CAISEZ010000147.1 GCA_903884535.1 uncultured Verrucomicrobia subdivision 3 bacterium
AGGCAAACGTGAATTTCCGCGTGACAAGCGCGTTTGAATGGTTATATTGCACGCCCTTTGCGACCCTATGGTCTAGCGGTTAGGACATCTCCCTTTCACGGAGATAGCCCGGGTTCGATTCCCGGTAGGGTCGCCATTCTTCACTAAAGGCAATAGAATCAATGTTTCTGTGAGTTTTAACGGTTTCAAAAACAGGCCAGTGCTAAAGCCTAGTGCTAAAATGTCCTGCCATTTCAGCAATGTTTTTGGATTCTTTTTTTGATGCCTTTTCCACGCCATATTTCACCAACGGCGGCGCGGACGGCTGGCGGGAAGGATGCCTGCGAACTGGCGCGCTGACTGCCCGCACGAGCGCGAGGTGCGGATAGCAGTCAGCGTGACAGTGAAGCAGCCGGTGGACGCACAAGACGATGTTATCTTCAATGAACCGGGCCGTCGGGCGCGTGTCGCGCGGGGAGACGGCGGGGACTCATTGCCGAGGGTTCACGCGGATCCACCAAAATCCAAATCAACAGCGCAACCAACCAAAACGCACCACCAATTCCCAGACCGATCAATAAACCACTTTCACTTTGAATCAAGCCATTGCCATGCTTTCCACCCGAGAGAAATACAACTGCCATGAACACCAAAATACCGATAATAAAAAGCGGAAAAATTGCGCATTCTATTCCAATCGTGGCTTGGAATTTGACGCGTGCAGGCAGGCCTTCCGCTTCCGAAGCTGGCGGGATAATGGATTTTATTTCGTCCCTTTCGCTCATAATTGTCATGTCGACTTTTTCCACGGCTGCAACGGCGGTGGGTCGAAGGCGGGCGCGGGCGGCGGTTCCTGCGGCATCAGATACCAGAGCGCCAGATAAAGCACCACGCCGGCGAACGCCGTAAAAATCGTCGCCAGCACCCAGACGATTCGCAGCTTGCCGGAATCCCAGCCGAGATTTTCCGCCAGCCCGCCGCAGACGCCGGCCACTTGGTGATCAGAATATGAACGGCATAGTTTCATTTTTGATAACGAGCAGAGCGGCAGCTCTGCCCTACCAAATTTGGGTAGAGCGGCGCTGCCGCGCCGCCCAAACTTTCACGGCAGCGGCGTTTTCCGTTTCGGATGGCCGACGAAAAAATAAATGATCGCGCCAAGCAGATGCAGCAGCGCAATCACTAGCACCCACGCGATTTTTTCGCCCTCGGTCAATCCCTTGTTCTGAATTGCTAAAATCAGCATCCATATCCAGAACGCAAAAATCGCGCAGATCAGCGGTGCCACCACCAGCGCCAACAGTGCAATAAAAATAATCCCCCCAATGGCTGGTTCAATGACTGCCAACATAAATTTGCCTTTCTCATTTTGTAGCCGCCAAAGTAATGAGGCTCAAAATCCCAGAACCCAGACCCAAGACGCCAGTCCCCTTCAATCCGAGACTCGTCACCTCGGCTGCTACGAGGTTTTGGTTTCGCCGGTGTCATCTTTGCCCATCGCCTTTTTCAGCGCGGGCACTTGTTCCAACAGTTTCTCAAACTTCACGCCGGTGAGGCTTTCGATGATGGGCGGCAACTGGCTGATGATGGTCGTCACGTCGCCGGTGAGCTTGCTCGCGCCGCCGCCGGGGCCGTTGCCGGAATTGATGATGACCATCTTCTCGGTCTTGGACAACGGCTCGCTGATCTTGCCGGCGATCTCCGGCATCACGCGCATGATCATTTCGATGACGGCGGCTTCGTTGTATTGCTTGAACGATTCGGCCTTCACGCGCATTGCCTCGGCAGTGGCTTTGCCCTGCGCCTCGATGACGGAAGCTTCGGCCAAACCGCGCGCCTTGTTCGCTTCGGCCTCGGCGATACCGGTGGCCTTGGAGACATCCGCATTTGCAAATCCTTTAGCTTTGGTGGCGGACGCGGCACCGGCCGCTTCCGTTTCGAGCTGGAACTTGGTGGCGTTCGCCAGCGTCTCAACTTTGTAACGCTCGGCATCGGCAGGCTTCTGCACATCGGCTTCGAGCTGGCGCTGCTTGCGCTTGATTTCCTGTTCCTGCAATTCGATCTGCTTCTGCTTCTCGACGATCTGCACCTGCACTTCTTCGGCCTTCACGAGCTGGCCGGTTTTGAACCGCTGCAAATCATACGCCAAATCGGCTTGCGCCTTTTGCACATTCACGGTGGCCTGATACTGCGCGACGTTCGATTGATAATCGCGTTGCGCCTCGGCAATTTTGGAGTCGGCGGCGAACTTCGCTTCCTGACCGGCCTGCGTGGCCTGCGACGATTTGATCATTGCGTCGCGGTCCGCTTCGGCCTGCGCGATCTGCGCGTCGCGCTTGACCTGCGCGATGCGCGGTTTGCCGAGCGCGTCGAGATAACCTTGGGTGTCGCGGATGTCGCGGATGGTGAAGCTGACGATCTGCAAACCCATGTTCGCCATGTCGCCGGCGGCAACTTCCTGAACTTTGGAGGCGAACGCATCGCGGTTCTGGTAAATTTCCTCGACGGTCATCGTGCCGAGAATCGCGCGCAAATGGCCTTCCAGCGTCTGCGTGGCGATGTTGCGGATTTCGTCGGTAGCCTTGCCCAAAAATTGTTCGGCGGAAGTGCGGATGGAAACGTCGTCGCCTTTGACTTTGATCTGTGCCACGCCGTCCACTTTCACCGGCACGCCTTTGCTGGTGTAAACTTCGGGCGTCTGCACATCAATCGTGAGCAGTTCCAGCGATAAAATGTCCACCTTTTCAAAAATCGGCAGGACGAATGTGCCGCCGCCTTTGACGATGCGGAAGCCGACCGACGTGCCGTCTTCCAACTGGTGTTTGCGGCCGGATACGATCAGCACCTGGTTCGGGCCGACCTTGGTGTAACGGCTAAACACCATGTAGAGCAGCAAGAACACCACGACAACGATGACAATCGCCGCGATGATGCTGATGCCGCTTTGGACGAAGTTAAGTTCGGCGAGTAGAGGAGCGAGGTTCATAAGAGTTGATGGATATTAGTTGAGAATTGAGAAATTTAATTGGCAGCTTCGACGTAAAATTGGGTGCCAACAACGCGCGTGATTTTCACGGTCTGACCGCTGGCAATCGGCGCATTTTTTTCCGCGCGGGCCGACGCCGTGTAGCGCGAGCCGCCGACCACGTAGGCGATTTCGCCGACGGCATTTTCGCCGATGGGTGTGATGACATTCGCCTCAACACCGACCAGCCGGGCCACATGGGATTCGCTGGAGCTTTGGGTGTGGCGAAACACCAAGCTCAAAAATTTGTATAAAACGCCCGCCACCAGCAGCGCGCAAAAAATGGAAAGCGGCGCGCTGACCACGGTTTTGCTGGTCGCCGGAAATTCCGAGAAGATCAAACCGAAGCCGCCGAACGCCGTCACAAACGAGGCCATGATGGTCGGGCTGAAAATGGAAATGCCCGGCATGTCGCTGCTGTCCGCCCCGGCCTCCGCGTGCCCGCCGCTGCCCGCCACATGCGCGTCATGGCCGCCAAAAAAATGGCCGGCCACCACGCTCACCAAGGTGAACACCAAACCCACGACCAAGCAGATTGCATAAATCATCATAAGCCCTCGCCAAGTTGGTTGACTTCTCGGATTAGACCACCAATCCCGCCGCCAATGCAAGCCGGAAGGCGGGCCAAATTTTCACCGCGCCGTTTCATGGCGCCATCAAACCGCATGGCCGGAATTTTTGCACTGATAATTTTGCCCGGAGTTTGGAATCGCTTCCCGCTTGCCAAGATTTCGCCGGTTGACCATGTTCCCGCCATGCAATCTTACGAACTGCTCCGCGAAATCTTCGATCAAAAGCCGCCCAAGGAAGTCTCCGCCGACCTCGAACTCTCCACCTCGATGATCTACAAATGGGCGCAGCCGCGCGCAGCCGAGGGCGGCGGCATTGAAAATCCGCTCGACCGCATCGAGGCGCTCATCCAAAGCACCGGCGACCAGCGGCTCGTCCAGTGGATCTGCCAGCGCGCCGGCGGCTTTTTCATTTTGAATCCGCAGAACGCGCCGCATCCGCATTTTCTCATTCCGGCGACGAATCAAATTGTGCAGGAATTTGCCGACCTGCTGGCCGTCATTGCCACTGCCACGGCTGATGAAAAAATCACTCCGGCGGAAGCGAAACAAATCAGGGCGCGCTGGGAAGAATTGAAAACCGTCACCGAAGGTTTTGTCGCCGGCTGCGAGCAAGGAGATTTTGTGCAAGTCCGCGATCACGCCGCCAAATGCACCAAAGCGGATTAACAATTTACAAAAAAATCCGCCACCAACTCAAAGCCGGTCGCGGATTTGTTTCAGAAATAATTTAAATTTATTCCGGCAACTCGTTTTTTTTCCCCGGCTTGAAGACCACCGTGTCCATCGAAAACAATCCGCCGCCGGCAATGAGCAGTCCGCAATAGCCCGCCAGATAAATGAACGACAGTTCGCCGTTCCCCTGCCCGGTCAGCGCCGTTTTGTGCACCATCAAAAACGCCACGAACAGATTGATCACCAGCACCAGCGCCGCCAGCCGCGTCATGAAACCGAACACCAGCAGCAGCGATCCCAGCACTTCCGCCATCACCACCAGCACCAGGCTGGCTTCCTGTCCAATGCCCAGCGGATCGGGAAACGTCTGCACCACCTCGCTGAAATGCGCGAGCTTGCCGATGCCGTGGTTGAACAGCATGGTCAGTCCGAACCACAGCCGCAGCACCAGCAGCATCAGACTCGTCAAATCCGAATCCTCCGACGGGATGAAGAGTTTTTTGAACATGACTTTACATTAGGCCAACCGCTGAATCCTGCCAACACAAAAAACAAAACTTCTACCACAAAAAATGCCAGTGGTAGAAGCGGTTATTGGTTTCCGGCCTGGCTTCAAATCACGCGGATTAAATCGGCCGGCGCAAAACGCACTTTCGCCAGGCTCGCGTATTTGTCGGATGCAGCGCGATAGCCGAACGCACAGGCCACCGCCGTTTTGTAACCGCTGCCGTTCAGGCCGAGAATATTGTCATATTCCACCGGGTTGAGGCCTTCCATTGGGCACGCATCCACGCCGAGCACCGCCGCGCAGGTCATGATATTGCCCAAAGCGATGTAAGCCTGGCGGGCAGCCCATTCGTGCGCCACCTTGCCGCGCGGGCCGTTCACCACGTCGCTCAAAATCATGTCGCGATAAAAATCCAATTTCTCCGGCGGAATACCCCGCACGTCGCTCGTCCGCTGAATTAATTTCGCCACATCCGCGGCCGTCACTTCCGTCCGCGCCGTGAACACGACGTAATGCGAGCAATCCACGACCTGTTTCTGGCCCCACGAATGCGGCAGCAACGCCGCGCGTTTCGCCGCGTCCTGCACAACCAGAAATTGATACGGCTGCATCCCGTAGGAAGTCGGCGTGAGCACCAGGGATTGTTCCAGTGCCGCCCAAACGTCGGCGGGGATTTTTTTGGCGGCGTCAAAAACCTTGGTGGCATAGCGCCACGACAAGGCTTCGAGAAGTTGATTGGGATGGGTTTGGCTCATAATAAAATGTCCGTGAAAATTACACAGTCTGGCGAAATTGCAAATTTTTCTTCGCGTGAAAAATGATTTCCGCCAGAATGCCGCCGTGAACCCGCACGAACTCCGCATCCGGCGCGCGACGATTGACGACCTCGCCGCACTCAAAGCCGTCTGGCTTTCGATGCAATTGCCGGCGGACGCGCTGGAAAGCCGGCTGACCGAATTTCAAGTGGTGGAGCGCGGCGGCGAAGTCGTTGGGGCCATCGGCTTTCAAATCGTCCGCACCGCCGCCCGGCTGCACAGCGAAGGCTACTCGGATTTTTCCGTGGCCGATGCGGCGCGGGAATTATTCTGGGAACGCATCCAGTCGCTCGCGTCCAACCACGGCGTCTTCCGGCTGTGGACGCAGGACAATTCCCCGTTCTGGCGGCACTGGGGCTTTCAACCGGCCAGCGCGGAAAACCTTGAGCGGCTGCCGGACGAATGGAAAAATTCCGAGGAACCGTGGCTCACGCAGGAATTGAAAAACGAAGCGGTCATCAACGCCGTTTTGGAAAAACAATTTGCCGGCCACAACGCCGCCGAAAAAAAGTCCACCGAAGATATTGCCACCCGCGCAAAAAAGGTGATGACGCTCATCACCGTGATCTGCTTCGGGATTTTTTTCCTATGCCTCGCCGTGCTGTTTCTTTTGATCCGGCACCGGAGCCCATTTCGATGATTTGTGGCAGCGGACGCGAGTCCGCTCATTTGAGAAAATGGAGCCAACTCACGTTGGCTGCTACTCGTTAATCAGGGCCGGCAATGAAAACTCATCCGCGTGATATGAGCTGCGGACCATCGGCCCGCTCGCGACATGAACAAAACCCATTTCTTCCGCGCGCACTTTATATTCTGCAAACTTCGCCGGCGTCACAAAATCAATCACCGGCAGATGCTTCAGCGACGGCTGCAAATACTGGCCAAGCGTGAGAATGTCGCACTGCGCCGCGCGCAAGTCGCCCATCGCCTGCAATAATTCCTCCTCGGTCTCGCCCAAGCCAAGCATGATGCCCGACTTCGTGTAAATCGTGCTGCCGCGCTTTTCTTTCACTTTTTTCAATACTGCCAGCGAGCGGTCGTAAGTCGCGCGATGCCGCACGCTCGGCGTCAGGCGACGCACGGTTTCGAGATTGTGATTAAAGATGTGCGGATTCGCGTCGAGCACATTCTCAATGGACGCATCGCTCTCGTTGAAATCCGGGACCAACACTTCGATGACGATATTTGGATTCAGCTCGCGCACCTTTTCGACCGTCTGACGGAAATGCTCCGCGCCGCCGTCCTTCAAATCGTCGCGTGCCACGGCCGTGATGACGACGTGCTTTAACTTCATCCGCCGCGACGCCTCGGCTACGCGGGCCGGTTCGTCCGCTTCAAGCGCGAGTGGTTTGGCCGTGCTCACCGCGCAAAAGCCGCACGCGCGCGTGCAGCGATCGCCGGCGATCATGAACGTGGCCGTGCCTTTTTCCCAGCATTCCCAATGGTTCGGACACTTGGCGCTCTCGCAGACCGTGTGCAGTTTCAGCTCGTCGAGCAGGCCGCGCGTGCGCGCGAAGCTGTCCGACTTGGGCAGCGTGATGCGCAGCCATTCCGGCAAACGCGGACGCGGTTTCAATTCAGTCGTCGTCATTTCAAATTTAATTTGGCAAAAAATCCGGGCAATTCTTCCGGGCCGAAATCGGCCAGAATTTTGCCGTCCACTTCCAGCACCGGGGCGAGTTCCTGGCCCGACAAGCGGACCATCTCGACAAACGCCGTTTCGTCCGCGATCACATCCAGCTTCTCGTAAGCGATGTCGTGGTCGTCGAGCCAGCGGATCGCCTTGTGGCACCAACCGCAGTAGGGCTTGATGAATAGACGGGGTTTCATGGAATCAAATCTGTTCGCAGAATTCATCCACCGTGATTCCCGCCGTGCGAATCAAACTGCGCAGCGTGCCTCGGGCGACTTCCTTGTGATCGGGAATTGAAAGCGTGGCCATCTCGCCGTCCTTGACCATGATGATGTGGCTGCCGCGTGGCCGCGTCACCTGCCAGCCGAGATTTTCAAACGCCCGGACGGTTTTGCGCCCGCTAATGACCGGAAGCAATGGCATCAGACCAGAACTTCGACTTGTTGTGTTTCCACCGTGAGCGGCAGGCCGCGTTCCGCGCGCACTTCGAGACAAAGCGCGATGGCCTCTTTGATATTTTTCAACGCCAGCGGTTTGGTTTTGCCCTGGCTCACGCAACCGGGAATGGCCGGACATTCGGCAATCCAAACTCCGTCCTCGTCGCGGTCAAGGGTCACAGAAAGTTTCATAGTTAACGTGTAGCCGATGACGGGACAATTTTCAAGCGCTCATCCAGCCAGCGGATCGCTTTGTGGCAACAACCGCAGTAGGGCTTGATGAATAAACGGGTTTTCATCGAACCAGTGATTGCTTGCGCTTGTCAAAACTTGCAAGCAATCCTCCTGCAAGCATAATCAAGGCGGGAAGAAGCACAGTCTTATGTCGTTTTATCAATTCCCAACTTAATTGCCCCATAGCTTGAACGGCGTCTTCTCGTTTAATGGCTTCGCCACTAGGCAAATTGCTTGCGGAAATCATCACGTATGAATGCCGGTCGCCCGCGAAACCAGATTCGGCATCCCAAACGATCCAGAAAAAACCTGCAAATAGTAGTGTTATGCCGAGCTGCTTCATTAGAATGCTTATCCGCCAATCTGCTTCTTATAATCCTCCGGCGAGAGCAGCGCGGTCACCTCGGCGGGATTGCTCAATTTGATTTTGTAAAACCAGCCGTCGGTGTCGGGCGCGGTGTTCACGAGCGCGGGATTGTCCGCAGCGGCGGCGTTGACGGCGACGATCTCGCCGCTGACGGGCGAATAAATGTCGCTCGCGGTCTTGACGGATTCCACCACGGCGCAGGCTTCGCCGGCCTTGACCTTGCGGCCCACGGCGGGCAGCTCGACGAACACGATGTCGGTCAGTTCGGCCTGCGCGTGGTCGGTGATGCCGACGGTCGCGGTGTCGCCGCTGACGCGGAGCCATTCGTGGGATTTGGCGTATTTCAGATCGGAAGGAATGTTGCTCATAAATTGTATCGTATAATCACCGCCAAGACGCCAAGACGCCAAGAAAAAACTTCAGACACGGATTCCACCGATTTGCACGAATGAAAAACTGAATCTGTGCTAATCCGTGAAATCCGTGTCTATCTTTTGTATATCGGCTTCGGCACGACGACGGCGGCGAAACGCTTGCCCCGAATCTCAATCTCGATCTTCGTGTCCGGCTTGGCGAATTCCGGCGGGACATAGCCCATGCCGATGCCAACATTGAGCGACGGGCTTTGCGTGCCGCTGACGACTTCACCGACGAGTGCGCCATTCGCCCAGATGGGATAATGCGGACGCGGCGGCGCGGATTTGTCGGTCATCTTGAACGCGACGCATTTCTTTTTCACGCCACTCGCCTTTTGTTCCGCCAGCACGGCGCGGCCGTTGAATTCGCCTTTGTCCAGCGCGACGAAATAACCGACGCCGGCTTCAATCGGTGTAGTGTTCTCGTCGAGTTCGTGGCCGTAAAGCGGGTAACAAACTTCCGTGCGCAAGGTGTCGCGCGCGCCGAGGCCGGCGGGTTTCAAACCAAACGGCTGGCCGGCCAAAATCACTTTGTCCCAGAGATGCTGGATGGATTCCTCGCTGCCGAGAATTTCAAAACCGTCCTCGCCAGTATAGCCGGTGCGCGAAACCAGGACGCTGTGATTCTCGAAATTAAAACCGGCAATCTGGTTTTTCTTCAGGTCGGTCACGGCATTGACCTTGAACACGGAACTCGAGGCGCCGGGAATGACAAGATTTACGAATTCCTTCACGCGCGGCCCCTGTAGCGCCACCGCGCCGTAATGGTGCGAGGCGTCGGTCAGCTTGAGTTCGCCGGAGAACTTCGCCGCCTGCGCCTGCAACCACGCGACATCGGCCTCGATGCGCGAGGCGTTGATGATCAGAAAATAAACGCCGACGGAAAGCCGGTAGGCGTAGAGGTCGTCAATCACCCCGCCGCGCTCATTGCACATCAAGGTGTATTGGCCGGTGCCAGTCGCGAGTTTGCGAATGTCATTTGTGAGGACGGAATTCAGAAACGCTTCCGCGCCCGCGCCGCTGACGGTGACTTCGCCCATGTGCGAGATGTCGAAAATACCGGCGGCGTGGCGGACGGCGAGATGTTCGTCCGTGATGCTGGTGTATTGCACCGGCATTTCCCAGCCGCCAAATTCGATGAGTTTGCCGCCAAGTTTCTGGTGCGCGGCGTAGAGCGAAGTGCGTTTTAACATCTGCCAATTAAAAATTAAAAACTAAAAATTAAAAATGATAAAATTGCGGCGGCCGCGTATTTAATTTTACATTTTTAATCACTACTGTCCGGTTAAGTTTTCAGTGACAGCGACTCTGACTCGGTAAAACCGACGCGTTTTCGCTGTTTGCTCTTTTTTTGATTTCAATTTTGCGACGATTCCTTGAGGGTGGCTCCCCGCATTCCTGCGGTTTTTCAC
>CAISEZ010000148.1 GCA_903884535.1 uncultured Verrucomicrobia subdivision 3 bacterium
AAGAATCAGCGTGAGCAAGGTTCCGGTTCCAGTCGGGCTACGCCCGCCTTCCACCGGAACCTTGAGTGGCAGCAAAACAACAAACTGAAACCACCGGAAACTGTCTCATCACAAGTGGTCTAATGAACGGGGTCCAAGCAATCCGACTCCGCTTCGTAAAGGTAAACACGAGGCTCTATCACCACGGTTTCTGGAGTGAAATACTTTTTGGCTTCCATCATGGGCATGCCCTTCTCGATGCCCAATGCCCTTGCCTGTGGCGTGGCGGTGGATACCACTTTGCGTTTACGAAGCCTGCCAATAACCACGGGCTTGCCGACCAAGGAGGGGTTTTCATTCAACTCCACCGAGGCGAAGAACGCGTTCATGTCAATCAAGAGAACCACGCGGAACGGTTTAGCAACGGTTCCTTCAGTCTCGCCCGTTTCCTGTCCCATAAAATCAAATGGGCTGTTTACTGCTTCGCTGACTTCTTTTTGCCATTTTTCTTCGCCCACCTAGCTGTTTGGAGTTCGGACATTTTCTTTCGTCTCTCTTTAGACCAGGGTTTTCTCTTCTTTTTCCCATCCGCAGGCGCGTCGGCCTCGACTTTGGGAGTTTTCGCTTTCTCAGTTTTTGGTGCGGAGGAAACATCATCCGCGCAGATGGCTTCGATTTGACGTTTTAGAGCAAGCACCTTTTCCAGGGCCGCAACCGACAGTTGATCAATGGATTTCATCGGTTGGTCATCGGCGGTCGAAAGTGAACACTTAAGCTCATTTTTCTTCATGTTCAGTGTCTCGCTTCTGACATTCCCCTTGCAGGCTTGACCGAATCAGACACCTCTGGCATCTTTTGACTTGGACGCCAATTTAGCTCAGTTGGTAGAGCAGGTCATTCGTAATGATCAGGTCGTCGGTTCAAGTCCGACAATTGGCTCCATTTTTTTTATTTTCAATTTCCCATTTCCCGTCCAAAACGCAGTATTTTTGACCCCCGATTTGACCCCCAAAAGTTCAAAAATGACCCCGCAATATCCGACCAAGCCGCCTAAAATAGAACCCCCAAAAGCGATAAAAAGCCTTTAAATACAATGCTTACATGCTGATGCGGGAAGGAAGTCTGAAATCATGTGCATTAAGGGGATTTGAATTACGAAACCGTTGCTCTACCACTGAGCTACGCTGGCGAAAAGCGTCTGCCAATTTGCCAGCCCCGCGCAAAGCCGTCAAGGTGGAACCCGCCGGGCCGCGAGCAAGTCACCGATTGCGGATTACAATTTGCGCCCCGTCAGCTTTTCATACGCCTCCAAATACTTGGCGCTGGTTTTGGCGACGACGTCGTCCGGCAGTTGCGGGCCGGGCGGGGTTTTGTCCCACGTCAGCGTTTCGAGATAGTCGCGAACGAATTGTTTGTCGAAGCTCGGCTGGCCGCGGCCGGGCGCGTATTGGTCGGCGGGCCAGAAGCGCGAGGAATCGGGCGTCAACACTTCATCAATCAAAATCAGTTTGCCCTCGAACAGGCCGAACTCGAATTTTGTGTCGGCGATGATAATGCCGCGCTGGCGGGCATAATTGCGTCCGGCTTTGTAAATCATCAGGCTCAGGTCGCGCGCCTGCGTGGCGAGTTCGGTGCCGGTAATTTTGCAGGCTTCTTCGAAGGAAATGTTTTCGTCGTGGCCGGCCTCGGCTTTGGTTGAGGGCGTGAAAATTGGCTCGGGCAGTTCGGCGGATTCGGTCAGGCCGGCGGGCAGCTTGATGCCGCAGACGGTCTGCGATTTTTTGTATTCCTTCCAGCCGCTGCCGGAAAGATAACCGCGCACGATGCACTCGATGGCGAGCGGCTTGGCCTTTTTCACGATCATCGAGCGGCCCACCAGCTTATCCACAAATGGCTGCAAGTTTTTCGGCAACGGATCATTTGCGCCAGCGAGCAGATGATTCGGCACGAGCGTGGAAAATTTCTCGAACCAGAAATGGGAAATCTGCGTGAGCACCTCGCCCTTGCGCGGGATGCCGTTGGGCATGATGACGTCGAAGGCGGAAATCCGGTCGCTGGCGACGAGCAAAAAACGGTCGCCGAGGTCGAAGACTTCGCGGACTTTGCCGGAGCGGACTTTTTGGATGCCGAGCAGATCGAGTTGTAAAATGGGTGCGTTCATTTTGAAAAGTATGAAAAGTTTTCGACAGAATTAACAGAATTTT
This sequence comes from uncultured Verrucomicrobia subdivision 3 bacterium, assembly GCA_903884535.1. GTDB lineage: Bacteria > Verrucomicrobiota > Verrucomicrobiia > Limisphaerales > UBA11358 > UBA11358. The sequence goes on from CAISEZ010000148.1 coordinate 2,184, forward strand.
TCAGAATGAAAAATTCGCCGCTGCTGCCGGTCACAAGACGGCTCGCGGGGACGCTCGCCCCACCGAATCTGTTTTGTAAATTCGGTTGATTCTGTTGAAAAATTCTAGGCCGGTTGCGGGGGCTGCTGTTTGACCAGCAGCGGGATGCCCTGCTGCGATTCGTTGTCGAGGCGGATGTCCACGGAATACAGCCCGGCCTCGGCGAATTTCAACTGCTGAAAATTCACGATGAAATTGCGCGTGAGAAAATGCGCGTCGTCCGGCAGCGCCACCGGCACCGGCAGGTCAATGCCCTGCATAATGGGCCGGCCATCGGCATTGATGAAATTCACGCCGAGTTTGCGGTCGCCCTCGTCTCCGGGCATGAAGGTCACGCGCAGCGCGACGGCGCACTGCGGATGCACGGCGGGCAGTTGCGGCGCGTAAATCGTGTCGAACGCGCCGAGCAGGTTTAATTTGCCGTTGTCGTCCGTCGCCGCGTCGCACAGCACCGCCACTTGAATGTTCATGCGGAAATAAAGACAGGAAATCGGCGTCTTGGCACGAAATACTTTTGGCAAAAACTCCAGATTGAAATTTGCGGCGAGCTGGTCGGGACGATTGCCGCGCGGGAATTGACAAAGTTTGCCCGCTTCAGCAGGATGGACGCGGCATCGGGAGATTCATTGGCTTTTCAGAAGCCGGGCCACCAACATCACCTCACTATGAAATTAAAACTCATTGTCCTGCTGTTCGCCGGATTCCTGACCGCGACCGGCTTGGTTGGCGCGCAAGATGACACCAACGAAATCGCGCGCCTCAAGCAGGCCGTCCAACTCGTCAAAAATTTAAAGTATCAAACCGGCGAGATTGATTTGCGCGGCGGCCTCGCGAAGTTGTCCGTGCCGAAGGAATTTAAATATCTCGGCCCGGACGACGCCGAGACGGTGCTGGTGAAGTTGTGGGGCAATCCGCCTTCCGACAACAAGCCGCTCGGCCTGTTGATGCCGGCGGGCGTGACGCCTTTGAGCAGCAATTGCTGGGTCGTGACGATTGACTACAGCGAGGACGGCTATGTGAAGGACAACGACGCGAGCAAAATTAATTACGACGATTTGCTCAAGAAAATGCAGGCGGGCATTGCGGAAAACAACAAGGAACGGCAGGCGCATGGTTATCCGGCCATCAACCTCGTTGGCTGGGCCGCGCCGCCGCGCTACGATGCCGCCGCGCACAAACTTTACTGGGCGAAACAGCTCAAGTTCGAGGGCGAGAAGCAGGACACGCTGAATTACAGCATTCGCATGTTGGGCCGGAAAGGCGTGCTGGAACTGAACGCCATCGCGGGGATTGACCAGCTCGGCGAAATTGACCGGCAGACGCCGCAAATCCTCGGCATGGTGGATTTCAAGGAGGGCAGCCGCTACGCCGACTTCGATCCGAAGGTGGACAAGGTGGCGACTTACGGCATCGCCGCGCTGGTGGCGGGCGGGGTTTTGGCGGGCGCGGCGAAACTGGGATTTTTCAAACTGCTCTGGGTCGGCCTCATCGCCGCGAAAAAATTTGTCATCATCGGCGTTCTGGCCGTGGTGGCGTTCTTCAAGAAAATGTTCAAGCGCGACGGCGGTTCTCCCACCGCTTGATCAACCCGGCGGCCAGCCCAGATGGCGGCCGCCGAGAATGTGGCAGTGCAAGTGCGGCACAGTTTCGCCGCCGTCCGCGCCGTTGTTGATAACGAGCCGGTAGCCGTTTTTTTTCAATCCCAGCTTGTCCGCGACTTCTGCGGCTTTAAGGAGCAAATGTCCAAGCAATGGTTCGTCGGTCGCCGCCGCCTCGGCAATGCGGGCCACGGGCTTCTTCGGGAAAATTAATAGGTGTGTCGGCGCTTGCGGATTGATGTCGCGGATGGCGAGAACGAGATCGTCCTCATAAACAATCGCCGCCGGGATTTCGCGCGCGACAATTTTTTCGAAAAGGGTTTTCATGGAGTTTTTAATTTTGAATTCTAAATTTTTAGTTCAAAAGACAAACGCGGGCGCGAATTCCTTCAACTTAAAACTAAAAATTCAAAATTAAAAACTACTCCACGACGAGCGCGCAATGCGCCTGCTCGGTTTCGGCGGTGAGGCATTGGCGGAGGTAGGCCACGATCTGGGTCTGCAATTCTTCGCACCGGTCGCTCCAGCGCCGAGCCCCGGCCAGTTGTTTCACGCAGCCGCGAAGCCCGCGGAAGCGGACGACGCGTGGCGCGAGCCGAAGTTGTGTGCGGAGTTCTTTGCGCAGCCGCGGATAAAAAAACAGTTCATGGCTGCCGGCAGCCTCGTTAGCCAGTTGCCGGAGATCGGCATCAATGATGCCCGCATCGAGGTTTTTAGCCTCGCCGGTGCAGATGGTGAGGCCGAGATGCCGCAAGACTTTTTCCAGCGCGACGGAAAATTCGCCGACGGTGACGGTCTCGCGCGCCAGTTCGTTTTTGAAATAATGAAATACGCTCGCAGCGGCGTGCCGGAGCACGTCGGGTTCCAGCCAATGGCTGTCACCGATGACCTCCACGGAAATCATTTCGGCGGAGCAGGGCACGCTTTCGCCGGTGGCGAGTTGGAACAGCAGGCAGTCGGTGTGCAAAGCAATCATTGCATGGCCTCCAGTTTTTTGACTTCCGAAACAAAGTCGGTGGCTTCCTGAAACCGGCGATACACGCTGGCGAAACGGACGTAAGCGACCTCGTCAATGTCGCGCAAACCGTCCATCACCATTTTGCCGATGAATTCGCCGGGCACCTCGGTTTCAAATTTGCCGGTGACGGTGGCGACGATATGGTCCACCAAATCTTCCATGGCTTGCGGCGAGACGGGCCGTTTCTGACAGGCTTTGCGAATGCCGGAAATCAGTTTTTCGCGGGAGAATTCCTCGTGCCGGCCATCGCGCTTCAAGACCATCAAACCTTCGTGTTCGAGCTCTTCGTAAGTGGTGAAACGGTGCCCGCACCCGGCACATTCGCGGCGACGCCGGATGGTCGCTCCCTCACGCGAGGCGCGCGAATCAATGACCTTATCATCCTGACAACCGCACTTGGGGCAACGCATAAAGCCACAGCTAATGGTGGCTGCACGTTTGTAGCACACAATGTTTTGTGGTGTCAAGGCAAGTGCGCAGATTTTGAATGCTTGGCTTGAAATAGCTCCAATTGCTCAGGCCAGTGCCGCGTCACACGCCCGGTCCAGCCGAAGCGGCCGCCGCCAGTTCTTCCACGCGGAGCGCGTCCACGAACGGCGGCATGGCGCAATCCAGCGCATCGGCGATGGCGCGGAGCAGTTCAGCCTCGCGTTCGGTCACCTGGCCGTCGGCGGCCACGGTTTTGCCGCAGGCGAGCAGCAGATTGCGCTGAATGCCGGGCGGACATTTGCTAAGGCGGTTCAGCGCGGCGTCCACTTTGTTCAAATCCCAATCGGTGCGCGGGATAAATTCAATCGGCGCGCCGGGCGCATCCAGAAATTCCTCGCCTTTGGCGAACGCCGCCCGCGCGCCCGGCTCATTTTCCTGGCCGACATGGGCGAGCGCGGACAGCAGCAGCGCGCATTCGGGCAGGACGTCCAACACGCGGCTGTAGCGCGGCTGGCTCAAATCCGCGCCAGCTTGGCTGGCCCGCCATTGGCGGGCGACCATTTTCATCAGCGCAAATTCAAACAAGTCAATCGCACCGTCGCTCTCGATGAGCAGTTGTTGCAACTGGCTGAATGCGGCGTATTCAGGCGGCCGGCACCGGCGCAATGCGGGCACGGCATATTCGGCGAGCGCGAGTTTGTAATTATCGCCCAAGGCTTGGATTTGCGGGGCGAGCGTGGCGGTTCGCGCAAATAAATCGGCGGGCAGGTTGGCGCGGAGCAGGGCCATTTGCTTCGCCCGCATTTCATCTTCGCTACTCAAGAGCAGCGCATAAATCACCGCGTTTGCACCGGCGGTTTCGCGCAGGGCTTGTTGCACTTCCGGCGGCAGGCCGAAACGCATCAGGGCCGTTTGTTTGATGTGCGCCGCGGTGACGCTGCCGAACTCCGTGGCGAGGGCTTCGGGGATAATTTTTTGCTGGAGCGAAATAGTCCGGGCCAGATTCAACTCGTAAGCCTGATCGCGCTCGTATTGATTTGGCGCGAGGGTTTTCACTTTCGGAAACTGGCCGTCGAACGCGGGGTCAATCGCGACAATCCGCCGGGGCAGCGGCGGGTGCGTGGAAAAAATGGCGAACCAGGATTCGTCCGTGGCGTTGGCGAAATAAAGGTGGCTGGCGATTTCCGCGTTGGGCGTGTCGAGCCGGCCCTGTTTGCCAAGACCACCGATTTTTTTCAGCGCGCCGCCGATGCCATCGGGATTGCGCGTGAACTGCACCGCCGCCGCGTCGGCGAGCCATTCGCGCTGGCGGCAGATGGCGCTTTTAATCAACCGCACAAACGGCAGGCCGATGGAACCGATGAGGACAAAAACAAAACCGAGCGGCGCGGTGGGCAGAAAATAGGATTCGTTCGTTTCAATGAGCAGGGATTCGCCGAGCGTGAGCGCCTCACCCGTGTCATAAATCAACATCCGGCCGAGAATTGTCGGCCAAAACAGGCCGTGCGCCAGCGCCATCAATTTCATGTTGAACCGCGTGTCGCCGTTCAAAATGTGGCTGAACTCGTGGGCGATGACACCTTGCAGTTCGTCGCGCGTCAGCAGCAGCAGGCAGGCGCGCGTGACGCCGATGGCCACGTCGTCGCGCGTGTGTCCGGCGGCGAAGGAATTGATGCCGCGCTCGTTTTCCAGCAGATAAATTTCCGGCACGGGCGCGCCGGACGCCACGGCCATTTCCTCGACGACATTTATCAGTCGCCGTTCGTCGGCATCGGTGGTGTTGGCGGCGATGCGCCGGCCGCCGAGCAGTTCCGCCACCACCGCGCCGCCGGCGGACAGCACGCGGAATTTGTAGAGGCAGCCCAGCACGATGGACGTCAACGTGGCGAGCGTGATCCAACAAAAAAGATTTGGATTCCACAGCAGCTCCCAAAATGAAAACGGCTGGTCGGTTTTTTGCCAGCGCAGCGAATACGGAAAATCGTTGAAATAACTGAACAGATTGTGCGAATGAAAAATCGGTTTCAGCACCACCTGGATCAGCGTGCCGAGAATCAAATAAGTGAGGCCGACGACCGCGATCAACGCCAAGCCGAACAGCCAGACCAACAACCGGGTCTGTTTCTGCGCGCGAGCTTCGCGGTCAAAAAAGTCCATGGACATTGAGTGATGACCGGCGTGTGAAACGCTTCAGCGGCCCGGCTCAGGCCTTGTTCTCAAACAAGCTGGGCGCGATCTGGTGGGCAAATTCCACGCAGCGCGCGTAAATTTCCGACGGCGATTCGCATTGCAGCGCGAAGGCCGCGAGCGCTTGTGCTTCGGCCATTTTCACGCGCCGGATCATGTATTTCACTTCAGGAATCACCGGCGGCGCGGCGCTGATTTCGTCCACGCCCAACCCGATGAGCAACGGCACCAGCACAGGGTCGCCGCCGATCTCGCCGCAGACGCCGGTCCAGATGCCGTGCGCGTGCGACGCGTCCACGGTCAGCTTGATCAGGCGGATGATGGACGGATGCGTCGGCTCGTAAAGGTGCGACACTTTTTCATTCGTGCGGTCGGCGGCCAGCGTGTATTGGATCAAATCGTTCGAGCCGATGCTGAAAAATTTTGCCTTCTTCGCGAGCGCATCCGCGATGAGCGCGGCGGACGGAATCTCGATCATCACGCCGACTTCCAGATTTTCGTCGAACGGAATTTTCTCCGCGCGCAATTCCGCTTTGCATTGCTCGACGAGCGCATTGGCCTGATTTAATTCATCGAGGCCGGAGATCATCGGATACATCATCTTCACGTTACCCTCGGCGCTGGCGCGGAGGATGGCGCGGAGCTGCGTGCGAAACAACTGCGGCTGCGCGAGGCAAAAACGGATCGCGCGCCAGCCAAGAAACGGATTCATCTCCTGCGCGAGCTGCAAATTGGAAACGAATTTATCGCCGCCCAGATCCAGCGTGCGGATGATGACCGGATGATTTTTCATCGCCACCGCGACGGCGCGGTAAGCTTCGTATTGCGCCATCTCGTCCGGCGGACTTTCGCGGTTAATGAATAAAAATTCCGTGCGGAACAAGCCGACGCCTTCCGCGCCGTGGGCGATGACGGATTCCACATCGTGCTGATCCTCGATGTTGGCTGAAAGATGGATCGGCTTGCCGTCCAGCGTGACGGCGGGCTGCCAGAGAATTTCCCGGAGTTTTTCGTCGAGCGACGCCTTGTTTTTTTCGAGCTGGCCGTATTCGAACAGCGTCGAGTCGGTCGGGTTGACGACGATGGTGCCGTTATAACCGTCGAGCAGCGCGTAGTCGCCAGTCTCCAATTCTTCGGCAGCGTTCTGCAAGCCGACGATGGCGGGAATGTCCAGCGACCGCGCCATGATGGCGGTGTGCGAGGTCTTGCCGCCAATGTCGGTGGCGAAGCCGAGGACAAATTTCTTGTCGAGCTGCGCCGTGGTGGACGGGCTTAAATCATGGCTGACCAGGATGCACGGCTCGGTGAGGCGGCTTAAGTTCAGCGCATCTTTGACCTCGAGCAGATTGTCGAGCACGCGGCCGGTGAGATCGCGCATGTCGCCGGCGCGTTCGCGGAGATATTCGTCATCCACTTGTTCCAGCGCGGCGACGTAGCGATCCGCGACGGTGTGAAACGCGAAGTCCGCGTTGGTCTTCTGCTCGCGGATCATCCGGATGACCTCTTCGATCAGCACGCGATCTTCGAGCATCAACAAGTGCGCGTCAAAAATATCACCCTCGGCCGCGCTCATGTTGGTGACAACGCGCCGCTGGATTTCCTTGACCTGCTGGCCGGTCTTGACGAGCACCTGCTCGAAGCGTTTGATCTCCACCGCGATTTCCGCGTCGGACAATTCGCGGCGAGCGATGAGGTGGCGCGCGCGGTGCAGGACAAGAATCTTCCCGCGACAAACGCCGGACGAAACGGCGATGCCGCGAAACACCTTTTCACCCTTGGTTTGCGCAGACATACGAGTCACGGAAAGAAATAGACGAATGCCGCGCCGTTGCAAAGCATTTCCACGGTAAAATCAAAAATAAAAAAAGCCCGCACGCGGCGGGCTTTGGGAAATTTCAAAATTGAAATTGAAATCTAACTCAGGCGCGTTCCATGTATTTGCCGTCGCGCGTGTCCACCTTGATCTTTTCGCCGGTCTTGATGAACAGCGGCGCCTGCATCTGGATGCCGGTCTCAACGGTGATGGTCTTCTGCACGTTGTTGGAGGAATCGCCGCGGATGCCTTCAGGCGCATCGGTCACGGTCAGAATCACGCTAGAAGGCAGTTCAATCGAAACCGCCTTGTCTTCCACGAAGGTCACGGTCACCAAACCGTTTTCCACGAGATAATCTTTCGTGTCGGCGACGAGTTCCGGCGCGAGCGTGACGGTTTCGTAATTTTCCGGGTCGGTGAAAACGTAGTCCTGACCGTCCTTGTAGCTGTATTCCATCTTCTTGGCCATCATCGGCACCGGCTCGATTTTCTCGGTCGAGCTGAAACGCACGTCGGAGGTTTTGCCGGTGCGGATGCTGCGGAGCGAGGCCTGCACGAACGCGCGCAGGTTGCCAGGCGTGCGGTGCTGGAAGCTGAGGACGACGGAAATATCGCCGTTGTAATTGATCGCCATGCCGCGGCGGAGGTCACTTGCTGTTGCCATAAAAAATGATCGCGTTGTTTATTGTTGAAACGAGCCTGCAATTTTAGCCGAAGAAAAGGCGAAGGCAAGAACGGTTTTATGGCGCTGGCGGAGTAGCAGCGGACGTGAGTCCGCTCATTCTAAATCCGGAAAGTTTGAGCCGGCTCACGCCGGCTGCTACGAGATTATTTCGCCGTGACAACGACGTAATTCTTTTTGCCTTTGCGCAGCAGAACGTGTTTGCCGAAGAGCAGATCGCCAGCCGTCACGACCCGCGTGGCGCTGGCTTCGCGGACGTTGTTGAGGTTCACGCCGCCGCCTTCGATGTCCTTTCGCGCCTGGCCTTTGGACGGACACAAACCGGCATGGACCAAAAAATCCACGAGCGCGATGCCCGCGCCGTCGAGCCTGGCCTTATCAATTTCCTTCGTCGGCACTTCTCCGATGATTTCATTAAATATCCATTCAGGAATATCTTTAAGCTCGCCTCCGAAAAGAATGTCACTCGCTCGAATCACTCCCTGGGTTGCTTCTTCACCGTGAATCATGACCGTAACCTCTAAAGCCAGCCTATATTGTGGCTCGCGTGCGTTAGGATTTTGCAAATGCTTCTTTTCCAGCGACTCGATTTCTTCCTTCGCCAAAAATGTAAAATATTTCAGGTAACGGATGACGTCGGCGTCGGCGGTGTTGATCCAAAACTGGTAGAACTTGTAAACGCTCGTCCGTTTCGGATCGAGCCAGATGGCGCCGGCGGCGGTCTTGCCGAACTTCGAGCCGTCGGTGTTCGTGATCAGCGGCAGTGTCAGGCCGAAAACTTGCCGGCCAAGTTTCTTGCGCGTTAGCTCAATGCCGGCGGTGATATTGCCCCACTGGTCGCTGCCGCCGATCTGTAGTTCGCAATTCTGCTCGCGGCACAAAACCATGAAATCAAACGCCTGCAGCAGCATGTAGCTGAATTCGGTATAGCTGATGCCGACTTCGCGGTCTTCCATCCGGGCGCGGACGGATTCTTTGGCGACCATCTGGTTGACGGAAAAATGTTTTCCGATGTCGCGCAGAAATTCGAGAAACGTGATGCCCGCCGTCCAACTGGCGTTGTCCACCAGCCGCGCCGGATTCTGTTTGGTTTCAAAATCGAGCAGCTTCGCGAGCTGCACTTTCACGCTGGCGATGTTATGGTCGAGAATTTCCTTCGTCAGCAATTGCCGCTCGGCGGTCTTGCCGCTCGGATCGCCGATGCTGCCGGTCGCGCCGCCCGCGACGGCGATGGGATGATGGCCGGCATCTTGAAACCGGCGCAGCGCGAGCAGCGGCACGAGATTGCCGACGTGCAAACTGTCGGCGGTCGGGTCGAAGCCGCAGTAAAGCGTGACCGGCGCGGCAATTTTTTTGGTCAGTTCCGCCGTGTCGGTGCAATCGGCGACGAGGCCGCGCCATTGTAATTCTTCAAGGATGCTCACGCGGGCAGATTAAATCGGCGGCGGCCAAATGCCAATTTCCAATTGCCGTCAAACTTTGGACTTTGGACTTGGAGCTTTGGACTTTAATCTTCGCCGGTGTCAAAAATGTTGAAAGCCTCCGGCGCGATGGCCGCCGCCACGCTCACCAGCCGCGTGCTCGGCATGGTGCGCGAGATGGTCTATTACCATTTCATGGGCATCGGCTGGGTCAACGACGCGTTTCAATATGCCTTCACCATTCCCAACCTGTTTCGGCGGCTGCTGGGCGAAGGCGCGTTGACGGCGGCGTTCATCCCGATTTTCAAGGAGAAGGAAAAAAGACACGGCGAAGCGGAGATGTGGCGCGCGGCCAATGCGGTGATTTCCGGTTTGATCATCGCCGCGAGTGTCGTCATCGCCGTCGTGATGATTGGCATTTCCGTCGCGCTGGCCGCGCATCATTTCAGCGAGAGTCGCGAGCTCACGCTGCGGCTGCTGCGCGTGATGTTTCCTTACATGCTGCTCGTCTGCATTGCGGCCGCGATGATGGGCATGCTCAATGCGCGCGGCCATTTTTTCATCCCCGCGATGGGCGCGACGATGCTCAACGTCGTGATGATTGCATCCGTCTATTTTCTCGCGCCGCACATGGGCACTACGTTGGCGGAACAGGTGTTCGCGCTGGCCATCGGCGTGCTGGCGGCGGGCGTGGCGCAAGCGGCTTTCCAAGTGCCGACGCTTTGGCGCGACGGCTTCCGCTATCGCTGGGTTTCGCCATGGAACAATGAAACGGTGCAACGCGTCGTGCGCCAGATGATTCCCGGCACCCTCGGCGTGGCGGCGTTTCAGATCAACGTCGCGTTGGTGCAAGGCGTGGGTTTGTTTGTTGGCGCGGGCATCGTCTCCTCCTTCAACGGCGCGGTGCGGTTAATGGAACTGCCGCAGGGCATGTTCGGCATATCACTCGCCACCTATTTGCTGCCGACGCTTTCCGGGCTGGCGTCGGATAAAAATTATCCCGAATTCCGCGCCACGCTCCGCCACGGGCTGGCCTCGCTGATTTTTTTGAATCTCATCGCATCCATTTTATTGGTCGTGCTGGCCGAGCCGATTGTGCGTCTCCTTTTCGAGCACGGCGACAAGTTCACCGCCGTCTCGACCCAACGAGTATCATTTGCGCTGATGTGTCTTGCGCCGGGGCTCGCGGCGTTTTCCACCGTCAACATTCTGGCCCGCGCCTTCTACGCGCTTGGCGACACGAAGACGCCGATGAAAATCAGCATCGTTTGCCTCGCAATCAATTTCACCGCTGCCTGCATCCTAATGGTGCCGCTGCGCGAAGGCGGGCCCGGCATCGCCAACACTTTCACCTCGCTGATTAATGTGAGTCTGCTCGTGTTTGCGCTGCGGAAAAAATTGAAGACGCTGGAGATGGCGGCGTTGCGCGACACGCTGCGGCCGTTGGTGCTGAACGCGATTCTAGCGGGCATCATCGCGTGGTGCGGCTGGAATTATTGGGAGCGCACGTTTGGTCATGCCACCCTCGCGCTGAAACTAGGCGCGGTGTTTGTGCCGGCGGGAATCGCCGGCGGGATATACTGGCTGACCGCACTGGCGTGTCACATACCGGCGGCGAAGGAAATGACCGCGTTCGTGTTGGCGAAATTCATAAAACGGTAGGGACGACCTGCGGGTTGTCCAAGGCTGCGCGGCAGCGCAGCCCTACCAGATCTAAATTTTCACCGCCGCCGTCCAGCCATTGGGCCCGAACTGGGATTTGAATTGCTCCACGAGCGTTTCCGCCGCCGCCAGATTTTCGGCGATGGCAAACGTCGTCGAGCCGCTGCCCGACATCAGTGCGGCCAACGCGCCCTGTTCGCGCAAAAATTCCTGATAGAGTGACAGCATGGGAAACTTTTCTAGCGCCGGCGCCTCCAGCGAATTATAGAAGTCATCGGCGGCGGCGCGCAAATCTTCGGTTTGAAGTTTGGCAATGAGTTTTTGCGCGCGGCCTTTTTCACCGTTCAGCGCGGCGGGAAAGCGCGCGAGGTTTTGATACGCCCAAGGCGTGGCGATGCCGAAGCCCGGGTGGATCAGAAAAAACGCCTTGCCGCGTAGCGCGGGAAAATTTTCCAGCGTCGCCACTTTTTCGCCGCGGCCCACGGCTAACGCCGGTTTGCCGTATAAAAAAAACGGAATGTCCGAGCCGAGCGAGGCGGCGAGCTCATCCAGCTTTGCCAAGGTCAGCGGCTGGCCGAATAGTTCGTTGAGCGCGAGCAGCGTAGTGGCGGCGTTGCCGCTGCCGCCGCCGAGACCGGCCGCGAGCGGGATCTTTTTCTCCAGATGAATTTTTACGCCGTCAGAAATTTCCGCCGCCGCTAAAAATTTCGTGGCCGCGCGGAAAACCAGATTGCGCGCGTCCGTTGGCAACGAAGTATCGCTGCAGGAAAGTTGAATGGAATTGCCGGCGCGTTCAAACGCCAGTTCGTCGCAGAAATTCACCGGCTGCATGACGGTTTCCAGTTCGTGAAATCCATCGGCGCGCTTGCCGAGGATGTTCAGGATGAGGTTGACCTTGCAGGGCGATGATTTTTCGAGGCGCATGTTCGGGAAATAAAAACGCGCCAACAAAGCTGCTGGCGCGTTTCGCTAAAAAAGTTTCACGATCAGTTGTCGAAAATCTTGAACCGGCTGCCGGGCACCAGCGGCGCGACGTCACCGCCGCTGAAACCTGTGTAGGTGTCGGTGTCAAACAACGCGTCGGAATACAGACCGGGCTTGTAGCTTTCCGGGCCGACGGGGTCGGGGGCAAAACTCTTGGTGCAAATCGGCGCGTAGCTGGGAATCGGGAACGTCACGGTTTCGTAGATGCCCAGACCGGCGCGTTGCAGCGAGCGGTCGAATCCGTGGATGGCACCGTAGTAGCCGTAGCCGGGGCTTTCCAGGACGGAGTTTTGCTCCACGCTCTGGCGCATTTCGCCCCAACGCACGAGTTCCATGGTGTTGCTCAAGCCGCGGCCCAGTTTTTGTTCGGGACCGGTGCAGCCTGACGCAATTAACGCGGTCAACACGGCGGCCAGGGGAAAAATGATTTTGCGCATACGATGTTCAGATTGGTGTTTTGAATTTACGCCGTTTCATCCGGTTGTAAAGCCGTTTTAGCCGTCATCCGTGGAAATGTTGGCGAATGACCGGCTCGCCGAATTTCCAGCCGGCCCACAGCGCGCTCGCAATCAGCAACACGATGGCGAGCACCAGCCACAGCCGGCGCCGCGCTTTGGCTCGGTCCGGCTGATCCCAATACCACGCGATCCAGACCGTCAGCTCGTAAAGAAATTGCAGCGGGATGAACATCAGGATTTGCGTCACGACTTCCGGCGTGGTCAGCACCGCGCCGAGAATCAAGTTGATGACGATCATGTAGCGCCGCGCGTTTGCCAGCGTGCGGTAGCTCAGGACGCCGATTTTCACCAGCGTCAAAATCACGACGGGCAGCTCGAAGCCCAAGCCCATGCCGAGCAGGAAGCGGCACACGAAGCTGATGTATTCCTCCGCCCGCCATTGCGCCGCGCCCAGTCCGAGCCAGTTGGAATATTTTTGCGACGCCGCCAGCGCCACCGGCATCAGGACAAAGTAGCAAAACGAAACACCGGTCAAAAACAACCCGCCGCCAATGAACAGCGCGCGGAAAACATGCTTCTGCTCGTTCAGTTTCAGCGCGGGAAAAACGAACGAAATGATGAAGTAAAAAATAAACGGTGCCGACAGCACCAGTCCGCCGTAAAACGCCAGTTGGATGGCCACGAAAAATCCGCCCGCCGGACTCAGGTTCACCAGATCAATCTGCATCCGCTGCGCCTCGTCCGCCGCTGTTGCGTTCGGATCCACCCGCCAGCCGAGAATCTGATTCGTGCCGAGCGTGAGCGGTTCAACCGTGACGGCCACAAACCGGTTCGTGCCGAGGTTCAGGGATTTTTCCTGCGCGTCAGAAAGTTGGAAATGACCGAGCTGGTTGGTGCCGAAGCTGACGGTGACGACCTGATTGGTGCCCGGATAACTGACCGTCGCCTGCGTCAGCGGCCATTTGACGATGGCCATGACATAATTCGCGCCGATCAGGCATACGAGCATCGCGAGCGCCAGCGACACGCTGATTTTGACGAGCACCCAGCGGAAATCTTCCAGATGCTCCAGAAAAGATTTCACCGGGCCGCCGTCATCCTCGGATGGCGGTTCTGAAGAAAAATCGGCCATGAAAAACGGCGGCGGAGACGATCAGACCGTCAGATCACCTTGGTTTCCGGCGTGTGGGCCGGTGCCTGGGCGGTGGTGTTGGCCGGCGGCGTTTTCTGGGCGGGCGCAATGGTCGTCGAGTTGGCGGTGTCGGCGTTTTGGATTTCGTCCGTCACTTCCTTGGTGGCTTTCTTGAATTCCTTGATGCCGCTGCCCAGACCCTTGGCCAGCTCGGGAATTTTTTTGGCACCGAACAAAATCAACACCACGGCGAGAATCAGAACGACTTCCATTCCGCCGAGTCCAAAAGCTGCAAGCATCGGGTTCATATAATTAATTCAACTGAATTTAGCCTACGCCCGGTTCCCGTTTTAGTAAAGCGACAAAAAAGGCCGCGTTCGCACGCGGCCTTGAAGATTAAATAACGTTTGTCAGCTTAAACGCCGGCTTTCGGATGGAGCAGGATGAAATCGCCACGGCGGTTTTTCGCCCAGGCAGCTTCGTCATGGCCGGGGTCGGCCGGCTTGTCCTTGCCGTAGCTGATGGTGCGGATGCGTTCCGGGCTGACGTTCACTTTGGCCAGGGCTTCGCGGAGCGCCAGCGCGCGGCGTTCGCCGAGCGAGCGGTTGTATTCTTCCGTGCCGCGTTCGTCGCAGTTGCCTTCGATGAGCAGCTTGGTGTTCACATCGGAAACCAGCGCCTGCGCGACGCTGGCGATGTTGGCCTGCTCGCTGTTCTGCACGGTCGCGCTGTCAAATTTGAAATGCACCGTGTAGGCCGCCAGCGCCGCCGGGTCTTTGATCATGCCTTCAAATTCACCCAAGCCCGCCGTGTCGCCGCCGCCGGTTTTGGTCGTCAAGCCGGTGCCGGTTGAACCAGGGCCAGTGTCGCCGCCAAACGTGCCAGCGGGCGGCAACGTGCCGGCGCCGTTGTTAATGTCACCGATTTGCGCCGCCCGTTGTCCAGGCAGCGGCGTGACTTTGGTAATGCCTTTTTTGCAGCCGGTGGTGGCCATGACGCCGGCCAGCACGAGCACCAGCGGAAAAACTAATTTGTTCATTTTCATAATTTCGATTGTGTTAAAAGTTACGGTTAAAATTGTGTGACGACCTGGAAAATCATTTCGCCCAAGCAGGCTGGGAATTACTTCCGTTCGCTCGAACACAATCCTTGTATTGTTTGGTGAAGACGTCAAGCACAGATAACACTTGACGATGCCCGATTTCATGGTTGAAAACCAGCGTCCGCGAGTTCGGCGCCCACGACGGATTCTGCCCTGCCACCAAGACCGCCGGCGCCAGACTGCCGTCCACCGGCATCACACAGATGTCGAAATCGCCCGCCTGCCGCGTGAACGCGATCCACTTGCCGTCCGGCGACCAGTCCGGCTCCGTCGGGTTCGCCGCGCCGGCGGTGTTCAGCGTTTTGATCGGCCCGCCGCTCGCGGAAACTTTGGCGAGACGCCGGCGCTCGGCGATTTTCGTGGCGAAACAAATCCATTGTCCGTCCGGCGACCAGCACGGCGACGAATCTTCCAGCCCGGTGGTCAGGCGTTTCAAATTCGTGCCGTCCGCGTTGCAGACCCAGACGTTCGGGCTGCCGCTCTTGCTCAAAATCATCGCCACCTTCGAACCGTCCGGCGACACCGCCGCGCTCGTGTTCAAGCCGGAATAACCGGCGATCACGCGCCGCTGGCCGCTCGACAGGCTGTGGTAAAAAATATCCGGATTGCCGCGCGCGTAGCTGGTGTAATAAACCGCCAGCTTGCCCGGCACCCACGCCGGCTTGGCCACAATCGTATTATCCGTCGTCACGGCCTGCGCGTTGTGCGCGTCAAAATCCGCGACGTAGATTTCGCCGCTGCCGCCGGCCGACTGCGCCTTGAACGCGATCTTCGTCTGGCCGATGCCGGGCTTGTTTAAAATCGTCTGCACGATGTCATCCGCAAACGCGTGCGCCTGCCGCCGCATGCTCGCGCCGTTGTAGCTGCGCGACAGCACGACCTTCTTGGCAAATTTATCCGTGACGCGGCCGGTCACGTCGCCCGCGCTGCTGCCGCTAATCTGGTATTGCGCGGCATCCGGCGCGACGAAGCTGAAGCCTTGAACGTAAAGGTCAAATTTCAAAACCTCCGCCGCTTCGCCGGTGAAACCGTCGAGCGAAACCGGAATGGGTTTCGTCTGGCCGAGCACATTGATCTGCTCATTCATCGAAAGCGAATTTTGGCTCTGCGCAAAAAGAGGCGTGGCTGTAATTATTAAACTTGTAAGAAATAAGTTAGTCATTTTTGGGAATATGTTCATAACATGCTGGTTCTGGTGGCGTTAAAATCAATATTGTAAGTGCGCTGACGGTCTTTCGAATCGTCGGGAAATTCACCAATAAAGCTGACGCGATCAAGCATGCGCTGAACCGCGTTGTCCACGCTGGCGTCACCCGAAGAATTCACGATATGCGATGAAATCACGTTCCCATCTCTGGAAATCGTAACGGAAAATCTAATCACAGCTTCGGCGGAGGCCATGTTATCCGGCGGCATCCAAGCGTGATGATAAACGCTGACAACTGCCGCTCCATAATTTGCGTAAGCCGCACTGCTGTTGCCGGGCATATTAATTTCTGTTGCCGTCGAGGAGCTTTCCTTGATTGAAGAAAGTGCTTTTCTAAACGCTCTTGCTTGTTGATCGCGCAACCATTTTTGCTCCTTGGCGTCCGCCTCCGCGTCGCTGTTGTCCGTGTTTTTCACCACTTTGTGGACCACTTTTTTTAGATCCACTTCGATTTTGTGCGGCTTTGGCTTGGTCGGCTTTTCCACCGGCATCGAATCATCCGGCGGCGACTTGACCGGTTCGGGTGTGAAAATTTCTTTCACTTTTTCCACGAAGGTCGGCGGCGTGACCGGCAGTTTTGGCGGCTCCGGCGTTGGCGGCGGTGTGACGATTGGTTTTGGCGTCGGCGGCGCGGGCGGTGCCGGCTGCGCGTTTTTGACGCCGCTGTTGAACGCCGCGTCAATCAGGTTGGCCGGAATCACATCCAAAACTTGCGTGTCATCGGGCTTCGGTTTCGCCGCGAAGAAACCGGGGCCGACCAGCAAAATCACCACCAGCAGCAGGTGCATGCCCGCCGTGACGATGAGACATTTTTTTTGCAGCCGGTTCATCGGGTCGTCGGATCGGTGCGCAGCGAATACCGCGTGATGCCGTTTTTCTGGCAGCCATCAATGATCTGCGCCACCAAATCGTAACGGCACTCCTTGTCCGCGCGGATATAGACGACGGTGTTTTGATTCGCGCGAAATTCCTGCGCGAGCTGCGTGATGAGTTTCGTCAGGCTCATCTTTTGTTTGTCGAGCGCGTAAATCCCGGTGTTGGAAATCTCCACGGTGCGGATGTCAGATTTATCCAGTTTCTTCTCGGTCTGCCCGCCGTGCGGTAATTTCAAATCAATGCTCTTTTCCAGCAGCGGCGTGGTGATGACGAAGATGATGAGCAGCACGAACGCAAGGTCGAGCAGCGGCGTGATGTTGATGTCACTCAACGTCACCAGCGAATTGCGTTGTGAAAACCGTCTCACGTTGGTTGCAAGTTGCTGGTTGAAGGTTGCAAGTTGGCCACCGCGCGCCCCGGTTTTTTCATGCGTGAATTTGGCGCGTAACCCTCCAGATAGCGGATGAAGGTGGAAAGTTTTTTGGACAGCGACACGGACAAATCACGCAGGGAATTGAATTCGGTTTCACCAAGATATTTTTGGTCCACGGCGACGCAAAGCTGCGAGCGCACTTCGCCGTTTGAACCCTTGGCGATGTTTAGAAACTGCACAAATTCTTTCCGCGTGCCGCGCTCAAATCCCTCGGCGATGTTGGACATCGTCGAAACCGCCGCACGGCGAATCTGATCGCGCAAACCAAAGTCCTGATTGAAGACCCGCGCTTTTGAAGCAGAATACACAGCATTCACCATCTGCCGGGCGTCCTGCCAGACATGCAAATCTTCAAATTGTTTTACCGTGGCCATTTTTTGAACCTGCAACTTTCAACCTGTAACCTGCAACGATTTATTCCTCCGCGAGAAATTCCGTTTCCATTTTCGACACCAGCTCCTGCGCGAAATTGTCCAGCTCGACGGTGAATGCGCGCAGATTGTGCACGAGCCAGTTGTAGCCGAACATCGACGGGATCGCCACGAGCAGACCGGCGACGGTCGTTATCAGCGCGGCGGAAACGCCCGGCGCCATCGCGGCCATCGTGGCCGAGCCTTGCTGCGCGATGCCGGCGAACGTGCTCATCACGCCCCACACCGTGCCCAGCAATCCCATGAACGGCGCGCCGCTGACCGCGATGGCCAGCAGAATCAAGCCGGATTCCAGTTTGAGCGATTCTTTGGCAACGACGTTTTCGATGGCGCGTTTGATGTGCTCCATGTTTTTTAGACTGATGTGCTGCTTGGCGCGTTCACCGGTCGGCCCGCGCAGGCGCGCATCGAGTTGCACGCAGCCCGCCTGATAAACCACGTAGAGCGGGCAGCCCTGCACGTCAATCTTGCGGTCAAACAATTCGAGCACGACTTTTTGCGACGTGAATTCCTGGCCGAACAGCGAATTCAATTTCCGCGCGCGGCGCATCTGGATGGCTTTGGACATCATCACAAACCACGCCGCGATGGAAAAGACAAAGAGCAGCGCGATGATGGCTTTGGCTTCCACCGTCGCTCTGTCCCAAATGTAAATGAGTTCGGCTTGATTCGTCGCCGCTCCCATGAGAGTAAAAGGTAACCCGCTCATAAATATAAAAAACTTGGTGGTGAGGAACCGATTTTAGGCCAAGTAACGGCTTCCGAGCATTCGTCCGTCGGCCGGAATTATCAGCGGAAGCGAAGGAAATTGCAAAAACTTTTTGCAGCAAAGATGAATCGCCCTTTGCCCCGCCGGCAAAATCGCTTACAAATCTCGGCGATGTCACGTCCGCGCCTCATCGCCCTGCTGCTCGCGCTCGCCACGCTGGTGGTCTTTGTGCCCGTTGGTTCACATTCATTTGTGAGCTACGACGACACGGATTACGTGACCGAAAATCCGTTTGTCAAAAACGGGCTGACCTCGACCGACCTCGGCTGGGCGTTTACCACGTTTCACGCCGGCAATTGGCATCCGGTCACGTGGATCTCGCACATGCTCGACTGCCAGCTGTTCGGCCCGAACGCCGGCGCGCAGCATTTTGTCAGCGTCCTCTGGCACGCGGCGAATGCGGCGCTGCTGTTCGCGCTTTTGCTCCGGCTGACCCAAAAAATCTGGCCCAGCGCATTCGTCGCCGCGTTGTTCGCCTGGCATCCGCTGCATGTGGAATCCGTGGCTTGGATCGCCGAACGCAAGGATGTGCTGAGCACGTTTTTTGCGCTGCTCACATTTTTATGCTACGCGAAATTTGCCGAGGCAGTTCGTGTCAAAAGCCCAAAGGCCAAAGTGTTTTTCGCGTGGAGCTTGTTGGCCTTTGCGCTCGGCCTGATGGCCAAGCCGATGCTCGTCACGCTACCGTTTGTTTTGCTGCTGCTTGATTTTTGGCCGCTGAATCGGGTTGCAAGTTGCAGGTTGCAGGTTGCAGGTTCCGCGAAAAGCAACTTGCAACCTTCAACTTGCAACCTTCAACTCCGGGAAAAATGGCCGTTTTTTTTGCTGGCCGCAATTTCCTGCGTCGTCACGTTTCTCGCGCAGCGACAGGGCGAAGCCATCGCCTCGCTGGCAAGCGTGCCGCTGCTTTACCGCCTGGAAAACACGCCGGTCGCCGCGGCGGAATATCTGCTGAAATTTTTCTGGCCGGTGGACCTCTGCGCGATTTATCCGATGCATCCGATTCCCGTTTGGCAGGTGGCCGCGTCCGTCGCGGCGCTGCTGGCGATTTCTGTTGCCGCATGGCGTGGGCGCGCGACCAAACCGTATTTGATCGTCGGCTGGCTGTGGTTTCTCGGCACGCTGGTGCCGGTCATCGGCCTGGTGCAAGTCGGCGGACAGGCCCTCGCCGACCGCTACACTTATATTCCGTCCATCGGATTTTTCATCGCCGCCGTTTTTCTGCTCAACGATTTTTCCGCGCGGCTGCAGCCGCCGAAAATGGTCGCCGCCGGTTTTGCCGCCGTGATGTTGACCGGCTGCATTCTGGCGACGGAAAATCAACTGACGTTTTGGCGCGACAGTGAAACTCTTTTCCGCCGCGCCGTCGCCGTGACGCAAAACAACGACATCGCGCTGGTGAATCTCGGTGTTGCACTGGACGTGCAAAACCGGTTTGACGAGGCGCTGGAAGTTTATCGGCAGGCGGAAAAATTGAAATCCACGCGGCCCCAACTGCACAACAATCTCGGCAACATTCTCGACAAACTCGGCCGCCACGACGAATCGCTCGCCGAATACCGCGAGGCGATCCGGTTGCGGCCCGGCGACGCGGTTTTGCATGATTCTGCCGGCAGCGAACTCGCCGCGCTCGGCCAGTTTGACGCGGCGATGAAAGAATTTGCCGAGGCCGAACAGCTCGATCCGCATGATGCCCAGCCGCACGCGGAGATAGCCAAGGCGTTTTTCCTGCAAGGCCGCGATGCCGAGGCGGTGGCGGAATTGCACACCGCAGTGCAAATGGAGCCGGACAATTTTCAGATCCTGGCCACCGCCGCGCATTTTCTCGCCGCGAATGAAAATGCCGCCGCGCGCGATGGACAGGCGGCGCTCACCCTGGCCGCCAAGGCCAACGTGCTGACCGGTGGCCATCAGCCGCGGGTGTTTGACGTGCTCGGCATGGCGTGCGCCGAGACCGGCGATTTCGCCAACGCGGCGGCTTGCGCCGAAAACGCGCTCCTGCTTGCCATCCATGCGCGTTTGCCCCTGACCAATCAAATGGCGCAGCGGCTGGAGCTTTACAAAATTCACCAGCCCTGGCGCGAAACGTTCCGCGCCACGAATGCGCCGGCGAAAAATTAAATCCGCTTTGCCCGGCCCGCAAAATCGCTTAAAAGAAACGCATGTCGCGCCCGCGCCTGCTCGCCTTGTTGCTTGCCTTGATCACGTTCGCCGCCTTTCTGCCGGCGACGCGCTTCGCGTTCATCAACTACGACGACAACGATTATGTGACCGCCAATCCGCCAGTGCAGGCGGGGCTTTCGTGGAGCGGCGTGAAATGGGCATTCACCACCCGGCACGCGAACAACTGGCATCCGCTCACCTGGCTTTCGCACATGGCCGACTGCACGCTGTTCGGGCTGAATCCCGGCGGGCATCATCTGGTGAACGTGCTGTTTCACACGGCGAACACGGTGCTGCTGTTCGTGCTGGTGCTGCGGCTGACGGGTGCGCTGTGGCCGGCGGTGTTCGTGGCCGCGCTGTTCGGCTGGCATCCACTGCACGTGGAATCCGTCGCGTGGATTGCGGAGCGCAAGGATGTGTTGAGCACATTTTTTGCGCTGCTCACGCTGTTGAGCTATGCAAAATATGTCGAGGCGTCCAAAGTCCAAAGTCCAAAGTCCAAAGTTTTTTTTGCGGGCAGTCTGCTGGCTTTCGCGCTCGGCTTGCTGGCCAAGCCGATGCTCGTCACGCTGCCGTTCGTGCTACTGTTGCTGGATTATTGGCCGCTGAATCGGGTTGCAGGTTGCAGGTTGCAGGTTGCAAGTTGCGCCACGCCGAACCTTCAACCTTCAACCTTCAACCTTCAACTTTTAACCGAGAAATGGCCATTCTTCCTGCTCACCGCGCTTTCCTGCGCGCTCACTTTTCTGGCGCAATCGCAAGTGGTGCACGGCAGTTCGGCGGTGATGTCGCTCGGCGTCGTTCCGCTGCACTACCGGTTGAAAAATGTTCCGGTGGCTTACGCCGAATATTTATCGAAGCTGGCGTGGCCGGCCAAACTCGCGGTGTTTTATCCGCTCGCCGACATCATCCCGCCGGTTCGCGTCGCCGTGGCCGTAGCGCTGCTGCTTCTGATTTCTGCGGTGGTTGTGCGCTGGTGGCGGACGCGGCCGTATCTGCCCGTCGGCTGGTTGTGGTTTCTGGGCACGCTTGTGCCGGTCATCGGCCTGGTGCAAGTCGGCGGCGCGGCGCTGGCCGACCGTTACAGCTACCTGCCGTCTATCGGCATTTTCCTCATCGTCGCTTTTGCCGCACGTGATGCGCTTCAGCGCTTTCCGTCGGCAATAAAATTTTTCGCCGCCGCCGGAATTTTAATTCTAGCCGGCAGCCTGTGCGCCATGGAAAAACAACTCGCCGGCTGGCAAAGCAGTGAGACGCTGTTCCGGCACGCGCTCGCCGTGACCACGGACAACGATGTCGCCCGCACCGATCTGGCCATTGCGTTGCAAGACCAGGGCCGCTGGCCGGCGGCGCTCACGAATTTTCAAGCCGCCGTCCGGCTCGCGCCCGAACGCCCCATGCTGCACAACAATCTGGGCAATCTTCTCGACCGGCTCGGCCGCCACGCCGAGGCGCTTGCCGAATACCGCGAAGCCGTCCGCCGGCTGCCCGGCGAAGCCGCAGGTCACCTCGGCGCGGGCAATGAACTCATCGCGCTGGGAAAAACGGACGACGCGCTGACGGAATTTTCCGCCGCCGTCCGATTGGACGCCACGCTCGCCGCGCCGCACGCCGGCATCGCGAAAATATTTTTCCTGCAAGGTCGCGACGCCGAGGCCGTGGAACAACTCCGCGCCGCGCTGAACCTTGAGCCGGACAATCTGCAAATCCTCGCCGCCGCCGCACATTATCTCGCCGCGAATGAAAATGTCGCCGCACGCGACGGCCGGTTGGCGCTCGCGCTCGCCGCCAAGGCGAACGCGCTGGCCGGCGGGAACCAGCCGCTTTATTTCGACGTGCTCGGCATGGCGCTGGCCGAGACCGGCGATTTCACCAATGCGCAAACCTGCGCCCAAAACGCGCTCATTCTAGCCAATGCCGCGCAGATGAAAAACACCGGTGAAATCCAGCAACGGCTGGAGCTTTACAAAAATCGCCAGCCGTGGCGGGAATCGTTCCGTGCTCCGAACGCGCCGGCGAAAAATTAAATTGCGACCAGCGCGGCGAGCGCTTTACGCACGCGCGGATTCTTCAAAACGGTCGCTGGTTCGAAATTTTTGCCAAGCCACGGCAGCGTAAAAATGTTCTCCACCAGAAAAAATTGGGCCAGCAGTTTTTCGTTGGTCGCCGTCGCCGCGTCCGGTTTCGGCGGCGACATCAAAACCACTTTGGCCCGGGCGCGCAGATTTTTCGGCAGGGCTGCAAGCGTCAGCAGCAGGTGATTCGCCGCGCCCAGCTTGTTGGCCGCGACGATGATTGGTGTGGCGCGCAATGCCACGATCAAATCACGCGAATCAAAATCCTCGCCGAGCGGACTCAGCAGGCCGCCCGCGCCTTCGACCAGCAATACGTCGGATTTTTTCCGCGTCGCACGGATGTGCGCCACGACGTGCGCCAGCCGCACCGATTTCTTTTCCAATTGCGCAGCGAGCGCTGGCGCAATGGCGGCGCGGAAAGGCCACGGATTAATTTCATCCAGCGTGAGCGTGCCGTTCATCGCCGCAAAAATGATCCGCGCGTCGTTGCGGCCGCCGGAGCAAATGGGTTTCAGCGCCGTCGCGTGGATGCCGTGCGCCCGCAAAAACCGCGTAAGCAGCGCGGTCAAAACCGTTTTGCCGACGCCGGTGTCCGTGCCGGTGATGAAAAGCGTTTGCGCCATTTTTGAATATCAAAGCGGAAACAAGAGCAGCGCGCCATCAAAACCGTTGACGCAAACGGCGCGGGTCAGCTATGCTGCGCGGCTCGTTAACCGAGAATTTTATTGTGAATATTACCGTTGAAAATCTGGCCCCGTGCAAAAAACTAGTGCGGGTGGAAGTGGACGCGAAGTCCGTGGACGAAATTTTTGATGCCATCACGAAGGACTATCAGAAACAGGCGGCGCTGCCTGGTTTCCGTCCCGGCAAGGCGCCGCGCGCCATGGTCGTGAAAAAATACGACGCGGAAATCACGGAGGAAGCCAAGCGCAAGCTCATCGGCGAGAATTACCGCAAGGCGCTCGAGGAGAAAAAAATCCAGGCCGTCAGCCAGCCCGACATCGAGGAAATCCAGTTCGGCCGCGGCCAGGTTTTGCAGTTCGCGGCGACGATCGAGACCGCGCCGGAATTTGCGCTGCCGGATTATACCAAGCTGCCCGCCACGCGCGAAGCGAAGACCGTGACGGACGCCGACGTGGACCACGCGCTGGATTTGCTGCGCGGCCAGCAGGCGAAATTTGACACCGTGGCGCGCGAGGCGAAGGCCGGCGACGTGGCCGTGGTGAATTACACCGGCACGGTGGACGGCAAGGCCATCACCGAACTTGCGCCGACGGCGAAGGGTTTGACGGAGCAGAAAAATTTCTGGGTGGAACTGACGCCGGGTTCGTTCATTCCCGGTTTTGGCGACCAGCTCATCGGCACCAAGGCTCGCGACAAACGCACGGTGAATGTTGATTTCCCCGCCGATTTTGTGACGAAAGAACTCGTCGGCAAAAAAGGCGTTTACGAAGTCGAGGTTGTCGAGGTGAAGGAAAAAGTGCTGCCGGCGGTGGACGAGGCGTTCGCCAAGAGCTTCGGCGCGGAAGATTTGGAGAAATTGAAGGCCGGCGTCCGCACGGATCTGGAAAACGAATTGAAACATTCGCAGACGAAGTCGGTGCGCGGCCAGATTGTGAAAGGCCTGCTCGGTCGTGTGAATTTCGACCTGCCGGAATCGGCGGTCGCCAATGAAACGCGTAACGTGGTCTATGATCTCGTGCGCGAAAACACCAAGCGCGGCGTGGGTCGCGATTTGATCGAGTCGCAGAAGGACGAGATTTATTCAATTGCCGCGCAAAACGCGAAGGAACGCGTGAAGCTGGCATTCCTGGTGCAGCGCATTGCGGAGCAGGAAAAGATTTCGGTGACGCAGGAAGAGGCGCTGCAACGTGCCCAGCAAATGGCGGCGATGTATCAGATTCCGCTCGAGAAGTTCATCCAGGATTTGCAGAAGCGGAATGGCGTGAATGAGATTTTTGAGCAGTTGCTGCACGAAAAAGTTTTTGCGCTGCTCGAAACGACTGCTATCGTCACGGAAACCGCTCCGGCGAAGTAACTAACTGGTTACCTTGCGCGGTCGGGCGGCGTCTGGCTCGTTTATGAAACGCATTGGCATCAGTCTGTTTTTTTCCGCCTCGCTGGCGGCGGCGGTGGCGCAGACCAACGCAACGCCGCGCGCGTTGTCGCTGGACGACTGTATCCAATCGGCGCTCGCGCACAATTTCGACCTGCAAATTCAGCGCTACGACCCGCAGCTTTCGCTTTACGGTTTGTATGCGGACTACAGCGGCTACGACCCCACGTTTAATTTGTCCGGCGAACACAAGTGGAACTCCGGGGCGATCTCATCGAACGGTTACACGAACACGACACTGATCGGAACCAACGCGGTTTCCAACTTTGTCTTATTTCCGCGCAATTCGTCCGATCAAAACCTCCTCAACACGGATTTGGGCGGGTCGCTGCCGTGGGGTTTGAATTACGATTTTGTTGCGAACCTGACGCAGAGTTACGGCCCGAGTTATTCTGGGACGACCAACCTGCTGGCCAGCGCGAACAAAAACACGGACGGCTCGGTGGAGGTGGATTTGACGCAGCATCTGCTGAAGAATTTTTGGATTGATTCGACCCGGTTGACCATTCAGGTGGACAAAAACCGGTTGAAATATGCGGGTCAAACCTTGCGCCAGCATTTCATCAACACCATTACCGAAGTCGAGAACGCTTACTATGAGCTGATTTACGCGCAGGAAAGTGTCAAGGTCCAACAGGAAGCACTCACGCTCGCGCAAACACAACTCGATCAGGACAAGCAGCGGGTGCAGGTCGGCAGTCTGGCGCCGCTGGATGTGCAGCAGGATGAAGCGCAGGTGGCGCAGAGTCAGGCCAGTTTGATCGCCGCCCAAAGCAAACTCAACTCCAGCCAGAACGCATTGAAAAATCTAATCACCGACAAGTATACGGAATGGCACGATGTGGACATCCAGCCGACGGCCACCCTGGCGGCGCCGGTGGTGATGTTTGATTTGCAGGATAGTTGGAACAAGGGCCTGACGATCCGCCCGGATTTGTTGCAGGCACGGCTGGATGTGGAGAAACAGGGGATTAATTTGAAGTTCGAGCGCAACCAGCTTTTCCCCTCGCTGGACGTGGTGGGTTCTTACGGCTATGGCGGCGCGAACCGTGATTACAGCGGCACCTTTGACCAGATCAACACCGGCGACCAGCCTTATTATACTTTCGGCGCCAAACTTTCCATGCCGCTCGGCAACGTGTCCGCGCGCAACGGTTACAAGGCCGGCAAGGTGACCGAAAAACAACTCCTGCTCACGTTGAAGCAACTGGAGCAAACGGTCATGGTGAACATTGACAATGCCGTGAAACTGGCGCAATCGGATTATCAAAGCGTGGAAGCTTCGCGACAGGCGCGCACTTACGCTGAAGCCGCGCTGAATGCCGAGCAGAAAAAATACGCCGTCGGCAAGAGCACGACGTTCACCGTTTTGCAGTTGCAGAACACCTTGACCAGCGATCGTGCCGCGGAAATTCGCGCGCTGGCCAACTACAATGAGGATCTGGCCAATCTTTCGCAGCAGGAAGGCAGCACGCTGGAACGCCACAAGATTGACGTGCAGGCGAAGTGAGCGTTGGGGAAAGCTCCAAGCACCAAGCTTCAACATCCGGAGAAGCTCGAATAAAATGAATTCAAGCTGGATAAAATACTAGGGATCCCTTTATGAAATTTGCGCTGGCAAAGCAATTGTAGGAGCAGTTCCCGTGGGTAAATCTGGTGGATCAATTCCGACGAATGGTTCACCAGCCGCATGGCCGCCTCACGCACTCATGCCATGAAACTCTCGATGCTGTGAGAAATAATCCGCCTTGGGCCGAAGGGAAACGCCGCTGGCAAATTGCAGCAGCCGGCCCGCATACGGCTGGAGCCGCAAGCCTTCCGGCCCGTTTTCCGTGAACCGTTGTGGTGCCAGCACCACCCGGCCGTCACCGCGCACCGACCACAAACCCTCATCAAACATCCAGTGCGCGTTTTTGCAGAGCGCCAGCCCGTTTTCAATGTCATCATTTTGCGATTCCGCAAACGGTTCAATGTGCGCTGCGTCCACGATCGCCGCGCCATCCGCGGTCAGACAGCACAGCCCCGTCAGCGCGCAGGTGAATTTATAGCGCGACACCACTTGCACCGCGAACCGCGCGCTTCGGCCTTTCTTGCGTGCCGCTTCCTCCGCCTCCTTGTTCAGTGCGGCGATGCGTGGCTCGGTTCTGTCCGCCCCGTCCACACACAAGCCGAGGCTCACCAGCAATGCCACCCGCTCGCGCGGTTCGAAATAGCGTGACACCAGCAGCAGGCGGGCCTTCAAACGGAAGGCCGCATCTGCCAGCAGATCGAAAAACTCCTCGTGAAGCTCGCAAACAAAGCAGGTTCCCGGCGATTGTGCCGTGGTCATTTCCAGGGTGAAAGCCTGCCAGAATCCTTGCGTGCGCAGGTAGAAGAAGGGCATCCGCATGTCCAGCCGCGTCGGCCAGCGCTCGGATACCAGCGCGCCGTAAGATTTGAAGCGCAACACCAGCCCGGCGATCCGCATAAAAGTCCGGCCAGTCAATTCGCCCGCCTCCGCCATGTCGAGCAGGCAGAGCAATAGCAGCGGCTTATGCGGTGCCTTGCCGCGACACTTCCCGCTGCCCGTCGCCGCGTTCAGTTTCGTCAGCTTGCCCAGCCACTTTTTTGCCAGCTCGTTTTTCATGGCGCGTCAAAAATACACATTCATCCACCACTCGCCCAGTAAATGCTTTTCGTTGAAGGCGTCTGCACTTACCTTTACCCGTAGTAACGGCTGACGCGGGTAGTTTGGGCCAGATGACTTTGCACCTCACTCCACCGGAAACAAACCGAGCGCCCGATTTTGTAATAAGGCAGCAGGCCGCGATTCATCCAGTTGTCCACGGTCCGCAAGGTTTTGCCCAAACGTTGTGCCACGTCGGCCTTGGTGATGAATCCTTCCTCGGCAGTTGTCGGCCTTGATCCCATCGTCATCGGCAATGCCGAACTCATTCCGTTTGGAAAATGCCCCACCGCTTTGGCCCCGTCGGGCAGTTTGCCGACCATGATTTCTGCGACGGCTTGATCCACGCGGGTGCAGACAATTCGCGTCATGGTCGTAGCGAGTTCAGCCAGCGCCTTTTGAAGTTGTTCAGATTCAGGAGTGTTATTCATGGCGGCAAAAAAAACGCCCACAGATCCTTCTGGCAAGCTTTTTTGCTATTCGTCGTCCGCCAATGCTGCCTCACCGGAAGCAATGTCCCCAGCGCTCGTGACATGACCTAAACCCCAAATTTGATAAGCTGAATTCGTTGGGAGTAGTGACCCAACCAAAAAATAAAGTTTTATGGAATGAGGCTGGAGTAGTGTTCAGCCTCTTTTCATTTTTCCAGGGCGAGCGTGTAGCTGGTGCTGCGTCCGCCCGCCTCGTCCTTGGTCAGGATGTTTCGTCCCAGCAGGTCGCTGATATCACGCAGCGCGCTGTCTTGTGAGCACTTCGTCAGCTTCGCCCATTTGGAGCTGGTCAGCTTGCCTTCAAACCCGTCGAGCAGCCGATTGATGACCTTGCGCTGCCGCTCATTGAACGACTCGCCTGCGTGCGCCTTCCAGAAACCAGCCTTGATAAGAACCGATTCCAAAGTCTGCTCGGATGCCGCGATGGCACGTTTCAGACAATTCAAAAACCACTCCAGCCATTTCGTGATGTCGAGGCTGCCTTTCTGGCAATGTTCCAGCACGTTGTAATAGGCGCTGCGCTCATGCTGGATTTGCGCCGACAGGCTGTAAAACCGCTGCGCCGTTCTTTCCGAACGCGCCAGCATCAGGTCGGCAATCGCCCGCGCGATACGGCCGTTGCCATCTTCAAAGGGATGGATGGTGACAAACCAGAAATGCGCCAGCGCCGCCTTGATCACCGGATCACGGTCAGACGAAGCATTGCACCACTTGATGAAGCGGGACATTTCCTTTTGCAGCCGGTCAGATTCAGGCGCTTCGTAATGAACTTTCTCCCGGCCAATCGGTCCGGAGACAACCTGCATTGCTCCGCTCTGTTTCCTCCGCCATGCGCCGACCGTGATGCGGCGCATTCCGCTCCTTCCGGTCGGGAATAGCGCGGCGTGCCAGCCATAAAACCGTTCTTCTGTTAACGGTTCAGCATATTTTCGCGTGGCATCCAGCATCACTTCCACGATACCTTCCACGTTGCGGTCTATGGGCGGCAGCGCGCCAATATCCATCCCCATCCGTCGTGCCAGGGATGAACGCACTTGTTGCACATCCAGTTTTTCGCCCTCGATCTCGCTGGTCTTGACCACGTCCTGCGTAAGCGTTTGCAACGTGGCTTCTTCGCGCAAGGGAAAGCCAAGCGCTTCCATCCGGCCCAGCAGACGACCCTGCCAATGGCGCACGTCGGCCAGCAGGCCGGCCAGCGCCGCCTCATTCCATCGGAACTCCGGCCATTCCTTGCGTTCGTGGATATACATATAAACTCCGCAATGTGTGCGGCGAATATACACCTGATTCGCCGCAGCTCGCAAGGTTAAACACCGCAGAATACGCGGTGGATAAACCCTCAATTCACCGCCCTGGAAGCCGCCGGAAACTTCACCGCATCCCGCCACTGCGCCACCTCATCCACGCGCTCCCGCTGGTTATGCGTTCAGTGCCTCTTGGATCGTTTTGACCGGCAGGAAATGGGTTCTGACTATTAACACGAGGCCGGCTGTTCACTAGGATTTAGCCATGCCGCGGCAACTGTAAAGCAACGGTCACCCAGTTTTACTCCGGCTTAAATTCATTTTGCTTCATGGGTTCAAGCTTCACTTGTGCAACCAAGTTTGGATGGTGGTGCTTGGTTTTTTTAGATAATGCCTCACCAGAAATTCCACGCGCCCTTCCACACCACCCAGACGCCCAGCAGAAAATTCGTGACGGCGTGCGCCGTCATCGCATCGCCCAGGCGGTTTTTGCGGAGCACCAGCCACTGAAACGCCGCGCCACACAAAATCCCCGCCAGCCATTCGTTGTGGGAAAAGCCGAACACCGCCGCCGTCGCCAGGAACGGGATCGGCAAAAATTTATTCAACGGCACGGATTGAAAATCCGGCTTGGCGATATAGCGGTATAAAAACGAGCGGTAAAAAATCTCCTCCAGCGGCGGCACGATAAAAGTGGAGCCGAGAATCCGCACGATCACGAACAGCCACGCCAGCGCGGAGCCGGCGCCGAAGGCTGCGTTGGGATTCCATGGAATGACCGGCTTTGCCTCCGAACACAGAAAGCCAAGGCCGATTTTCTTAAAAAACGGGAAAATATAATTCTGAAATAGCTCGTTGGAATGAGGATAATAATGGTCAATGCCGACCCACACGGCAAACACGCCGATGCCGACGAGGACGGCTTCCCAACTAAAGGCCCAGCGCATTTCGGCGACGAGCGGATAAATCTCAATGATGAGCCACAAGCCGACGAGCGTTTTGGCGAGGTAAAACCAGTAAGCCGAGGCCGGCCCGAATTTCCCCTGCGCAGCGGTGAGCAGCACAAAAAAAACAAACGGGACAACGCGCGCTACCAAAGGGGAAGCGGAAAGAATTTTCCGAAGGCGCATGGTGTCAGTTGCTCATGCCGAGCTTCACGGTTTTGCCGTCGGCATCAATCAGCGTCACGGTGTATTTCGAAATTTCCTTCACGCGATACTGTTTGAAGTGGTCGCCGGGCCGGACGGTTTTGCCGTCCACAATCGCGCTAGGCATGGTGGGCGAATAAAAAATCCCCTGCAACACCGGCGCGTCCACCGGATTCACCGGGGCGGGCGGCTCGGGGTGCGGCGTGACAACGGGCACCGGCACGACCGTCACCTCCGGCGTGCCCGCCGGGGTCGGCGTAGTCATGATGTTGCGAACGGCGTTATGCGCCACCGACCAACCGATGAAAAAAATCGCCGCGAAAATCAGGATGATGATCACTGACGGCATCAGCCACGCCGGCACCGAGGACGGTTCCTCGGCCACTGGCCGCAGCGGCGGCAACGCGTTGGGCGTGTTGCGCGGCGGGGCCTGCTTGGCGCGTTTCAGGGCGTCGTTGATCAAGCTCATGCGTGAATATTTCCTTCGAGTTCGCGGATGGCGCGGCCGACCATCCGATAATTAACCCGATAACTGCGTTCCACAAAACCGGCCAGCAGCGCCTTGTCGCACACGGCGTTAACCAGCCGCGGCACGCCCTGGCTGTAACCGAACACCCGCCAGACCGCCGGCCCGGTGAATGCCGGTGCGCCGTTCGATCCCGCCAGCGCCAGCCGGTGCTGAATATATTGGCCCACCTCCACCCGCGTCAACGCATTCAAATGATACCGCACCGTGATGCGCTGGCGCAGCTGCTTCAGCCGCGGGCTGTTCAGCCGCTCGCGCAATTCCGGCTGGCCCATCAAAACAATTTGCAACAATTTCCGGTCGTCCGTTTCAATGTTGGAAATTAGCCGCACCTGTTCCAGCAAATCCTCCGTGAGATTTTGCGCCTCGTCCACGATCAACACCGTTTCCTTGCCGGCCAAAGTCTGCTTCAGCAAAAAATCGCTGATCGTCGCCATCGTTTCCAGCCGGTCCATGCCCTTCACGTCCAAACCGAATTCGGTGGCGATGGCCTTCATCAATTCATTCGCGCTCAGCACCGGATTCAAAATCAGCGCCGTGGAAAAATGGCCGTCGAGATGTTCGAGCAGCGCGCGGCACAGCGTCGTCTTGCCCGCGCCGACCTCGCCAGTGAGCTGAACGAAACCCTTCCGCTCGCGAATGCCGTAAAGCAGGTGGTTGAACGCCTCGCGATGCTTGGTGCTGTGGAAAAGAAAGCGCGGGTTCGGCGTGATGTCGAACGGCGACAGCTTCAATCCATAAAACTCCAGATACACACGCGGTGTTTAGCAAAAAAAGGTGGGCGCCGCAAAGAAAAGGTTTTATTCCGCCGGTGGCCGGGAGGCGCAAATCTTCCGGGCCGCGGTCACCAGCGCTGTCGCTTCCGCCGGCGTGCCGATGGTGATGCGCAAAAATTCCCGCACCGTCGGCGTGCTGAACCAGCGCACCAGGATTTTTTGGTCGCGCAGCTTTTGCAGCCACGCTTCCGCCGGAAATGCCGGCGGCCGGGCGAGGATGAAATTCGTCTGGCTTGGCAGCACGCGGAAGCCCAGCGCCGTTAATTCGCGCGAAAGTTTTTCGCGCGTCGCGATGATTTTTTGGAAATTCGCGCGGTAGTATTTCAGGTCGTCCAATGTCGCGACGGCGGCGATCTGGCCAAGGCCGTTCACGTTGTAGCTGTCGCGGATTTTGTCCAGCGCCGCGATGAGATCGGCATGGCCGACGAAATAACCGACGCGCTGGAAGCACAGCGAATACGCCTTGGAAAACGTTCGCGCCACGAGGACATGCGGATATTTCAAGGCCAGTGCCAGCGCGTTTTCCTCCGCAAAATCCACGTAAGCCTCGTCCAAAATCACCACGCCTTTCTGCGCGCGGCACAGCGTTTCCAGTTCCGCCGTGGCGTAGCCGCGACCGCTCGGCGCGTTCGGCGTTGTCACGAACGTCAGCGCCGCCTGAAAATCCCAGGCCCGGCTGCGTTTCAATTCCGCGACGTGAGGCAGGGTGAAATCCGGATTCAGCGCCACCACATTTTTCAGCGCGCCATGGATGTCCGCCAGCACCGGATACAGCGAATAGCTCGGCGTAAAATACTGCACCGTCGCCCGCTTCAGGCTGCTGGCGCCGCGTTTCGGTTCCACAAACGCGCGAGTCGCCAGCGCCAGCACTTCATCCGAGCCGTTGCCGACGAGGATGTTTTCCGGCCGACAACCGTGCAGCGTCGCCAGTTGTTCGCGCAGCGCCTGCGCCGTGGGATTCGGATACAGCCGCAGCCGGCCGTCCACCGACGCCTGGACCGCCGCCAGCACTTTCGGCGACGGCGGATACGGATTCTCGTTCGTGTTGAGCTTGATCAAGCCTTTGATCTGCGGCTGCTCGCCCGGGACATACGCGTGCAATTCGCCGAGGTGCGGGCGGATCAGCGAAAGCGGCTTGTGATTGGTGGCTGGTCGTTTGGACATTGGATAATTTCAAATGAAAATCCGCTGAAAGTCCAGCGCGCGTGCAACGGCCCGACTGCCACCGGTAAAACCGCAACCGGCTTTGGCCGCCGGGAGAACGTTGGACAAACCCAAGAAATCAAAATAAGGTTTGGAACATGAAGCAGGTTAGGCAGCAAACTCAATCACCGATGATGCTTTAGACGGCATTGACAAGTTTGGTTATATGCGCACGTTTTTCATCGTCTGTGGAATTGTTTCAAGCCTTGTAGTCGGCTTGTTTATTTTCGTGCGGATCGCTGTTGAGAAGGACTTGCAAGGTAGCAAGCCTTACATTACCTACACGAGATTAATTTGCGTTGCATCAGATTGTGACAAATATAAGACGCAGTATGGTGTATGGCCAAACTCTCTGGAACAGTTGCGTTCATTCCGACCTGAATTGATTGACTGGGCTAAAGATGCGTGGGGGCAAGGTGATGATGTATGGGGACGTTATGTTGTGCTGATTCCGTATGATAGTTCCCTTGGTTATGGCCGGATTATTAGTTATGGACGCGATGGTAAACCTGGAGGCATCTGTGCTGATCGCGACTGTGAAGTTCGATTCCCAACTCAAGCCAATTCCGATTGGAACAAGCAACAGGGAGCGGGATTGCCACGACCACATTTTCGACCGTGACATTACATTTTACTGCGCCGCCAATTCAAGATTAGCCTGCCAATTCCCTGCGCACTCGACACCGCGTCCACGGCTGGTTAGCTTTTAAGCATGAATTTTCTCGTCAACGGCGGCGCGGGCTTCATCGGCTCGCACGCGGCGAAACTTCAAAATAATTTGCGTCATGCCCACGATTTTTGAAAAGGACGGCTTCCGGTTTTTCTTTTACAGCAACGACCACCGCCCGATTCATGTCCACGTCCGCCACGGCGGCGGCGAAGCGGTTTTCAACGTGGAGCATGAAGTGGAACTGCGCGAATCGCAGGGCCTCAAGCTCCGCGAATTGTCCCGGGCCGAAAAACTTGCGGAGGAAAATAAAAAGCTGATAATTGAGAAGTGGCATGAACATATTGACTGACATCGCCGTGGCCGCCGTGCATGTGAACGGGCAAATCATTGTCCGCATGGAAAGCGGCGCGGAAATCCGTTTTCCCGTCGCGGCCAATCCCCGGCTCGCGCGCGGCACCCCGCCGCAGTTGAACCACATCGAGATTTCTCCGTTCGGTCTGCATTGGCCGGACTTGGACGAAGACTTGTCGTTTCGCGGTCTGCTGGAAGGCAACCACGGGCAGTTCCAGAAAAAGGCCAAAGTCTGACGCTCGACACCGCGTCTGCGGCTGGTTAGCTTTTAACCATGAATTTTCTCGTCACCGGCGGCGCGGGCTTCATCGGCTCGCACGTCTGCGAACGCCTCCTCCGCGACGGCCACCGCGTCTGGGCGTTCGATGACTTGAACGATTTCTACGATCCGCAATGCAAGCGCGCCAACCTCCGCGAAATCCAGGCGCTCGCCAAACCGTTTGAATTTGTCCACGGCGATCTCATCGATGCCGCCGCGCTGGCCGGACTTTTTTCGGCCGTGAAATTTGACCAGGTCATCCACCTCGCCGCCCGCGCCGGCGTGCGGCCGAGTCTGGAGCAGCCGGCGCTTTACCAGCGCGTGAATGTCGAAGGCACGGTCAACGTCCTCGAAGCCGCGCGCAAAACCGGCGTGAAAAAAATCACCATCGCGTCGTCGTCGTCGGTTTATGGCGTGAATGCCAAGGTGCCGTTCAGCGAGAGCGATCCGATTTTTTCCGCCGTGTCGCCCTACGCCGCCAGCAAGCTCGCGTGCGAGGCGCTCGGCCACACGTGGCACCACATTTACAAAATGGACGTGGCGATGCTGCGGTTCTTCACGGTTTACGGCCCGCGCCAGCGGCCGGATCTGGCGATCCACAAATTCACCGCGCTGATTGATGCCGGCCAGCCGATTCCGGTTTTCGGCGACGGCAGCACGGCGCGCGATCACACGCATATTTCGGATATTCTCGAAGGAATTATTGCCTGCACGCAGCGCGAATTTGGCTTCGAGATTTTCAACCTCGGCGAATCGCAGACGGTGAAATTGAGCGGGCTGATTTCGCTCATCGAAAATGCGCTCGGCAAAAAAGCCGTGATTGACCGGCAACCGCTCCAGCTCGGCGATGTGCCGATCACGTTCGCCGATGTTTCCAAGGCGCGGCGGATGCTGGGCTACCAGCCGCAGGTGAAGGTGGAAAAAGGCATTCCGCTTTTTGTTGATTGGTTTCGCAAAAACCGGCAGTAATAAGGCAATCGCAAGGCAACATGAGCAATCAAAAATTCACCCGTCCACCGCTGGCCGAGGCTTTGGCCGCCTGGCAAAAATGTCTCGCCGACCATGCGCTGCCGCCGGAAACGCTGTGGATCTTCGCTGAAAATTTGTGCATCGAACATTCGCGCGCCGTGCCCGGCAGTTTTCGCATCGGCTTCCAGACGCGGTTCACGCCGCCGCCGGACGACGCGATTGAAACGGCCTATGACCACTTCAGCGATTCGGATGAGCGGGTGGTTTTTTACCGGCTCGGTTCGGTCGGCAAAAAATCCGTCTGCATTTTATTGTGCGACGCGTGGTTCGAGGAAAAAAACGCGCGCGACGGTTTTGCGCGGATTGACGACTGGCGGCTTTCGTTTTATCCCGGCCACGCCGGCGACATCGAGGAGATCGCCGACTTGAGCCGCTGGCTGCACCGCGTCAAGCGCGACCGCGCGTTTCACGATTTCGATTTCAGCATGTCGCTGGAAACCATCGAGGAACTTCGCGAACATGGTCGCACGCTGCTGCCTTACGAGCGGTTCGCGCAAAAAATGCTGCACCGGCTCCGGCGCGTTTTGGGCAACCCGGAATAATTTTTATTTTCCGACCGCGCCAAAAACCTGCTTCATCAAATCGGTCGTGCGCGCCACCGGATTTTGGCGGATGCTTTTTTCTTCGTCGGCGACCATCTTGAATAGTCCGTCGAGCGCGTGGTTCGTCACATACGCGTCCACGTCGAGCGCGTCGGCGCCGAGATAATTATTCGCCAGCCCGCCCAGCGTGCCGCCAAATCCGCTGCCACCGCCGTTCACCTTGGCCAGCATTTTCTTGTAGGCGCTGGTCACACCAGTGTTCGTCGTGGCTTTTTGGACGATTGGCAGGAAGCGCGCATATAAATTCGTCTGCGTGGTGCGGCGGAAAAATTGCGTGGCCGCGTCGTCCGGGCCGGTCAAAACGGCCTTGGCATCGTCAATGGACATTTGCTTCACGGCATCGCCGAAAACGCTCGCGGCTTCCGGCACGGCTTGCTCGGCGGCGTGATTCATGGTGGCAATAAAATCGTCCACCAGCTTGCCTTGGCCGAGCGCCCGCAGCGTTTTTTCCGCCGACTGCAATTTTTCCGGCACGGGAATCTTCACGGCGACGTTGGTGAGAAAACCGCCGTCATGGCCAAGTGAGGCGACGGCGTGTTGCAGGCCGTTGCCGAGCGCGTCCTTCAAACCGCCGGCCATCTGCGTTTGCGACAGCGCGGCCAGCCCGGTGGACGCGGTGCTGTTGGTGGAACTTTTGGTGAGGCCCAGCGCATCGAGCCAGCCGGCGTGCGCGGCACCGGTGGCAACAATGAAACTGAGCGCGAGCAGGATTTTTTTCATGGTGGTATTCATTTTATTTTTTTGGCGGGCGAATTGGTCGCCGGTGTTTTGAACGCCGACCGCAGGAACCAATGCCGTTTCAGGCCCTGCACCAAATCGTCGGAGTCTGTCACCGTTTTGGAAATGCCCCAAAGCAGATTGGAATTGGACTGCACCTGGACATTCAAATTGCTGGTGATGCCGGCGAGGTTATCAAGCGTTTTGCCGATGTCCACCGTGAGCGTATTCAAATTAGTGTCCGTGTCCGCGAGCAGCGTGTTCAAATTCGTAAGCGCACCTTGAATTTGAAAATTGCCATTGGTGCCCAGCGCCCACGTTGCCGCGCCGCCCGGCTCGCGCAGTTGGCCGCTGATGGCGGCGAAGTTGGTGACGAGCGGCTGCGCGGCCACGATCGTTGTGTTCAGATTGGAAGTGGCGATTGCGGCATTACCCAGCGTCAGGTTGGCGTTGTCCAGCACGGCGGAAATTTTATTCGTCAGCGCCAGGATTCCTGGCAACGCGCCTTGCACCTGCGCAATCATCCCCTGCAACTGATCCGCGATCGGTGGCGTCTCCACCGAGCGCAGAAATGCGGTTTCGTCGCCTGGCTTGAAAATTTTGTAATGATGGTAGCTCTCGTCCCACGACGCCACGACGCGCCGCCGGTCTTTTTCTTGATTGTTGTAGGCGTAGATGGCCGCCGGTTTTAGCGCGGTGATGATTTGCAGGTTGGCTTCCGTCAAGGTGGCGTAGGCATGCAAAACCAGATTTGAGTTTTCGCCAAAAACATCCTGCGAGAGCTGCCAATGATCGGGTTCGGCGGCGACGTCATGCGCGAGTTCATCCAGATTGGTGAACAGCGTCACCGGCTGCGTGACGACCAGCGCGTAGCCGTTGGTCGCCCGCGTGACTTCCAGTTGCCGTTGATTGAGAAAGCCGGCCGCGTTCACTTTTACAAACGAACCGCCGGTCCAAAGATAGCGGAAATACGGCTCCACGATTTCAAACTGGACCTTGACGTTGTTTTTTTCATACGGCTTCTGCGGGTCAACACTGGTGATGCTGCCGACGGCAAAGCCCATCATCACCACCGGGTCGCCGATGTTCAAACCGGAGGAACTTTCGACGTAGGTGAAGAACGGTGCCTTGATCTTGAGCCAGCCTTTGCGCTCGGCCGTGTGATAAATGTAATAGCCGAAACCGAACAACAGCAGCGCCGTCGCCACAAACACGAACCAGCCCACGGCGCGCTCCATCCGGCTCAGGCGCGTGCGCAGTTGCGGGGTCAAATCTTGCAGTGCCATGGTTATTAGATTGTCGTCTCAATGGGGACGGCCAGCAATTCTTTTACAACCGGATGATCGCACCGTTCCACTTCATTCCAGCCACCGAGCGGGAGCAGTTTTTTCTCGTGCAGCAGCGCGAACTGTCGCCGCGCATTTTGCCAGGGGCGCAAATCATCGGCGGTCACCACCAGCGTCATCGGCTGACCGCCGAGCTGGTCGTGGCCGCGGCAAAGCTGGTCGAGAAACCGCAGACACCATTGCCCGTGTCGCGCGCCGAGGCCGGCCAGCGGATTGTCGAGCAATAGGATTTCCGGCTGCAAAATCAGGGCGCGGGCGAGCGCGGCGCGCTGCCGCCAGTTGGCGGCGACGTTCGCCGGCGTCACATCGGCGAGCGGCGTGAGTTCCAGCAGTTCCAGCAGATTTGCCACCGATCGCGCTGCCTCCGCGCCGGTCAGGTTATTTTTGTAGCGCAATGGCAGCGCGACATTTTCCGCGATGGTCAACTGGTTGAACAATTGTCCGCCTTGAAATACAAACCCAACGCGCAACCTCTCGGCCAGTTCAGCTTCGCCGAAATTTTCCGTGTCGTTGCCAAACAGTTTTAGGCTGCCGGCAGCGGGCGACATCAGCCCGGCGGCGAGCATCAGCAGATCGCTCTTTCCGGAAAATTCCTGGCCGGCGACGACCCAGAATTCGCCGGCGGCCACCGACCAGTTCACCCCTTCGACCACGGTGAACGTAGCATCGCGCATCGCCGCGACCGTCACGTCGCGCATTTCGAGGATCGGAATGTTTTGGTTTTCGCTCATGTCATGAGGCTTGGCTTTGGTGATAATAGATATTTCCCATTCATAAATAATTCAGTTGCATCCTAGGGTCTTTGATAAATTGGCACTCCTTGTGGGAGTCGTTAATAACAAAATCCAAAGTAATAAACCACCTCAGTAAAAATAATAAAAGCTGTGATTATCCAGAAAATTGAGCGCTTGTTTCTGAATGGATTGAAATCTTCATTGATTGATACATTCTGCAGCTTTCTTGAAATGTAGATTAAATTCATTATCCAAGCGACGAGCCAAAAGCCGAGAAAACCAATCATTGCAATGCCGCGATTATTACGGATGAGTTCATTGTTATTTGCATGAAACTCAAAATCAAAGGCACAATAAATTAAGACCAAACCCGCAGGTGCTGGAAACGGAAACCACCCCAAAATTAAAATCGTCGGGCTAAAAAAGAAGGCGATTGGCAATGTGTTCAAAGCCGCACAAACAGCACATCCAAATGAGTAGGCGACTTTTGGTGGATAGCGTCTATAAAAAATTCTGACGGGTAGTAACAATCCCAAACAAATAACAATCCATGCCAAAATCAGTTTTATTAGAATTGTTGGCATTTAAGAGTTTTGGCGGAAGTTTAAAATAGGTGATTATTAAAATCAACTTATGAGGTAAAGCACGATGAACAGCGCGTCAATCAGCACGCACACGATGACGCCCTGTGTGACCGCGCGCACCGCCACGCGCGAAACGTCTTCCAGCCGCAGCGGCTGCGCGAGGCCGTGATAACATGTCACAATCGCGATGAAAAATCCGAAGGAAATGGTTTTCAGCGCCAGCAGCGCAAAATCCAGCCAGCCCAACGACTCGACGATCTGTTTGAAATAGTCGCCCGGCGTGAGCGCCACGTCCTGCAAAAACGCAAACAGATAGCCGCTCACCAGCGCGCCGATGATCAAATAAACCGTCAGCGAAAAAATGCCCAGCGCCATGCCGATCACGCGCGGCACGATGAGATAATGCACCGGGTCAATGCCCAGCGCTTCGAGCGCCTCGACTTCGCCCAGCGCGCGGGCCGTGCCGAGTTCGATGACATGCGCCGTGCCGACGCGCGCCAGCACCAGCAGCGCCGCGAGCAGCGGGCCGAGTTCGCGCACCACCACGATGACCATCGTCGAACCGAGATAGCTGATCGCGCCGACTTTGGCCAAAGCGGACACGGTTTGCCCCACGACGAGAAAGCCCAAACCCAGCGCCACGAAGAAAAACATCGGCAGCAGCGCCACGCCGGCGCGGGCGATTTCCTGCCGGATGCGCGGCTGGATGACGTTTTTTGCCACGTCATTTTTTTTGAGGATTACGCCGAGCGTAATGAGCGCGAATGCGCCGAGACCTTGGATCGTCAGCAAAAAGAGAAATAATTTCCGGCCAAGAAAATCGGTGTAGGATTTGGGCAGCGGCGCGCGCCGGAACACCGGTGTGTTCGTCAGCACAAACGCCTTGGCCAGATTTCCGCGCACGCTGACAGTTTAGCACAGATTCATTTGGTCAAAAAAGTTTTTCCTTCCCGGCCAGCGCACGGCACAATTGCGGCGTGACGCACGCCGAAGCCAAAAACCGCCACGCGCAGCTTGCCGCCGAGATTCGCCGGCATGACCACGTCTATTACGTCGAGGGCCAACAGCTCATCTCAGACCGCGAATACGACCAGCTTTTTCAGGAACTGCAAACGCTGGAGAAAAAATTTCCCGATCTCGTCACGCCCGAATCGCCCACCCAGCGCGTCGGCGGTGCACCGAGCGAAAAATTTACCCGCGTCAAACATCTCGTGCCGATGTTGTCGCTAGACAAGGTCGAAGCCAGCGATTTGCCGACCAAAGACGAGGTGCCGGACCGCGCCCAGCGCAACCGTTTGCAGGACGAAAAAACGCTGGGAGAATTACGCGCGTTTGACACGACCATCCGCAAACATCTTGGCTGCGACCAGGTGCAATACATCATCGAGCCGAAAGTGGATGGCGTTTCCATCAGCGTTCACTACCGCCACGGCAAGCTTTCGCTCGGCGTCACGCGCGGCGACGGCACGGAAGGTGACGACATCACGGCCAATCTCAAAACCGTCCGCGGCATCCCGCTGGAATTGATTTCCAAAAATCCGCCCGCACTGCTCGAAGTGCGCGGCGAGGCTTACATTGCCATCAAAGATTTCGACGCGCTTAACACCAAATTTGCCGCGGCCGGCGAAAAACCTTTTCCCAACGCCCGCAACGCCACCGCCGGCACGCTCAAGCAGCTTGATCCCAAGCTGGTCGCGCAGCGACCGATTCGCGCGGTGTTTTATGCCATCGGCGCGGTGGACGGCATTGAGTTTAAGACGCATTCCGAAATGCTCGAAACGCTCGCCAAGCTCGGTCTGCCCACGCAAAAACTCTGGTGGGTTTGCGATGGCATCGAGGCGGTGCTGAATATTTATCGCGAGAAAGTTGTCGCTGGCTACGACGAGGAAAAAGATTTGCGCCGGCAGTTGCCTTACGAAATTGACGGCATCGTGCTCAAGGTGAACACGCGCGCGGATTGGGAAAAAATTCCCGGCCGCAGCCGCGCTCCCGGTTACGCGATTGTCCACAAACCCGTGCCGTGGATCACGCCGGCGGAAACAGTGCTCAAGGCCATCACCGTGCAGGTCGGGCGCACGGGCGTGCTCACGCCGGTGGCGGAGCTGGAGCCGGTGTTTGTGCAAGGCTCGACGGTGGCGCGCGCCACGCTGCACAACGAGGACGAGATCCGTCGCAAAGACATCCGCATCGGCGACACCGTGGTCGTCCGCAAGGCCGGCATGGTCATTCCGGAAATTTTTGAGGTGGTGAAAACGAAGCGCCCGCCCGATGCGACGGAATTTGATTTGTTTCAACACGTCGGCGGCAAATGCCCCGCGTGCGGCGGGCCGATTGCGAAGGAAAAAATGTCCGGTGGCGAGACCGATGAAGTCGCGTGGCGCTGCCAGAACATCGCGGGCTGTCCGGCGCAACTCACGCGGCGCGTGGAATATTTTGCGCAACGCAAGGCACTCGACCTCGAATCGCTCGGCGGCATCGTGGCGGAAAAACTCGTCGAGCGTGGACTCGTGAAAGAGCCGCTCGATTTGTTCGACCTGAAACTGGATGTGCTCGGCAAACTGAATCTTGGCACGGACGACGAGCCGCGCATTTTCGGCGAGAAGAATGCCACAAAAATTCTCGAAGCGCTCCAGCGCGCCAAGACCGCGCCGCTGTCGCGGTGGATTCAAGCCCTTGGAATTTCAAATGTTGGTGAAACGACTGCGTTTTACATCGGTAAGTGCCATCTGGATTTCCAAGACGTTGCGAATTCAAACCTTCTCAAATTGGTCTGTGACGAAGGCAAATTAAGAAACAAAGATTTAGCAGGTGATTTAGGCGAAGAGAACGCTGACGAAACACTAATTGCACGCAGGAAGTCTGTATGGGTGTTAATTCGCCAAGAAATTGATCGCCGGTCAGAGTTTTCAGAACCGTTCCGACTCGAAGTCGAAAGAGAACGACTGCGCATAAATTATGAAATTGAATCACTTTCGAAAACAAAGTCTGAACTAGAGATAGAAGCTAATCTCCATAAGGAACACCAAAAGCAGAAGTCAAGTGGCCACCGTCAAAGATTGCCAGATGAGTTGCAAAAGAAACGCGCTAAAGTCAAAGGGCGGCTTTCGACTCTCGAAGAAGGATTGCATAAGGCTGGGATGCCGGATGAACTTGGGCCTGTCGTCGCCGATAGTATTTTGAATTTTTTTGGATCCAAAACAGGTGAAAATATTTTATCGCGGTTGAACGAATTAAAAATATGGCCGCAAGGGGGATTGGCTCATTCAAAAAAGCAAAGCACCGGAGAATTGGCAGGGAAAATTATCGTTCTTACCGGCACACTTCCAACTTTGTCCCGCGACGAAGCTGCGGCCATCATACGTGATGCCGGCGGCAATGTGACTAGCTCGGTCAGCAAGAACACCAATTTTCTGCTCGCCGGAGAAGAAGCCGGCTCAAAACTCGACAAAGCCAAGGAACTTGGCGTAAAAGTCATTTCTGAAGCGGAGTTTTTGAAACTTGTTGGGTCCAGCAAGAAAGGGGATAAAGCAACCGAGAAGACCAACCAATCGGAATTGTTCTAAATGGCAGACAACGAAAAAATTGATTATGTCCTGAAGCCTGTCAAACCGGCTCGAAAGGCCAATACCAAGAATTTGCAGCGCACAGATCTTTCACTCTGCGATGCTCCGGCTCCAGAAATTACTTTTGAGGGTCGTTCGTTTTGTCTGACTGGTGTGTTTGAGTTTTCTGGCGGCGATCGCAACCAGTGCGAAGAAGCTGTCCGTGCTCGTGGCGGCGTTTGTTGGCAACATTCCAATCACGACTTGGATTATCTTGTCATCGGAACTTTCGTTGAGGGATCATGGGCACACGAAGGTTATGGGCGGAAAATAGAGAAAACACTGGA
>CAISEZ010000149.1 GCA_903884535.1 uncultured Verrucomicrobia subdivision 3 bacterium
CGGCTCCATTCAATCCCCAAAAATCTGCCGCAATGGGGTCTAAAAAGTCAATTCCGGCAACCGCTGGCAACCAACCATTATGAGGCCATTCCAAACTTTGGGATTGCAGGTTTTTGGCCTACGCGGCGGCCCGCGCTGCCATAACATACGAAGGAAATGGTGTAATTGGGCCGCCGAGCTGGATTGCACCGCTGACAGCCGACTGCCCGATAACTCCGTCATGCGGGTAAGGACTTCCATTATTGATCAAAGATTTAACAGCGGCAATCGTGGGGCCAATGCTTGCCGACCAGCCGATGATTACAAATTGGGCCATCGCGCCAACCGCAACTCCTGGAACAGTAACGGGACCATTTATACTCGCAAACTGGCCAGCTCCTCTAAATGTATTAGTGGCATAAGCCACCAGCGTCCAATTAGTATCATTGAATGCGAAGTTTTGGCTCGAATTTCCTAAAATCGCCGTCGTCTGGCCGTTCACGCTGGTGGCGGTCTGGGAGCAAAACAGGGCAAAGTAATATGCGCCCGCAGGCGTCGTATTTCCAGTCGCCGAACCACCAAATGCGGAATTTGTGCTGATCGTTTGCCCGACGCTACTGAAATACACAAGGCCTTGCGCCCACGACGAGACCGCTGCGCCAACCGCCAGAATCAGAACCATGAAGATTGTTTTCATATAATTTCCACCCCGTTCAATATGATTGATAACCCGAACGCAATGTTTGCCACCCGAAAATTAAATGTGCTTCTTTGTTTCTAACACCGATCATGCTTTATTCAAGAAGTTTTTCCAAATCGGTTAATCACTGAAGCCAGCGGACAATTTGCCATCCCGCGCGGCGTTTGTTAATCTGCCGACCGACAAATGAGCACTCCGAACGAAACACCGGCCGCGCCCGCCGCCCCCTCCGATTTCATCCGCGACATCGTCGCCGCGCACGTCGCCGAACATAAATATCCGCGCATCCACACGCGCTTTCCGCCGGAGCCAAATGGTTACCTGCACATCGGCCACGCCAAAAGCATCTGCTTGAACTTCGGCATCGCGCGCGAGTTCGGCGGCATCTGCAATCTGCGGATGGACGACACGAACCCGACCAAGGAAGACATCGAATATGTCGAGAGCATCCAAGCCGACGTGAACTGGCTTATCGGCACCTGGGCGGAAGACCGGCTGGGCCTCAAGCAAAGCGGTCAGGCGCCGGAGGCCAAAACCGTGGACGGCAAGACGGATTATTTTGTGCCGCCGGTCTTCGGCACGTCCGAGGACGAGCGCAGCCATTCCGCCGTGAAGCTGAAACCGTTTTATGCCAGCGATTATTTCGACCAGATTTATGAATTCGCCGTGGCGCTGATCAAGAAAGGCAAAGCCTTCGTCTGCGACATGCCGCCGGATCAGATGGACGATTATCGTCGCAACGGCAAAGCCTCGCCGTTCCGCGACCGCAGCGTGGCGGAAAATCTCGACCTCTTCACGCGCATGAAGAATAACGAGTTTCCGGACGGCACCCGCGTCTTGCGTGCGAAAATCCAAGTGGATGCCGCGAACATCTGGATGCGCGATCCGCTCATCTATCGCATCAAGCACGCCGACCATCAC
This sequence comes from uncultured Verrucomicrobia subdivision 3 bacterium, assembly GCA_903884535.1. GTDB lineage: Bacteria > Verrucomicrobiota > Verrucomicrobiia > Limisphaerales > UBA11358 > UBA11358. Next base: position 1,601 of record CAISEZ010000149.1, read on the forward strand.
CAGACCGGCGCAAAGTGGTGCATCTATCCGATGTATGATTTCGCGCATTGCTTGAGCGATTACATCGAAGGCATCACGCACTCGATTTGCACGCTGGAGTTCGAGGTGCATCGGCCGCTTTACGATTGGATTTTGGAATCGCTCGACTTGCCGCGACCCCTGCCTCATCAATACGAATTTGCGCGCCTTTCGCTCGGCTACACCATCATGAGCAAACGCAAGCTGATGCAACTCGTGGACGAAAATTTGGTCACCGGCTGGGATGATCCGCGCATGCCCACGATTTGCGGCATCCGCCGTCGCGGCGTCACGGCGCAGGCATTGCGCAATTTCGCCTACAACATCGGCATCACGAAATACAACGGCATCACGGACGTTTCCGTTTTGGAACACACCATCCGTGAGGACTTGAACAAGCGTTCGCATCGCCGCCTGGCGGTGCTGCGGCCGATCAAGGTGGTGATCACGAATTATCCCGAAGGACAAGTCGAGGAACTCAACGCCATCAACAATCCGGAGAATCCGATTTCGGGCGGACGCAAAATTCCCTTCAGCCGCGAACTCTTCATCGAGCGCGACGATTTTGCCGAAGTGCCGCCGCCGAAATATTTTCGCCTCAAGCCGGGCGGCGAAGTGCGGTTGAAATACGCCTTCATCATCAAGTGCGACGAAGTCATCAAGGACGCCGCCGGCAATCTCACGGAGTTGCGCTGCACGGCCGACCTCGACAGCAAAAGTGGCGGCGCGACTTCCGCACGCAAGGTCAAGGGAACTATTCATTGGGTCAGCGCCGCGCATTGCGTGGACGCCGAGGTGCGCCTGTATGACCGGCTGTTCACCGAAGCCGAGCCGGAAAAAGACGGACGTGATTTCAAATCCGTCCTCAATCCGCACTCGCTCGAAGTCATCACCGCCAAGTGCGAGCCGAGCTTGAAAGATGCGGATGCAAATGAACGCTATCAGTTCGAACGCCTCGCCTACTTTGCTGTCGATTTGGATTCCAAACCGGGCAAACTGGTTTTCAACCGCACCATCACTTTGAAAGACGCGTGGGCGAAAGAAGCGCAAAAGGGTCCGTAAAATCTGCGGCCACGACATAAGCTGGGAATGCATGAAACCGGCAAACCGGGACCACCATACTAAATCGCCTAGAAAATATAGTTGAGGCTGGGCCCGAAAAAAAACGTGCGAACTGATTAGGAAAAATGCAAGCGTTTGCGGCCAGTCGTAAATTAAATGTGGATGCCAACTAAGCTAGCTGCTAATTGCGTATGAAAAAATATCTCCCGTGCATCGCGGGCAGCCTGCTCGGACTTTGCTTCCTGGCGGCGAGTGTGCCGGTCCTGTTCAACCTCATTGCCATGCCGAAGTTGCCGGAAGGCACGCCCGCCGCGCATTTCATGGCGGCGTTCGGCCCGACGGGTTATGCCAAGTTCGTGAAACTGTTTGAATTCATCGGCGGGTTGGTCGTGATGATTCCGCGGCTGCGCAATATCGGTCTGCTGCTGCTCGGCCCGGTTATTGTGAACATTATCGCGTTCCACGTTCTCATCGACGATCCGAAACATCTCATCAATCCGATGTTGGACATTATCATGGTATGCGCGCTCTATCTGCTATGGGATGCGCGAAAAAAGTTCTCCGGTTTGCTCAACTAACCTCCCCAAGAAAGGAAATAAATGCTGCCAATCCTGCTCGCGGTCATATTCATCCTCGTCATTTTCATCGTCGTCATCGCTGGAAGACCGGATGAATTTATCGTGTCGCGTTCCGCCAACATTGCCGCGCCGCCGGACAAGATTTATCCGCAAGTCAACGATCTGCACAACTGGAAAGTCTGGTCGCCTTGGGCCAAGCTTGATCCGGGCGCGAAAACCTCCTACTCCGGAGCGACCGCCGGCGTGGGCTCAGCGATGGCCTGGGACGGCAACAACAAAATCGGCGCGGGAAAGATGACCATCACGGAAAGTGATCCGGGCAAATTAATCCGGTTGCGTCTCGATTTTGAAAAGCCGATGAAAGCCACCAACACGGCGGAATTCACGTTTCGGCCCGCCGGCGGTCAGACCGTCGTCACGTGGCGCATGGCCGGGAAAAATACTTTCATGGGCAAATGTTTCGCCCTGTTCGTGAATTTCGACAAAATGATCGGTTGCCAGTTTGAAAAGGGTTTGATCAGCCTGAAATCCCTGACCGAACAGTAAATTTCGGCGGCATCCTCATCCAGCAGGTGGCCGGCCATGAACACATGAAGCCTCTGGCAATTCGGTTTACCACCGCTGGCGGAATCCCGTTGCTTCGTTCGGAAATCGAATTTCCGTCACCGAATCGTCACAGGGTTGTCACGCAATTGAAATTGTGTGACGAATTCGCGCGTGCCATTCTGTTGCCGTGAAGCAAAGAATTTTAGTCGTGGACGACGAACCGGAAGCGGTGGAACTCGTGGAGTTCAACCTCAAACAGGCCGGTTACGCCGTCACGACGGCAATGGACGGCGCGGAGGCGCTCAAAAAAGCCCGCGCGCAGACACCCGACTTGATCGTGCTGGACGTGATGTTGCCGGAAATGGACGGATTTGAAATCTGCAAGTCACTGCGCCTCGACGCGGCCACGGCCAAGGTGCCTATCATCATGCTCACGGCCAAGGCGGCGGAGATTGACCGCGTGCTCGGCCTGGAACTCGGCGCGGACGATTACCTCACCAAGCCGTTCAGCCCGCGCGAACTGATGTTGCGCGTGAAAAAAATCCTCGCCCGATTTCAGTCGGAAGAAAAACCGAAGGAGCAAATCCGCTTTGGCGACCTGCTGATTGATTTGCCGCGCCACCTAGCCAGTTGGAAGGGCCGTGAAATCGAGCTGACGGCGACCGAGTTCAAGCTGCTGACGATTCTGGCACAGCGCAGCGGCCGCGTGCAGTCGCGCGACCAATTGCTGCGCGACGTGTGGGAATACGACAGCCTGATTGACACGCGCACCGTGGACACGCACATGCGCCGGCTGCGCGAAAAAATCGGCCCGGCCGCGAAACATCTGGAGACCGTGCGCGGCGTGGGCTACCGGTTTGTGGAATAAATTTGAAATTTGAAACTTGAAACCTGAACGTCCGCGTCCGCCACAAAAAACTTCAGGTTTTAGGTTTCATCCTTCATCCTTCGCTTCATGTGGTTCGCGCTCACATTGATTTTAGCCGTCGCGCTTGTCGCGCTCCATTTCTGGTGGCGCGAGAAGCTGCTCGCGCAGTCGCGCCGGCAGACCGTCGAGATGGAGGAATTTCAGCGCAAGCAGCAGCAGCACACGCTGGACGCCAAGGCGCAGCAGCAGGTGCTGTTCAACTCGATGCTCGAAGGCCTGCTGCTGCTCGATAAAAACAAGAAAATCTATCTCGCCAACCGCGCGTTCAAAAATCTGTTTGGCCTCAAAATCGAGCTGCGCGGCCGGACGATGATGGAAGCGCTGCGCGTCCATGAGCTGGACGAACTCGTCAAGCGCGTGGAGGCCGAGGGCCAGGTTTTTGAACATGAGCTGAAGCTCACCGAGTTCAGTGAGCGCTGGGTGCAGGTCAACGCCGCCGTCATCACCAACTCCGCCGGCGAACGCGAAGGGACGATTTTGGTTTTCCACGATTTGACGCGGCTCAAGCAGCTCGAACGGCAGCGCGAGGAATTTGTCGCCAACGTCAGCCACGAGCTGCGCACGCCACTGTCGCTCATCAAAGGCTACGTCGAAACCTTGTTGGACGGCGCGCGGAACAATCCCGAAGTCGCTGAGCGTTTTCTGAAAATCATCGAGCGCAACGCCAACCGGCTGGACCTGCTCATTCAGGATTTGCTCGCCATCTCCGCGCTGGAATCCGGCAAGATGAAACTGGAGTTGCAGCCCACCGAACTGCATGCGCTGGTGGAAAAAGTTTTCACCGACCTGCATTCCCGCGCGGACAACAAAGGTGTCCGGCTCGTGAATGAACTCCCGGCGATGACGGCGAAGGCGGACGTGAACCGCGTGGACCAGGTGCTCGCCAACCTCGTGGACAACGCCATCAAATATGGCCGCGCGCAAGGCAGCGTCACGGTCGGCGGCGAAAAGACGGACGACGGCAAGCTGGAAATTTTTGTGCGCGACGACGGACCGGGCATTCCGGCGGAAGCGCTGGACCGCGTGTTCGAGCGGTTTTATCGCGTGGACAAGGCGCGTTCGCGCGACCAGGGCGGCACGGGCCTGGGGCTTTCAATTGTGAAGCACATCGTGCAAAGCCACGGCGGCGAAGTCTGGGCGAAAAGCGAACTGGGCAAAGGCACGACGTTTTTCTTCACTTTGCCAGCCGCCGCCTAGCGACGAAACTTCTTGGTCGGTGCGCCAAAAAAAATTACAGTGGACACATGGTTCATGTTGGCATCGGTTATGACGTTCATCAATTGGTCGCCGGGCGCAAGCTCGTCCTCGGCGGCGTGGAGATTCCGCACCCGAAGGGCCTCGACGGCCATTCGGACGCCGACGCGCTGATGCACGCCATCTGCGACGCCGTCCTCGGCGCGCTGGGCGAGGACGATATCGGCCATTTTTTTCCGAACACGGATCCGCGCTGGAAAGGCGTGCCGAGCAGCATTTTTTTGGAGGAGGCCGCGCGCCAGGTGCTCCGACGCAATGGCCGCATCGTCAACATTGACGCCACAGTCATCGCGCAGGCGCCAAAGATTTATCCACACATCGCCGAGATGAAGAAACGCATCGCCGACGCGCTGGGTTTGCGCGAGGCGCAGGTCGGCATCAAGGCGACAACCAACGAGCTGATGGGTTTCATCGGCCGCGAGGAAGGCATCGCCGCGATGGCGGTGGCGAGCGTGGATATTGGGGGATAGCGTCTCGCGCTGGCGTCTGGGGTCAGCGTCACCAAACTGAAACCCGGAACCCAAACCCCAGATCCTAAAAAACATGGCCATCAAATCTGAAATCAGTTGGAAGCGCGTCACCGAGGACGGCGAAAAAATCCAGGTCAACGCCCAGCACGTCGGCCGGCAATGGGTTTTTTCCCATCGCGGCAAACGCTTCGACACTTGGGAAAAGGTGCCGGAACCGCCGCTCGAGGACTGGCTGGAACTGCTCGACGCCGTGCAGCGGCTCATCAACCGCCGCCGTTACCAACCGGACGACGAAGAAAAGCTGCGCCAGATTATCCGCGAGCGTTTTCCTGATGCGGGCGTGTAGCCGGCGGCCGCACCGTTGAATTCATTGCTTTTTCATTGCTGAAAACGCGTATTTCTGAAACCTTCCCGCATGGAAAAATCAGGCCGGGAAAAATCTGCTTCGCCCAAATCCGAGAACATCACGGCTTCGATCAGCACCGTCACTTTGCCGCAACGCGAGCAGCGCAACCGCCATCGCGGTGCCGTGCTGTGGTTCACCGGCTTATCCGCTTCAGGCAAGTCTACCGTGGCGAACGAATTGGAAAAGGCGCTGTTCAAAAAAGGCGTGCAGGTGTTCGTGCTGGACGGCGACCGCGTGCGGCACGGCCTGTGCAGCGACCTGGGTTTTTCGCCGACCGACCGGCAGGAAAATATCCGGCGCGTGGGCGAGGTCGCCCGCTTGTTCACCGACGCGGGCTTCATCTGTCTCGCGGCGTTCATCTCGCCGTATCGCGCGGACCGGCTGCTGGTGCGCAAGCTGATGGACGGCGGAAATTTCTTTGAGGTTTATGTCAATGCGCCGCTGTCCGTCTGCGAACAGCGCGATCCGAAAGGGCTTTACGTCAAGGCGCGTCAGAAGAAAATCAAAGATTTCACCGGCATTTCCGCGCCGTATGAGCCGCCGTTGAATCCGGAAATTGAATTGCGCACGGACAAGCTGGCGGTGCCAGACGCGGTCGAAAAAATTCTGCGTCACCTCCGCAAGGTTTGCGGCGTCAAAAAGTAAAATCCTCCAATGAAAAAATTCGCGCTTCAACTGGCCGTGCTGCTGGCCGTGACGACTCTGTTCACGGGCTGCGCTTCGACCGAAAACTCCCGGCCAGCCGATAAATACGTTTTTTCCAACTGGCCGGCGAATGCCGATCCCGCCGCCGTCGGCGTGCGCGTTTCGGAAAATTACCTGGCGCGAGAATTCCGCACGAACAAGCCCAACGGTTTCATCGTTTATCCCGAAGTCTGCGCGGCGTTTGGGGCGATGCGCCTGGCCGACGCCACGGGCAATGCGGCGCTGAAGCAACAATTGATCAGCCGGTTCGCGCCGGTGCTGCAACCGGAACGCAAAATTTTGATTCCGGCCGGCGGGCATGTTGACTTGAGCGTTTTCGGTGTGGTGCCGCTGGAAATTAATTTATTGAACGGCGACACGAATTTTCTCGCGCTCGGACTGGACCTCGCAGACCGGCAATGGAACGCGCCGCTCAAGACCGGCCTGACGCGCGAAACGCGCTGGTGGGTGGATGATTGCTGGATGGTCGGCAGCCTGCAAATCCAAGCTTTCCGCGTAACCAAAGATGCGAAATATGCGGACCGCGTGGCCACGCAACTCGCGGCGTATCTGGACAAATTGCAGGAGCCGAACGGACTGTTTCATCACGGACCGGACGCGCCGTTTTTTTGGAGCCGCGGCAATGGTTGGGTGGCGGCTTCGCTGGCAGAAGTCCTGCAATCGCTGCCGCCGGAACATCCGCAATACGCGCGGCTGATGGCGGGCTACAAAAATATGATGGCCGGACTCAAGGCCGTGCAATCGCCGTCGGGAATGTGGCGGCAGCTTTTGGATGAGCCGGCCGCGTGGGAGGAAACTTCCGGCACGGGCATGTTCACTTACGCAATGATTGTGGGCGTGAAACACGGCTGGCTGGACGCGGCGGACTATGGCGATTGCTCGCGGCGTGGCTGGATTGCGCTGTGCGGAAAAATTGACGGCGAGGGAAATCTCCACGACATCTGCGTGGGCACAAACCAGAGCAAAGACAAACAATTTTATCTGGACCGGCCGCGGTCCGTCGGCGATTTGCACGGTCAGGCGCCGCTGCTCTGGTGCGCGTGGGCGCTGGTGGAAAAATAATCCACCACGCTGGCGGCTTCTTTGTTTCAGCCACTTTCGCAACGGGCTGTTCCTAAACGCGCCGCCGATTTTTTTTATAGGCGCGCTCAAACCAGAAATCCAAGCAGCCGCGCTTTTCCGCTGACAAATTGTCCTAATGCGATACATTCTTCGCATGGGCAGGCCACCATTGATTCTTATTTCGCCGGGCATCGAGAAGCGCGGCTTCGAATTCAGCGACCTCTCGGTCAGCTTGTCGGTGCGTTACGAGGCGGCCATTCTGGCGGCCGGCGGCATTCCGCTGATCGCGCCGGTGACGACCGACCGCGCGTTGCTGGCTGAAGCCGTGCGGCGCACCGACGGGGTTTTGCTCACGGGCGGCGATGACATTGACCCCGAGCTTTACGATCGGACGCTGCCGGAAAATATTCGCAAGACCATCGCCGTCACGCCGGATAACGGCGGACGAGACGAGCGCGAACTGGTTTTGATTTCGGAAATTTTTGAGCAGCGCAAGCCGGTGCTGGCGATTTGCCGCGGCCATCAATTGTTGAACATCGCGTTCGGCGGCGGGCTCCTGGCGGACATCCGGCAGCAGTTTCCGAGCAGCGTGGATCATCGCCAGATGACCAAGGCGTTTGATTTGGTGCATGAAGTGGCGTTGACACCCGGCTCTTTGGTCGCCAAGATTTGTGGCCAGCGGAATTTGGGTGTGAACAGCACGCATCATCAGGGCGTGGCGGAACCGGCCAAGCCATTTGTGGCGACGGGCTGCAGCGCCGATGGTCTGGTGGAAATAATGGAATTAAAGCCGGAACTGGCGAGGCGGCGGCCATTTTTGTTGAGCGTGCAGTTTCATCCAGAACGGCTGGTTCAGAAACATGCCCGCTACCGGGCCATTTTTAAATCATTTGTAGTGGCCTGCAGTAAAAACGGTAATTAAGAAATCATGAAAGGCAAAATTCTCATCGTGGACGACGAGTCCGAGTTGCGCAACCTGCTCAAGGCATTGCTGGAGGAGGAATATACCGTGACCGAGGCCGACAGCGCGGCGGCCCTGCAAAAATGTTTTTTTCAGGATGCGCCCGACGTGATTTTGCTCGACCTCAAATTGCCGGACGCCAACGGACTTGACCTGTTGCCGCAAATCAAAAAAACCTGGCCGGACGTGGAAGTCGTCGTGCTCACCGGCGAAGCCACTTTTGAAGCCGCCGTGCAGGCGACGAAACGCGGCGCGTATCATTTCATCAACAAGCCGTTCGACAATCAGGCGCTGCAAGTCACGTTGGCGCGGGCGATTGAAAACAAACAGCAAAAGGAAGAAAACAATTCCCTGCGGCGCGCGATTTCCACGATGAGCGGCGGTAGCACGCCGGTTTTTCAAAGTTCTGCCGTGCAGGCGGTCGTTCGCACCATCGAGCGGGTCGCGCCGGCGGATGTGACGATTCTCATCACCGGAGAAAGCGGCTCCGGCAAGGAAGTCATCGCGGATTTGATACATTCGTTAAGCCCGCGCGCCAAAAACCGCATCATCAAAGTGAACTGCGCCGCGCTGCCGCGTGAACTGATCGAAAGCGAATTGTTCGGTTCCAAAAAAGGTTCATTCACCGGTTCGAACTCCGACCGGCAGGGACTGTTTCGCCAGGCCGAAGGCGGCACGCTGTTCCTCGACGAAATTTCCGAGATGCCCATTGACACGCAGAGCAAGCTGCTCCGCGTGTTGCAAGACCAGGAAGTGCGGCCGGTCGGCGACACCGTCAGCTACAAGACCAATTGCCGCATCATCGCCGCGACCAACCGCAAATGCGAGGACGCCATCAAGGACGGCAAGCTGCGCGAAGATTTATTTTACCGCATCAGCGCGATTTCCGTGCATCTGCCGCCGTTGCGCGAACGCCGCGACGACATCATGCCGCTGGCCAATTCCTTTTTGCGACGGTTCGCCGCGCAGGCCAACCGCACCCTGAATGGTTTCAGCAATCAGGCTGTCGAACGGCTGGTCACGTTTGAATGGCCCGGCAACGTGCGCCAGTTGCAGAACGAAGTGCAGCGCGCCGTGCTACTGTCCGAAGGCCCGGATATTCAAGTCACCGATCTTTCCATCAGCGATGTAAAGTCCGCTCCGTCCGAAGGTTTCGACACAGCCTTCACGCTGCTCGAAGGCGTCGAGCGCAATGCCATTATCCAGATGCTCAAGGAAACCGGCGGCAACAAACTGGAAACCGCCAAGCGCCTCGGCATCGGCCGCCAGACGCTCTACAATAAAATCAAAGGTTACGGCATTGATACGTGATTTGCAGCCTTTGTTGAAGCCGGTTCATGCCCAATGTGAAAAGAAAAGTGTGGCAGACAAAATCTTGCGGCAAAAGTTGGGCGCAACAGCGAAAAAGGGTAGGCCACAAAAACTAGGGCCTAATTATTATTAGGCGATTAAGCGTATAACATCTTCATTGTGTTTTTTATTGAAAAACACATTGCCCCGTTCGTCCAACCCAAACTGTCTTTGGTCGCCGCGGCGGGGGGGGGGCCTAGCGGATGGCCACCTCGATGGCGCTCCGAACGGAGCTTAATTCGTTTACGTTGCCGCTTCTACAACGATGCCAGTCCTACGGACTTCGCACCCTTCGCACGACCAAAAATCAAACGCTTGTTAAACCTTTTCCGCCACGAGCGGCGAAAATTGTTTCGTCTCCGGGTCGTAGGCGAACAGTTCCGCCGTGGCGATCTTGAAGAACCAGCCGTGCAGCCGCAGCGAGCCGTCCATCAGCCGTTCCTGCACGCAATGGTAGCTGTGCAAATTTTCCAGCCCGAACAAAACATTTTCCTCGCCGGCGGTGTCAATGCGCACGGCCTCGTTACTGAGATGCGCGTATTGCGACTGGATGATTTCACGCACCGGCGCGGCCAACTTCAGCCACTCGCGCAAGTGCGGCATGGTATGGCTGTCGGGCAGATTGCCCAGCAGCGCGGACATCGCGCCGCATTGCGAATGGCCGCAGACCACGATATCGCTCACGCGCAAAGTCTCGACGGCGAATTCAATGGCGGCGGCGGTGGAATTGGTGCTGCCGGTGGCGCTGGACAGCGGAATGATGTTGCCGACGTTTTTGACGACGAACAGATCGCCGGGCTTGCTCTGCGTGATAAGTTCGGCCAGCACGCGCGAATCCGAGCAGGTTATGAATAGCGTGTGCGGATTCTGACCATCCTGCGACAGCTTGCGAAAAAGCTTCCGGTAATTGCCAAACTGGTCGGTTTGGAATTTGTGGACGCCTTCGATGAGCCGTTGCATGAGTTATGAGAAGAGATTAAACACGAAATACACGAAACACACCAAATCAAGACCGGAAGAAGGGAGTATTTTCTTTCGTGTCATTTCTTGTGTTTCGTGGTTGGTAAAAAATCACTGCGCCAATGTTTTGTTCTTGGCGCGCGATTCTTCCATCAGGCGCACCTTGAATTTTTTCAATTCCTCCGCCAGCGCCGCGTCGCCGGTGGCGATGATCTGCGCGGCAAGGATGCCCGCGTTGCGGCCGCCGTTGATGGCCACGGTCGCGACCGGCACGCCCGGCGGCATCTGCACCATCGAAAGCAGCGAGTCGAGGCCGTCGGTGGATTTGCCGAGGATCGGCACACCGATGACGGGCAGGGTGGTGAACGCCGCCGTGACGCCGGCCAGATGCGCCGCGCCGCCCGCGCCGCAGATGATGACTTTCAGGCCGCGTGCGATGGCGCTGGAAACATATTCTTCCAGCCCGTGCGGATCACGGTGCGCGGAAATGACCTTGGCTTCGCTGGCGACGCCGAATTCCTTCAGGGCTTCGGCGGCGGCTTTCATCGTGGGCCAGTCGGAATCGCTGCCCATCAAAATACCGACCAGGGATGTTTTGCTCATATTATGACAAATGGTTTTGCTTTTGCACGCGGCAGAAATTAGCAACGCGCCGCGCCGAGCGCAACGCCTTCATGCAAGCGGCCGGTCCGACAAATCGGCCACGCTTTCCCAGTCGCTCATGCCTTCGCTCCAATACGAGGCGTCCAGATTGAGCGTGCCGCCGTGCAACATACCTTGCACTTGCGTCAACGTGAACGGGCCGGTCTGTTCCGTGCCGTCGTGCAGGAAGATCGTCGGCGTTTCGCTGGTAGCTTGGGCCGCTGGCAGATGCACGCGGATGGGAGTCCGTATCGCCCCCGGATCAATGATGAGGTCAGTTTTCACCTCGGTTTCATTGCGGCGCTTTTCAACTAATTTGTAAGCGTAGATCAGCCCCAGTCCGCCTAGAAATCCGCCGACATGCGCGCCAAACGCCGTGCCGCCGCCACGGTGTTGCCAGATCAAACCCAGCACCGCAAAGAGCAGGTCTTTCAAAAACCAAAACATGATCGCCATCCAGGCGGGGATTTCAAACTCGCCGGCCCGCACGTAAATGAAAAACACCCAGAGAAAATATTTGAACTCAATGTCCGCTGCCGCGCGTAATAGCAGATACATCCCCATGCAACCGCTGATGGCGCCGGACGCGCCGCACATCGGAATCGTGGACAGGAAATGCGTTGGCGACATGGCGATATAAACCAATTCCGCCACCAGCCCAGCGACCAGATAAAAAATGGCGAAGCGCAGCCGGCCGATGAGATCCTCCACGCACGCGCCGAATAGGAACAGAAAAATCATGTTGCCCAGCAGGTGGAAAAAACCGGCATGGACAAACATCGAGGTCAGATAAGTCCAGAAAAATGACTGCACCGGGATTAGCCAGAGATGATCCACGACCCACTGATCCGAATCGCCGCCCGTGTTGAAATGACAGATCAACGTGACGAGCCAGACCAGCGTGTTGACGCCGATGAGCGACAGCGTGACCAGCGGGAGCCTTTCGGTCCGGTAATTCATGCCGACTGGAATGGCGATAAACATGGGGCGCGGGTCGCGCCAGTCAAAGTCATCTCCATCGGCGAGTCAAGCGGCGAAAACAATGTGGCGGTTTTCAGCAGAAAGCCGCATTTCCAAACCGGATAAATCAATTCGTGCTAATCCGTGAAATTCGTGCCAGATTTTTTCGCCGATGAGTTTGAAGAACATTTCCGAATTTCTCGCGTTGCGGCGCAACACCTCGCTGCTGCTCGTTGCGCTTGTGCTCGCCGGCATGGGCGAAAAATTGTGGCTCGGCTTCGCGCCCAAATATATCGAGGTGCTGGCGCACGGCGTTCTGTCGGCGGCACAAATTGTTTTGGTCATCGGTCTGTTCGACGCGCTGCAAACTTTTCTCGGCGCAATTTATGCGTATCCTGGCGGCTGGCTGACCGATCATTGGGGCCAAAGAAAATCGCTGCTGCTGTTCAGCCTGGTTTCCATCGCCGGTTACGTTTTGGTTTTGATCTGGCAAAGCTGGCTGGCGTTGCTGGTCGGATCATTTTTATTTCTCGCGTGGAGCGCATTGTCACTGCCCGCGACACTTTCGGTCGTCGCCACGTCGCTGAAAAGCAACCGGCACACGATGGGCGTGGGTGTTCAGTCCATGATCCGTCGCGTGCCGATGATGCTCGGCCCGCTCCTCGGCGGCTGGCTGCTCACGCGCTTCGGCTGGACGAACGGCGTGCGCTACGCGCTGGCACTGTGCATCGGCATGAGCCTGCTGACGCTGGCGTTTCAATGGTTCATGTTCGAGCCGGACGGCAAAGCTGCCGTGGCGCAAAATAAAAACTCAACGAACACTTCAATTTCATTTTTCACCGTCATCAAAACCTTCACGCCTGCGTTGCGCGAATTGCTGGTGAGCGACATCCTCATCCGCTTCTGTGAACGAATTCCGTATGCATTTATCATTTTGTGGGCGATGGATTCCAGCGGCGTCCCCGCGCAGCAATTCGGTTATCTCGTCACCTTCGAAATGGTCACGGCGATGTTTTGCTACATCCCCGTCGCACATCTCGCCGACAAATACGGTCGCCGCCCGTTCGTGCTCATCACGTTTGTTTTCTTCACGCTGTTTCCGGTGACGCTGCTGTGGGCGCATGATTTTAAATGGCTGGCGCTGGCGTTCGTCGTGCGCGGGCTGAAGGAATTTGGCGAGCCGGCGCGCAAGGCGCTCATCATCGGCGAGGCCGCGCCGGAACTGCGGGCGCGAACCTACGGCGCGTATTATCTCATCCGCGATTGCACGGTGACGACTGGTTCCTTTCTCGGCGCGTGGCTGTGGAGTATGAGTCCGCA
>CAISEZ010000150.1 GCA_903884535.1 uncultured Verrucomicrobia subdivision 3 bacterium
AACATCCGCTCAACCCCGTCCCAGTGGTCGAAGGGACACTGCTCGGTATCGACATGGACGACGGCATGCCCCAGCGTATTACACGAGCTGAAGCCCAGACAGTCGGCCGATGGCACTGCAAGGGTGCTGGCGATCATCGCGCTTACGGCGGCGGTCTTCCCGGCCTTGGCTTGAGCCGACACCGTCGTAAGGTTCCCCGGCGTGCAGGTCGGCACATCGCCAAGCGAGAACCGAGGCGCCGGTTCCTCCGGCTTGACCGCGGATGAATACATTCGCTCCGCAAGCCGATCAAGCAGGGTGGAAGGCTCTGCGGCGGCGGGGCGTTCCGCCCCATCGCCGCCCAAGTAATCCTCAGTTGTGCTGTCCGATTTGTAGCGTGTGCGCTCTGACTGCCACCCGTGTTGCTTGGCGAGATGAAATACTGTGGCGATGGTCATACCGCCGTCGGGTTTAAAACTCTCCCATTGCCGACGGTTCTGCTCCGCGTCGTATGACTCGGGCGCGGTGCGGCTCCACGCGTCAAAGATTTCCCAGCCGCCGTCGCCAAAATGATTCTTGAGGCCGAACCCAACGTCTCGCCAAACGGTGCGGTCAGACGCAGGAATAAATTTCAAAGCGACACGAATCTGATCCACCTCGCCGGAGGGCTGCGGCGGCGGCGGTGGGGGATTGTTAGGCGGTGGCGGTTGGGGTGCCGTGGCTGTAGTGCGCGGTTTTTTCTCTCTGACCATCAGTTCGCTCAGCCAATCGGGCAGCGGCGCGGCTTCGATGGCGCTGTCCAGCCAAGCATATGCCCCCGTCCCGGATGTGCTCGGCGGCACGATCACGTAGCCACCGTCACCGCGTATATCAAGCGCCAGGCCAGGCCAGTCGGTTCTCGAAGGCACCTTGGTGCCTGGGTGCAGGAAGTAAAAATGGCGCCCCCCACGCGGAGTGCGGACGATGCTGGTCTGCGGCAAATCTTTTCCCAATTGCAGAAGCAGAGCTTTAAGCGTGGCCTCGCCGTCTTTGCCGTCTGCTAAATCCATATCAACGTCGAGGACGACCAAGCCGCTTACTTCCCCGGTCGGGATTCCTATGAGCGCGTCGGGCCAGGTTGTCCACCAATTGTTAATCTGCGCCGAGTCCGTGCTCGCATCTTTGAACCCGTGCAGCGTGTGCGGTTTTTTGGCATTGCCTCCAGTCGCTCGGCACGGGAAGACCGGCAGGCCACGGCCGGCGTAATCAAGTGCGGCTTCGCGCAAGGAAGCTGACGACGTGAAACTAACGTCGGAGGATGATTCACTAGCCTGATCCATACGGTTTATTCGATGGCGGCAACTGCGTCTGATGCGATCAAATGCTTCCCGGCAAGAAAAACGCTTTTAATTTCCCCGCGCCGAATGCGTCGCCGAACCGTTTCTTCCGCGCAGCGCCACCGCTCGGAAAGCTCTGCGACAGTGTAAAAAAATGGTTTTGACGCCACGGGCAAAACCACCGATTGGGATTTCAAAAGTTTCATTTGTATTCAAAAATACACCACGTGTATTGTTTTTGCAAAAAAATTATTGGCCCGCCTTGGGGGCGCCCGCTTTCGTTGCATTCAGCTCCATCAACAACACAGCCCCATCAACAAGGTTTGCGACCATACCGATATGGTAAAAGACATTTTCGCTGGCGAGAGCATTTCTGATTGCTGTGGCCTTTTCCTCTAGGGATTGAGCCAGTAGTGATGCAGCATTACGAACGACTTCGGGCGATTTTTTATTTACCGGGACAGAACTTGTTATTGAGGTGATTCGTTCTTGTGAAACGCCTAAAACATCCAATTTCCCCCATAAAAGTCGAAACAGCTCGGGGTCAAATCTCTTGGCGTGCTGAGGTAAGACTTCGCTGAACGTGCTCCTTAAGGCTGCAACCAAAAACTCTTGTCGCTTTTCATCGGTAAGATTCAGCACCCGTAAAAGACGTTCAGCAACGTCCGGTCCGGCTTGCCGCTGTCCGCATTCAAGGTTGGAGATCACGGTCGATGCCAGCTTCGTTTTTGCTGCCAGATCAATGGCGCTCAAACCAAGACTTTCGCGGTGCCGCCGCAAAAGTTGGCCGAAATCTCGGCGCCGCCTCATAAGCGCGTCCCAATCCTCCTGGCTTTTAGGGCCAGGAACACAAACAACTTTTGAAATCTTAGTTGGAACCATTTGGGACTTGTTTGCTTTAAGCTTCACAATACAACTAATGTATATCCAATGAAGCATTTGTCAACTTTTCGCCTGCGTTGAACCGGTAAGACGGTGATAGTTGAGTGTCTGGCTTGAACGATTATTGTATCACGCCTGCCGCTTCATGGGATTCGAAAAGCGAGAAAGGAACGAGAAAGTTTCTGTTTTACCAGTTTGGAATCCGTAAGTCGGAAACAGACAAACCCATTGAAAACATTGAATTTTAAGAGTGGTGCACCCAAGAGGAGTTGAACCTCTAACCTGCTGATCCGTAGTCAGCCGCTCTATCCAATTGAGCTATGGGTGCTACCGTTGATTCTATTGGGTTTTATCGATGTCTGTCAGTCGCCATCTTGATAATTTGATACGGCTTTCGGATACTACTTGCGTGAAAGCCGCAGAACCAACGTCAAAATCTGCTGATTTATGCCAGAAAACCCATCATGCGAACCTAGTCCGCTAAATGCCGTCCGGGAAATATTTTGCCCGAATGAGGGTCAAAGGCAAGCTCATTCGCATAAGTTTGAAGACCGATATGGCGCTTGGGGAATCCTAGTCCTGTTTATCGGATTGAAGTAATTTATCAAAAACGTGGTTCTGTTACCGTTTAATCTGGTTTGGGATATTACCTTGATCGCTTTTTCCGTCATTCTTGTAATCCACATTTACTGCTGGGTTTGTGCGACTGGATTTGGAGTAATTCTGCGGTTGTGCTGTAATTGAGCAACCCAGTAATGTTGTGGTTGCTTTCTGCGCCCAGTCCAACCGGCACTGGGCAGGCACATACTCGCATCATATCTCGCGTCCGCATGTAAATTCGCCGGCAACGTCGCTTCACTGGCTTTGGTCATCCATGCTTGCGCCTGACGCTTGTCGTTGCTTGGCCCCCAAGGCGGTGCCGGCGGCGGGAAAATTGTGGCCGAAGGGCCGCCGGAAAAAAATCATCCACTGCGCCGCGAGTTTTACCGGCCATTATTTGAAAAGCGTCCTGCCGGGTTGAGCAAAACGAACAACAAAGACGCGCAGGCGCAAAATATTTTTTATCCTGCGCGTCTTTGCGACTTCGTTGTTAAAAAAACGTTTGGATTTCCCGCTTTTTTCATTTCGTCCGGTCGTTTAGATTCAGCGCATGGCATTTTTGCGGCGATGGCTGTTGATTGGTTTTGCGCTCGTTTTGGGCGGCGAAATCCTTTTTGCCGCCGGCTCGCGCGAGGAGCGGGCTTACGCGGCGGCGGCGCAGGCGTTTCAAGACGAGGTCTGGAACCGCGCGGAAACGGAGTTCGCGCAGTTCGTCCAAAAATATCCCAAGTCCACCAACGCGCCGCTGGCGGTGCTGTTGCAGGCGCAGGCGGAACTCAAGCAGGGCAAGCTGGCCGACGCGATGGGCCTGCTCACCGTGCGCCGCGCCATCGCCGGCAATCTCGCTGACCAGTATGAATATTGGATGGCGCAGGCGCAGTCCCAGAGCGGCGATTTCGCGGCGGCGGCGGACACGCTGAATTCGCTGGCGCAACATTTTCCGGATTCACCGCTGCGGCTGCGGGCGGTGGTCGAGGCGGCGGCGGCGGATTTGCAGTTGAAGGACTGGCCGCGCGTCAGCGGCCTGTTGGCGGACGCGAACGGCATTTTTGAGCGCGCGGCGCAATTGGACGGCGGCAACGAACTGGTGGTGCGCGGCCGCCTGCTGTTGGCGCAGGCGGAGTTCGAGCAAAAAAACTTTTCGGCGGCGCTCGCGGTTTTGAATCAGTTAAATCCGGCGGCGCTGCCACCGGAACTCGATGGCCAGCGTCTGGATTTGCTGGCGGAGGTGCAGTTCGGCGCTGGCGACCTGGACGCGGCGCTGGCGACCGCGAAGAACCTGACGCAAACGGCGCGGCTGCAAAAGAACGTGGATTTGTCAGTGGCCGGCGCGGCGTTGCGCGGTTTGATTTTGGAAAAATCCGGCCGGCTGCCGGAGGCCGTGGCGGCGTGGTCGGAAAATCTGGCGGCGTCGGTGCCGGTGGCCCAGCAACGCGAGGCGGTCTTGAAAATCGCCACTTTGTCCAATGCCCCGGCTGCCGAGGAGGCGCTGAATCATTTCATCAAACAATTTGCCGACGACGCCGTGGTGCCGCTGGCGCGGCTAAAACTGGGCGGATTGTATTTGCAGGATTATGTCGCCCAGCCGACGTCGAACCGCCTCGCGGCGGCGCAGGATCAATTCACCCAGGTGCTCGGCGCGGGGACGAACGGTCCGCTGGCGGGCGCGGCGTTTTTGGATCGCGGCTGGTGTTTTTGGCTGGCGACAAACAGGCCCGCGAGCCTCGCGGATTTTTCAGCGGCGGCCAGTTTGCTGCCGCGGTCGGAAGATTTGGCGGTGGCGAAATTCAAGGTGGGCGACGCGCTGTTTGCGCAGACGAATTTCGCCGGCGCGCGGGAAAATTATCAGGCGGTGCTCACGGAGTTTGACGCGTTGCCGGCGGTGGCGCAGTCGCTTGGTGCCCGCGCGTTTTACCAGATTTTGCGCGCGGATTTGGAATTGAAAGATGCGGCGGGTGCGGAAGACGCGATGCAGCGGCTGCTGCAGCGGTTCCCGAATTCGGAACTGGTGGACAAAAGCCTGCTGCTCGCGGGCGAAGGTTTTTCGGATTTTGGTTCGCCGCAAAATGCGCGGGCGGTGTTTCAGCGGTTTGAAAAACAGAATCCCGATTCATCCTTGCAACCGCAGGTGGCGCTGGCGGTGGCGCGCACGTTTGAGCGCGAGCAGGACTGGGTGCTGGCGATTGCGGCCTATGAAAAATGGCGTGAGGATTTTGCCACGAACCGGCTGCGGTCGCAGGCAGAGTTCGCGCTGGCCCAGGCGAATTTTCACGCGGGCAACGAGGCGCAGGCGTTCGGTCAGTTCACCAATTTCGTCGCGCAATTTGCCACCGATCCGCTGGCGCCCGCCGCGCAGTGGTGGGTGGCGGAACATTTTTTACGCGCCGGCGATTTCGTGAACGCGGAAAAAAATTACCAATTGCTCTACCAGAACTGGCCGGTGGACGCGCTGGTGTATCCGGCCCGGTTGATGGCCGGGCGGGCGGCCGTCGGGCGGCAGGGCTTTCCGGATGCGGCGCATTATTTCACGCTGCTGACGGAGGATACGAATTGTCCCGCGTCCATTTGGACCCAGGCGATGTTCGCCTACGGCAGCGTGCTGACGCGGCTGGATTCGCCGGACACCAACCGGCCGTTTTTGAATATCGAGGCGGCGACAAATATTTTCGCCCAACTTGCGGCGCAGAACCCAACGAACGAAACCGGGGCGCTGGCCTGGAGCGAAATGGGCGACTGCGACGCGCTGCTCGGCGCGCTGGCGGCGGCGACGAATGCTTACGCGCAGGTGATCAATTCTTCCTTTGCCGGTGCCGGGGTGCGCAGCCGCGCCCAGGTTGGGCAGGGGCAGGTGCTGGAAAAAATGGCGGCGGCGGTGTCGCCGGACGAGCGTCCGCCGCTGCTGGCGCAGGCGCTGAAAAATTATCTCGACGTGTTTTATTCGGCCGATCCGGTGGCGGATTTTTGGATTAAAAAAGCGGGGCTGGCAGCGCTGCCCTTGCTGAGCGGAGCGGGCGGCGGCGACACCAGTCAGGTGTCCAAATTTTTGGACCGGCTGGAGGAAAAACTGCCGCAGTTGAAAGCCGCGCTGGAGCTGAAACGGGCGGCGCTCAAAAACTGACGCCGTTTGACACGCGGCAAAACTGATTTACTTTCGCACCATGACTGAACCGACCACGGAAACCATCCTGACGCTCACGCCGCGCGCGGCGGCGGAGGTGAAGGACATTTTGACGAAGCCGGAAAATGCCGGAAAAAATTTCCGCGTTTATGTCGAGCAGGGCGGCTGCTCCGGCATGCAATACGGCATGGTTTTTGACGAGCCACGCGCCGGTGATTTTGCCTCCGACCAGAACGGCGTGACCGTTTTGGTGGACGAAATCAGCTCGCAATATTTGCGCGGCACGGTGGTGGATTTCAGCGACGAGTTGACCGGCGGCGGTTTCAAGATCACTAATCCGAACGCCAAGGAAAGCTGCGGCTGCGGCAAATCTTTCAACGCCTGATTTTTTCCGAAATAAAAAACGCCGTTCCGTTTGGCGCGGAACGGCGTTTTGATTTGGGCCGGAATTAAATCCAGTTTTTCTTCACCATCCATTGCTTGATCAATTGTGTCAGCCCGACATAGCAGATGAGCGTGACGCCCAGCAGCGGCCAGAACTGCCACGGCAGCGGCACGAAGCCCAGATATTGCGCGAGCGGCGAATACGGTAGAAATGCGCCGATGCCCATGATCGCAAACGTCGTCATCGTCAACTGCCAGCTCGCCCGCGACTGGATGAACGGAATCTGGTTGGTGCGGATGACGTGGACGATGAGCGTCTGGGTCATCAGCGATTCGACGAACCAGCCGGTGCTGAACAGCGCGGCGGCGTAGGTGTGGTCGGTGTCCACGGGATTGGCGAAGCGCGCGGCTAGCGACACCGGTGCGGCCAAAGCCACGTCGCTGCACTTGAAGAAAAACCACATCAGCGCGTAGGTGGTGTAATCGAAGATGGAACTGATCGGCCCGATGCAAATGATGAACCGCGAGATTTCGCCCATGTGCCACGGGCGCGGCTTGGAGATGACCGCCGTGCCGACGTTGTCGGTGGGAATCGGCACCTGCGAGAAGTCGTAGAGCAGGTTATTCGACAGCACCTGGATGGGCTGCATCGGCAAATACGGCAGCCACGCGCTCGCACCGAGCACGCTGAACATATTACCGAAGTTGGAACTCGCACCCATGCGGATGTATTTCAAAATGTTCACGAACACTTTGCGGCCTTCGAGCACGCCTTCTTCCAGCACCATCAAATCTTTTTCGAGCAGGATCATGTCGGCGGATTCCTTGGCGATGTCCACGGCGGTGTCCACGGAAATGCCAACGTCGGCGGCGCGCAGCGCGGGCGCGTCGTTGATGCCGTCGCCCATGAAACCGACGACGTGCTTGTTGCGTTGCAGCGCTTGCACGACGCGCTTTTTGTGCGCCGGAGAAAGTCGCGCAAAAACGTCGGTCGTTTCGATTTCGATGGCGAGCTGCTCGTCGGTCATGTTTTCGACCTGGCTGCCGAGCAATATCTTCTCCGCGTGAATGCCGACTTCGCTGCACACCTTGCGCGTGACGAGGTCGTTGTCGCCGGTGAGCACTTTGACGGTGATGCCGTTTTGCCGCAGCGCGGTGATGGCCTTCGCGGCGGAATCCTTCGGCGGATCGAGGAACGCGAGGTAACCGGTCAAAACCAGTTCGCTTTCGTCGGCCTTGGTGAACGTGGTTTGCGCGCCGAGTTTTTTGGTGGCCACGGCGAGCACACGGAAACCGTCCTCGCTCAAATCATTGACCTGCTGCACGAGATCGCCGACGAGGATCGGCTCCATGGGGAAAATTTCGCCGTCGCTCTCGAAGTGCGTGCATTTGGCAAACACCGCTTCCGGCGCACCCTTGGTCAGCAACTCGCGTTCACCGTTGGGCGACTCGATGGCCACGGACATCATGCGACGCGAAAAGTCGAACGGGATTTCATCCACCATCTTGTATTTATCAATGCCGAGTTCGCCATGCAGTTGCTTGTATTTCAGCACCGCGCGATCGAGGACATTTTTCAAGCCGGTCTGGAAATGGCTGATGAGATACGCGTCGCGCAGCACGGCTTCGCTTTCATTTTTGAACACATCCACGTGCAGTTCGAGAATGACGTGATCAATCGTCAGGGTGCCGGTCTTGTCGGTGCAGAGCACGTCCATCGCGCCGAAGTTCTGTATGGAATTGAGTTTTTTGACGATGACTTTTTTCCGGGACATGGCCAGCGCGCCCTTGGACAGACAGACGGAAACAATCATCGGCAGCATTTCCGGCGTGAGGCCCACGGCCACGGCCATCGCGAAGAAGAAAGCGTCCTTCCAGTTGTGCTTGAACAGGCCGTTGATGAGGAAAACCATCGGCACCATTACCAGCATGAACGAGAGCATCAGCCAGACGTATTTTTTGACGCCTTTGTCGAAAGCGGTCTCGACTTGCTGGCCGGCGAGGCTGCTGGCCATCTTGCCGAAGTAAGTTTGCGTGCCGGTGGCCAGAATGACGGCCGTGGCCGCGCCGCTTTCCACGCTGGTGCCGAGGAAACATAGGTTGGTGTGTTCAATGGGCGAGACGTTGGTGCGCAGATCCCGCGCATCGGATTTTTCCACCGGCAATGATTCGCCGGTGAGCGTGGCCTGGATGATGAACAAATCTTTGGCCGCGATCAGCCGCACGTCGCCGGGAATCATGTCGCCTGCCGAAAGTTTGACGATGTCGCCCGGCACCAGTTGTTGCAGTGGAATTTCCTTCGCCACCCCATCGCGCACGACGGTGGCAGTGACTTTGATCATCGCCTTGAGTTTGGCCGCTGCCGTATCAGCCTTGGTCTCCTGCACAAACCGCAACGTGACGCCCAGCACCACCATCAACAGCATCACCGTTCCCGCGCGCAGGTCGCCGGTGGCATACGAGATCGTCGCCAACACGGTCAGCAAAATCACCAGCGGATTGCGCACGGCCGTCCACAGCCGGTGCAGCCATTCGTGTTTTTTTTCCTGACCGACCTCGTTGGGGCCGTATTGCGCCAGCCGGGCCTCGGCCTCCGCCTCGGTCAAGCCGTTGAGCGACGTGCCGTGCGCTTGCAAGACGTCGGTGATTTCTTTGATCGCGGCCGCGCTGACGAGATCGGATCCGTGGGAATTGTTGGGGATGTTCAAGCTGGCCATAAAATTACAATTGTGCCCGACAAAATTAACCAATCAGGCGGAGATTGCCACGTTAAGTTTTGGTGGAACTAATTTTTTACCGGTTCTTTTGTGGGCGGGTGCCTATCTTCGGCGTGCAGGTGTATTGAGAGTTTTGATTCAGTTGATTCCCTTTCTTGCACGGTTTGGGTGAATCGGCTAGCTTAAGGCCGTTCGGGGAGCCAAATCACCTGTGGGTGACGCTGAGAGTTTGACGCGCGAGCGCCAATGACCCGTGAACTTGATCCGGATAATGCCGGCGCAAGGATTTCATTCTCTCTGGCTTTCCTTCCAAAAAATTATGATCGCGACCAAAGAATCGTTCGAACCACACAGCAGCGAGCAACTGCCCGCCAGTAAAAAAGTTTTCGCGGCTGGCGTTATTCATTCCGACATCCGCGTGCCGATGCGCGAGATCGAAGTCAGCGACACCAAGTCTTATACCGGCGCGATCGAGAAGAATGCGCCCGTGCGCGTCTATGATTGCAGCGGTCCGTGGGGCGACCCAGCATTCACTGGCACGTCCGACGAAGGCTTGCCCGCGCTGCGGCGCGACTGGATTTTGAAACGCGGTGACGTGGAGGAATACGACGGTCGCGAAGTGAAGCCGATGGACAACGGCTATCTTTCCGGCAAGCACGCCGAGTTTGCCAGTGCGGCGGAAAAGAACCGCCTCGTGGAATTTCCCGGTCTGCTCGGTCAGCGTCGCAAGCCGCTGCGCGCCAAGGCGGGCAAGGTCGTCACGCAGTTGGCCTACGCCCGCGCCGGCATCATCACGCCGGAGATGGAGTTCATCGCCATCCGCGAAAACATGGGCCGCGCCCGCATCTCGGACATGGCGAACGACATCGTCCGCAATCAGCTCGACAAGCAGCACGCCGGTTCGCAGCAGCTCGCGAGCAGCGAGTTCACGCCATCCGTCTTCCGCAAGTTTCCGCAGCGCATCCCGAAGGAGATCACGCCGGAGTTCGTGCGCGAGGAAGTGGCGGCCGGACGCGCCATCATTCCCAACAATATCAATCACCCCGAGTCTGAGCCGATGATCATCGGTCGCAATTTCCTCGTGAAGATCAACTCGAACATCGGCAACAGCGCCGTGGC
Source organism: uncultured Verrucomicrobia subdivision 3 bacterium (assembly GCA_903884535.1). GTDB lineage: Bacteria > Verrucomicrobiota > Verrucomicrobiia > Limisphaerales > UBA11358 > UBA11358. The sequence continues at coordinate 10,116 of CAISEZ010000150.1, forward strand.
GTCGAGCATCGAGGAGGAAGTCGAGAAGATGCGCTGGTCCATCAAGTGGGGTGCGGACACGGTCATGGATCTCTCCACCGGCAAGAACATCCACGCCACGCGCGAATGGATTTTGCGCAACTCACCGGTGCCGATTGGGACGGTGCCGATTTATCAGGCGCTGGAAAAGGTCAATGGCCGCGCCGAAGACCTCACGTGGGAACTCTTCCGCGACACGCTCATCGAGCAAGCGGAGCAGGGGGTGGATTATTTCACCATCCACGCCGGCGTGTTGCTGCGCTTCGTGCCGCTCACGGCGAACCGCATGACCGGCATCGTCTCGCGCGGCGGCAGCATCATGGCCAAATGGTGCCTTTCGCATCACAAGGAGAATTTCCTCTACACCCACTGGGATGAGATCTGCGACATCATGGCTGCCTATGACGTGGCGTTCTCCATCGGCGACGGTCTGCGGCCCGGCTCGATTGCCGACGCGAATGACCAGGCGCAGTTCGGCGAACTTCAGGTGCAAGGCGAGTTGACCAAGCGCGCGTGGGCCAAAGGTGTTCAAGTGATGAACGAAGGCCCCGGCCACGTGCCGCTCCACATGATCGAGGAGAACATGCACAAGCAGCTCGAATGGTGCGGCGAAGCGCCGTTCTACACGCTGGGACCGCTCACTACCGATATTGCGCCGGGCTATGACCACATCACCAGCGGCATCGGCGCGGCGATGATCGGCTGGTATGGTTGCGCGATGCTGTGCTACGTCACGCCCAAGGAACACCTCGGCCTGCCGAACAAAAAGGACGTCAAAGACGGCGTCATCGCCTACAAGATCGCCGCGCACGCCGCGGACCTGGCCAAGGGCCATCCCGCCGCGCAATACCGCGACAACGCCCTGAGCAAAGCGCGCTTTGAGTTCCGTTGGGAAGACCAGTTCAACCTCGGCCTTGACCCGGTGACCGCGCGCGAATTCCACGACGCCACGCTGCCGCAGGACGGCGCGAAGACGGCGCACTTCTGCTCCATGTGCGGCCCGCACTTCTGCTCGATGAAAATCACCGAAGACGTCCGCAAATACGCCGCCGAACAGGGCCTCGCCGAGGAAGAGGCGCTGAAGCAGGGAATGGAAGCGAAGTCCAAGGAGTTCGTGGAAAAGGGCGCGGAAGTCTATCATGCGCCGGCGTCCTAAGCCGACGGCAGCGGCACTGTGCCAATAATCCCCGAGGTGGGACAAAACCGGACAAAACCACGCCGCCGCCGGCACGACACCGGTTAAAGACCGATCAAAGACCTATCAAAGAGGAAGCGTAGAGGAAGCGCGGAGGCAGGGTAAACCGCACCGGACACCCGGAAAACCCATCCCGCACCGTGCCGAGATGGCGCAGGGCCGGACGGCATACGGCGGCGGCAGTGGGAAAATTAAGCTGGCTATTTGCGGGCATTCCGGCAAAACCATCTCATGAACCTGTCCGCAAAACCGCCGGCCATTGGGAAGCAGCGAGAAGGATTTCGCGCAGCGGCAGGCCGGAGGCCGAGTCTGCGGGCGCAGACGAGCCGCAAAAGGCGCGGAGGTTTACACAAAAACATAAGTCCTATAGGTTCAATAAGGCCAATCCACCATGCCCGAGTCCCCTGAAAAATTCCTTCAGAAGACTGGCAATTACCGTGCGCTCCATGCCTACCGCAAGGCCGAGGTGATTTACGACTACACCTTTCGCTTCTGCGAAAAGTTCCTCGCCAAGGGCGACCGCACGCGCGACCAGATGATTCAGGCCGCGCGCTCCGGCAAACAGAACATCGCCGAAGGCAGCAAGGCCTCCGTCACCTCCACCGAGACCGAGATCAAGCTCATGAACGTCGCGCGCGCCAGCCTGGAGGAACTGCTGCTCGACTATCAGGATTTCCTCCGCGTGCGCGATTTCCTCCAGTGGGAAAAGAACTCCAAGGAAGCCCTCTACGCCCGCAAATTGGGTTCTGCGCCAAATGAGTCGTATGAGACCTATCGGTCTTTTATGGATACCCGCCCGCCGGAAGTGCTCGCGAACATCGCCATCTGCCTGCTCCACCAGACCAACTACCTCCTCGACCAACTGCTCCGCCGGCTGGAAACCGACTTTGTGGCCAAGGGCGGCCTCCGCGAACGCATGACCCGCGCCCGCCTCAACCACCGGGAAAGCCGGGCGCAACGCGCGTGAAACGGCTCGCCATTCCAGAGCAAATGCTATTGAATCTATGCGAACATTGACCGGCCCATGAAAACCAACGGAAACACTCGCAAATACGCCGCCGAACAAGGCCTTGCCGAGGAAGAGGCGTTGAAGAAGGGGATGGAAGAGAAGTCGAAGGAGTTCGTGGAAAAAGGCGCGGAGGTTTACGCGAAGGATTGAACAACAGGCTTATTTCTTAATAATTAACGCCTTAAATTCCTCGTATTGGCTGGGGTTTGCACCGCCTGAAATCTTGCGATAGCTTTCGTCAAGAATATTGAGGGTTATCCTAACGACGCCAACGTCTGCAAATTTTTCTAACCGTTTTACTTCGCCTCCTTGCACAAGAGACGGAGGATACTTCTTTTCATACGCTTTAAAAGCTTCTGCGCCCAATTGCAGTTTGTCATCTAGAACTTTGATGGATTTAATTCCGACTTTGTTTAGTTCTTCGATTAACAAACCAATGATTGCTGCGTCCGAATGTTCTCTGCTTGGGTATTCTTTTCTGAGATACGCAGAGAGGGTGTCGAAATTGATTTCTACATCCAAGGTGCCTTTTTGGCTTTCTACAGCAAC
>CAISEZ010000151.1 GCA_903884535.1 uncultured Verrucomicrobia subdivision 3 bacterium
AGCACGAATCTGACGAGCTGGAGTGTGATTGGGGGCGGCACCTTTGGCAACACGCCGGTGACCTTCACGGACACGGCGGCACCCGGCCAGCCGACCAAGTTCTACCGCATCAGCACCCCGTAACCAGCCCGCAATTCCAGCAAGGCAGTGCGCCGAGGATGAAAAGTCTTCGGCGCACCCTTGGTTTGTTTTGATTGCCCGCAGAACTTAGAGCGCAAACAGAAATGATGTAGCGCAAGCTTTCCAGCCTGCGGGTGCTGGCGACTTTCCAGTCGCCAGTTCCACTAGAGAAAACACGAGACAAGAATGTCCGCGCTACATAAAAATTGGAATCGCTCTAGGTTTGCTGCGGACAAAACAGACTCGACATTAGCGGGGTGCATTTTATGTATAATTTATATTGACATGAAATGTTTGGGGGGCAAAGTGGTTATGATCCCTCATAAAAGCATGAGAAATAGACTGACCCCGTTTTTTTCGATCGCCTTGGCGGCGGCGTTGCAGGTGATGCCGCTGTTGCGGAGCTTTGTTTCCATGGAAACCCAGGGGCTTGCGCCGGCGGGCTACGCTTTCATCTTGAAGCTCGGCGCGGGCGCGGTGGCGCTGCTGGGCTTTGATGCCGTGTCCAGCGCTTCGAGCATTTCCATTTCACCGGCCACGGCGTTGGTGGGCGAACCTTACACCGGCATTATAACTTATGGCAGCGCCTACGCGGGGCGGACTCGTGCCATGACCATTACCCTTACGAATGTTTGCATGGACTCGCCGGTGATGATCGCACCCGGGCTGAATGCCGTATATTCTGCCACGCCTGGTTATACGGCGACCGTATCTGGGACGCCGACTGCCGCCGGGACATATTCATTCACTATAAAGTGCTGGACGGTTGGATGCGGTAGCGGGGTTGTTTCGTCTCCTCATACTGCCACGCTGATTGTCGTTCAACCTTCAGCGCCACCAAGCTGGCTCGCGACGCCTTCCAACACTGTGGCTCAAACCGGTTCGAGTGTGGTTCTGAAAGCAGTGGCCTCGGGCTACCCTCCGCCAAGTTATACTTGGGTGCAAGGAACCAACCCGGTGCCCGTTTCCACCCAGGCCAGTCTGACAAACAATAATGTGCAACTGACCGATGCCGGGCTTTATACAGTTACGGCCACCAACTCCGGCAGCACAATTTCAACCAATGCCTATCTTTCAGTCGTGACGGTTCCGCCCAACAGTTGGTTGAATGGTGGCACGCCCCTGACAGTCACGAATTATCAGTCGGTCGGCTCGACCCTGAATCTTTTGGCCTTTATCACCAATGTTCCCGCCGCTCAAAACCATTACACTTGGGAGTTCAAATATGTCCCGGTTGCGACCACGCCGAGCCTGGTGGTGGCCAACGTCCAAACCAACAAGAGCGGGCTGTTCACGATTATCTTGACCAGCTCGCTAACCGTTACCAACGGCGCAACCATCACGACCAATTCGCTGGCGAGTGTGGAATATGATTCCAACTGGCAGTTCGGCCATGCACCGGCCATTCTGACGCAGCCGATCAATCAAACCGCATCTACCGGTGGCAGCGCGCTGTTCACTGTGACCGCCAGCGGGGACAGCCTGATGGGCGCGAATTACCAGTGGTATTACAACTCGGCACCGCTCGCCGGACAAAACACTGCCAATCTCGCCTTTAATCCGGTTAACGACGGGAACGTGGGTAATTATTTTGTCACCATCACCAATGTTTATGGCGCGGTGACCAGCAGCGTCGTGAGTTTGAACGGATCGAATTTCCCGCCGTTGGTCACCGCGCCGCCAACAAATCAGACCGTGGAGTGCGGCGGAAATGCGACGTTCGTTGTAACTGCGCCAGGCTCCGCTCCGTTGAGTTACCAATGGTATCTGAATAACCTGCCGATTGATGGGGCAACGAACACCAGCTATACCACCAATGGAGTATTCGGAGCCGGAACTACCTATGCGCTCGCGGTGGTGGTGGCCAATATTTACGGTAGCGCCAGCAACAGCGCGACCCTGACCGTGGTGGACACGACCCCGCCGGTCATCACCATGTTGGGAAACAACCCGACAAATCTTCTGCTCAATTCAGCCTATTTTGATGCGGGTGCAACAGCCAATGACAGTTGTATGGGAAACGTGGCGGTGCGGATAAGCAATCCGGTGAACACAAGCTCGCCGGGCTCCTACTTCGTGACCTACACCGCAGACGATGGCAACGGCAACACCAATTCTGCCACGCGGACCGTGGTGGTGGTGGCGCCGCCAACCATCACCCAGCCGCCGACGAACCAGACCGTCGCGTGCGGCGGCAACACGCTGTTCAGTGCCAACGCTTCAGGAACCGCGCCGTTGAGTTATCAATGGTTTGTGAATGGGTTGCCGGTCACCGGTGCCACCAACCAAAGCTACACCATCAATGGCGTGTTTGGGGCGGGCAATACCTTTGCAGTCAAGGTGGTTGTGACCAATGCTTACGGCAGTGCCAGCAACAGCGCGACCTTGGCCGTGGTGGACACCACCCCGCCGGTCATCACCATCTTGGGGAGCAACCCAATAACCATACCGTCTGGTGTGGCTTATGTTGATGCCGGTGCCACAGCCAATGACAGTTGTGCCGGCACCGTTGCGGTGCGCGTGGCTAATCCGGTCAACACTAGCATGCCGGGCACCTACTTCGTTACTTATACGGCCGACGATGGCAATGGCAATACCAATTATGCTACACGAAACGTGCTGGTATCGTCCGGTTCGGGCTGCGCCCCGGTGTCATCAGGTTTGGTGGCCTGGTGGCCGGCGGAGGGCAACGCTGCGGATTCAGCTGGAATCAACAACGGCACATTGCTCAATGGAGCGACTTATGCTGCCGGCAAGGTGGGACAGGCTTTTCTCTTCAACGGGTCAGTCGGTTATTGTTCCATCCCGAACTCGTCGCTGCTGAACTCATTCACTACCAGCATGTCCATTGAACTGTGGCTCAAGGTGAACCAGTCCACCGCGAATTCCTATTGGAAGGGGATTGTAACCAAAGGTGATTCTTCCTGGCGACTGCAAGGCACCTCGGGAGCGAATACCATCACCTTCAGCACCACCGGCCTCAGTCCAGCTCTGGATATATACGGCAACCTGTCCATTGACCTGTATGGCAGCCGTAATGTGAACGATGGCCAGTGGCATCATGTGGCGGCCGTCTATGATGGAACCAATAAATTTCTTTATGTGGACGGAACGCTGGATGTTTCCGCGCCGGCCACAGGTTCCATCGCGCCGAACAGTTATCCGGTTTATATCGGAGAAAATGCGGAGGCCACTGGGCGCATCTTCAACGGGTTGGAGGATGAAATTTCCCTTTATAATCGCGCGCTAACTGCTGCGGAGGTTCAATCCATCTACTCGGCGGGCAGTGCTGGCAAGTGTGCGTTGTCGTCCGCCACACCGCCGGTCATCACCTTGCAACCAACAAATCAGACCTTTCAGGTTGGCAGCAGCGTCAGCTTCAGCGTCACCGCTTCCGGCTCGACCCCATTAAGCTACCAGTGGAGTTTCAACGGCACCAACATCAGTGGTGCCACCGACGTGACCCTGATCTTGACCAATGTTCAGTTGTCTCAGGCGGGCAATTACTCCGTGCTGGTGACCAACCTTTACGGCTCCACCAACAGCTTGCCGGCGACGCTGACCATTGGTTCGCCGCCGACCATGACACAATTTCCACAGAGCCAGACCGCAGAGTGTGGGGCTAATGCGACTTTCACAGCGAGCGCCACCGGGACCGCGCCATTGAATTATCAGTGGTATTTGAACAGCTCGCCCGTTACCGGTGCCACCAACACCAGTTACACCATATCTTCTGTGACTCTGGCGGAAAATGGCTACCCGGTCTCGGTGCGGGTGGCCAACGCTTACAACGCCGTCAGCGTCGGCGCAACCCTGACGGTGACGGACATGACCCCGCCGGTCATCACTGTTTTGGGCAGCAACCCGACGAATATCCCGGCCAATTTAGCATATTTTGATGCGGGTGCCATAGCCAGCGACAGTTGTGCCGGCACTGTGGCGGTGCGGGTCACCAATCCGGTGCAAACGAGCACGCCAGGCACCTACTTCGTCATCTACACCGCTGACGATGGCAACGGCAATACCAACTCGGTCAGCCGGACCGTCATCGTTTCGGCTCCGATTCCACCGGCGAAATACCTTGAGGAGAGCTTTAATTATCCGGTCGGACCGCTGGGGAACAATACCCCATTGGTTTCTGCCAGCCCGGCTGGTTTTGCTTTCGTCGCTGGGAGCCTGATTTATCCTGGATTGGCAGACCTTTCGCCGAGCGGCGGCGCTCTGCAGGTCACTCAGGCTACTCCTGCCATCTATGCCAACAGGCCATTTTCGCAACCGGCAACGAATGGCACTGTTTATTGTTCCTTCCTGCTTAATTGTATTAACCTGCCGGTTTCAGCGTATTATATTTGCGGGATGTTATCTGGCACCAATAATGTCCCCGGCGGACAATTAACTGACCCAATCGAGCTAACTGTTAATGGACAACGGACTGGATATTACACGATTCATCTTGGATCCAGTAAAGTGGTTTCGCCGTATGCCACCAACCAGTGTTTTCCCAATACCACATATCTAATGGTGTTGAAGCTGGATTTGAATACCACCACTGCCAGCCTGTTCATCAATCCCACTCCCGGCGCACTGGAACCGGCGGTTCCTAGTGCCGTCTGCCAGGGCAGCGTTCAATTCAGTGACCTGAGTTACATTTATTTCAGGAGCTTCAACCAGGGTGTGGATGGCAGCGGAAATTGGGCTTATGATACGGTTCGCATCGCTCCGACTTGGGCGGCCGTGACGCCGGCGTCTGGTTCCGTGTCCGCATCCCCGCCAAAAATAGCACTGCAACAATCAAGTCAAGATGGAAAGCTGCAACTGACTTGGCCAATCGCGGCGGAAGCGTATCAAGTGCTGATGGCGAATAGTCCCCTCGGTCCTTGGACCGTTGCTGTCCTGCCAATCACCACCAATGGTGCGAGCGTCTCGGTAACTGTGACGCCCACAAATCAGCAGCAGTATTTTCGATTGTTGGGGAATTGACCCTGGCAAGTTAACGGCGAAACCCACCGCTTGGGTATGAAATCTTTCATTTGAGCGGGATATAGCAGACGTTGCCGGTCAGCATCATCATGATAAAGATAAGGCAGGTGACCATCGGCCCCAGATAAACCTTGCCGGTGATCCGGAAAAAGTAACGGTTAAAGTAAGGTAGAACGAACATCATCGGAGTGACTCCCAGCAGCAAGTTGGTGTAAAGCCATTCCTGGGTCCAGTAAACCGTGCCGGTGGCGGCGAAATGCGCATACTGGATGACCATGATCATTATCAAGCCGACGGAGTTGCCGAGGGCGTTAATCAACATGGCGACCCATTCTTTCTGCCCCTCGAACCGGTTGGTGCAGTTCACGCGGATGGAGTTGGCGAGGTAAAATATGAAAAAGAGCGGAAGATATTCCAAGGCAATCAGCAGCATCTTTGGTGGAAATGCGGCGGCGGCGGACACAAATGTAAACCTGAAGTCGGTGTGGAAGATGGCATACGAGGCAAACAGCAAGACATAGAAGGCCGCAAACAACGTGAATGCCAGACAGGCGGTTTGGGCCAGTTCTTTGACGCTGGTCTTCATTCCCCACATGGCTGGGGTAATGCCGTTCTTTTTACCAACCAGCTTGTAGTTCAGTGCAAAAATGATGAAGCCGATGATTCCGTTGGCGACGGCCCAAAGAAGAATGGCGTTGTTAATCCGCTGGGGAAAGAACCACGTTTGCATCCCGGCGCTGGCTTGGGGAAACAGCGTGGCGGTGGCGCGCACCATTGGAATGAATATAAAACAGGCCACAACCGCGGAAAAAGCAAACATGACCCAAAAGAGAACTTTTCCATTCCTTCCGGGCACGGGCAGCGCGGGCGGCACGGGGTGAACCAGCGAGTTGAAGACTGGCAGGCGGAGCAGCAACGTGGCACAGGGCAGGAGAAGCAAAAATGCGCCGATTAAAGATATCAAGGTAAACAATTCTTTTAGTGGCCAAATTTGATTTGACGAAGAAATGGTCGGGTTAAGACCGAAGACCGTGGTAAAGAAGTCAATCATCTTGGCGACATGAGCCGGAGTGTAGGGCATCAGCGGGTGAATACTTTTGGTATTATGCACCACGCGCAAAGTCTGGTTGGTAAGAGTTCCGTATATTTTGTCAATTTTGACTTCAGAGATTTTATTGTCTTCTGCGTAAATCGAGTTAACCAGTCGCAATGCCTCGGGCGCATCGTGCATGTGGGCATTGCCATTTTCTGTCCGGAACGCGCCCTCATCGTAGTAGGCATAGTCCAGACCAACATTGGCGTCCACGTTTGCCAGAATGACGTCAGTCAATGTCAGCACATATCCACCGATAAAGATCGAGGAAATCCGGTTTTGCGCCCGGGCCAAAGCTAATTCTGCATCGGAAACGCCGTTGTTACTGGCGGAATTTTTGGATTGCACGCGGCGCAAAGCCTTGGCCTGGCGGGCACCGAAACGTGCTGCCGACTGGAGCACGGCATTCCCACCGGCGGAATAGCCCGCCGCGCCGATCTGCGACTTGTTGATATAATTCAGGTTCGACGTGCCGCAAATGTATTCCACCATCGGGACGACGCCATAACCTTCCACCGTGGCGGAGCGTTTTTGCATGGTAGAGCTGGAGGCGCCCTGATTGTATGGGTCGATTGTGATGACCGCGATTCCGCGGCGCGCGAGTTCGATGGAATAACTCGTCATCGTTTCCTTGCTGCGTTCAAAACCAGGGCAGACGACTACCATCGGCACGGGATTTTCTTCCGTCGCCGTTTTGGGTTTGAACAAGTCGGCGGTGATCCATTGGCCATTTTCGGTGGGGAGTTTGAAGCCAATGACCTGAATAGTCCGTCCCACTGTTTGCACCAGGTAAGCACCAATATCGCCGACCAAAATCAATGCGAGAGCAACGCAAAGAAGAAGTTTTGTCCGGCAATTTTTGGTGCCACAAGATTGGTCATTAAGGCCGCTCATGGCAGATAAATCGCGCGGTAAAACCGCTGCGGTGTGGCAATGGTTTCTTGGAAGGTGAAGGGTGAGGTGTTCGTAACGAGCGAAATCCAAAGGCCTTCGCTCAAGTTAGTGCACGCTTGAAAAACGTATCGGCTACCGGTTACACCGCTGAGTTGGCATTCAAAGCTGGCGTTCGTCAGCACTGGAATATTTAATTGCGGCGAAAAGTTCACCACGGTGGCAACAACGGACGTGGTTGTCACGCTGGTCACCAAACCCAAGCCGTTTGATCCGACGGCAGGCATGAGGCTGGTGGTGAAGTTACCGGAGACGGTGGCCGCCGACAGCAGTGTGAATTGCTGTCCGAGCAAAGGCTGAAATCCAGTTGCAAAATTCACATTCAAAGTTCCGGCTAGCGAAGCCGTTCCGCTCACGGCCAGAACATTCGACGCGCTTCCAAGTTGGATGGACAGGGTAGCCGCATTGCCATTGGTAAAATTGCCGTAAATGAGAGAAGTTCCAGTCGTGTTAGTCAACGCCAGTGTGCCAGTGGCGGAAGCTAGATTGAGCGGCTGCGCCAGGCTTCCGAATTGAGCGAAGCCAAGCTGCCCGCCTTGGAAAATAAATGCACTACTCCCCGCGCCGGGCAGGATTTGCGCCGCGTAAAGCGTCCCATTTGACAGGGTGTATTGGCCGGTGCTGTTGGTTTGTTGCGCTAGAGTGAGCACGCCATTTACCGTCAGCGCACCGCCATTGTGCTGCACAAAGCCTTTGCCTTCCTTGCCGACGATCATCGCGCCGGCGACCGTGAGTGCGCCTCCGGTCGCAAAATAAAGCCTCCCTTGGCCAGCCTGGTTATAGTTAGTGTCGAAAGTTCCCAGCCAAAGATTGCTGACTGTTCCTACATTTGAGTTCACCTTCACCGAAGGTGACGGTTTTCCGGAAGCGCCGGAGATGACGGTGGTGTTGGTCGGCGAGGAGACCGGGTTTGTATAATTTTGCCAGTTGTAAGCCCAGTAAAAATGATTAGTTCCCAAGTTATACGCGTCGGGTGCGAAAGGGTCTTGCAACACCGATCGGGCGGCAATTTGCTGTAGCAATGCGGCGCTGGCTGTGTCAATGTCGGAGCGATAAGAGCTGCCCTCGGGACTACGGCCGAAGATCGAACTATAAAAGACACACGCGGCGAGATATGCGCCGAAATCATTCGGATGACGGTCGCCGAGCGAGTCGTTTAAAATATAGAGATTGAGGCTGGGTTGAGTTTCGCGGACGGTGGCCCAGGCAAGGCCAATCGGCGAGATAGCTGCTCCCAGTTGGTTTGCAATCATGGCATAACCTTCTCGTAGCGCGATGTTCATGTTGAGGAAGCTGCCGAAGCCTCCGTCACAGGTAGTTTTGTATTGTGCCGGAAAATCGTAACTGCCGCAGTTGCCGCTGGTATCGCCGTTGATGTAGCCCCACGTTTCGTAAAACATCGTCCGCTCATTGTGATTGGTGATCATGCCGTTCAAGGTGCGGCACGCCGGAAACATGGAGTTGTTGCGCGGGGATGGCAAGGATGGCTCCTGCGTCTGGTCCTGCAAAATGACCAAGTCATAATTGCCGGTGTTGATGTCATTGGTGGCGGTCGGATCGGCGGCAAACTGGTAAAGATACCAACTGAAGTTGGCAATTCTGGTGTTAGTTACGGAATCGCCAAAGCTCTGGGCCAGGTTCATCAGGATGGCTGGAATGTTATTGGAATATGAAGTGCTAATGCCCAGCAGGCTGTCGCCCAAAAAGAGCAGGCGCATGGGAGTGGCGTTGTTCGTTGGTGGAGGATTGTTCGTAATGGTTCCAGAACTATTTGTCGGCGTCACGTTAGCCCAAGAGGGATCCACCCGCATCACATCGTAACTAGAGGTGATGGTCGTGGCGGTTGAGCTTTCCCAGAATAAAATGGTTCCAAGATTGGCTGGTTCGGCGACAGCGCCTTTCGTGGCTGTCGCGCTGGCTGCTGGCTGTGCGGCTCCCGGGATCGGGTTGACGAAAAGCTGGCATGGCTGTCCAGCTCCAAAAGTATATTGCAACACCACAAGATAATCCGTGCTGTCTGCAAGGGTTGTGGACGCCCAATTCACCGCGCCACCAAGACTTTGGATTCCCAGATTAAAATGGCTGGTATCCGGACCTTTTTGTAAATGGAGCGTTAGCGGATCGTTGACCGACGGATTGGCGGGATAGCTTCCGCCCGCGACCGCGGGAACCAATTCACAAACGATTTCATCACTCGAGGTGGAATTCACGGATACATTCATCAGAAACGAGAAGTAAACTGAATTATTGGTCAGCGAAGTTCCAATGGTTCGATAATAAGTTCTGGAACTGGAACCAGCCTTGTTAATCTGGAGATGCGCCTCGGGGTTAATGGAATTCGTTAATCCGCCCAACAACGGTGTGGTCGTGCCGGTCAGATTGCCGAGATAAATGCCGATGGCCGAAGTCGAGGCTGCTGGCACTCCGCCGCTGCTGGCTAGCAACCATGGACTTCGGCCCGCAACCGGTGTCGAAGTGGCCGCAGCGTAATCCTGACCATCCTCCATTTGGGCTGCAGAAATTGCCAGGACGGACAGCAGCAGCAGGCTGGTTGCATTACAAAGAACGCGAATCCCAGCGTGGGAATATATTCTTTGAGGCGTTTTCATATTTTACGAGTGTGATTGTCGTAAACCATCAGGGCTTTTTTCGGCCGTCCAGTTTATGCTCGCCAAACAACGCAACTTGAACTTCCTTGGCTTCGAGCATTGCTTTGCCGTCGTGCGCGATGCCGGGGATTTCCACTTTGCGCCAGTTGAACTGCCAGCCATGCTCCTGGGCGAGTTTTTGCGCGAACTCAAAACAATTGCGGCCGCGTTCCAAGCGGAATCGGCCTTCCAATTCAGCGGCGGCGGAACGGTCAAGTTCAGGATGGTTCGGATCAATGTCCTGCAGACCGAGGCAAAGAGTCAGCGGCGCGGCGAGATAGCGTTGCAGGGCGGCATCATCACTTAACTCCTGTGGTAGTCCGCCGTAGCCGTAGCCAAATTTCCAATCACTGCGCGGAAACAAATCCGATCCGGGATTGCAGGCGACAATCCGCTTGGCTTCCATCGGGTAAAGCGCAGCTAGTCGCATGAGAAATTGTCCACCGCCGGAATGGCCAAGAAAATAGTAGGGCAATGCCGGTTTGGCCTCGGCTTGCCGGACGGCTTCGATGATCGCCGGCAGCCGGGCATAGCTCCAATTTTCGCGCGGCTGGACGACGCCTTTTCGGATCACGCCTCCGCGCTGATATTCTTCGTTGTCATACTGATTCGTGCTGAACAACGGCGCGGCGATGATCACATTATTTCGCTCGGCCAGCGGGATACAGTTGCGGCAATAATCTTCGGCATTGCGCAACAACCCATGAAACACCATTACCAGCGGTCCGCCATGGTAACCTTTCGGCTTGTAAGTGAAAACGGTGATGGCGCTGTTGCCAGTGCCGACTTCAAAGTGGCTCAAGCCGGTGGGAATTGGCGCTGCTTGCACCTGCCCAATGAAAAACAACAGGGCGGCAAAACAGACTGATGTGACTTGAAGTAATTTGAGGTTCATTTTACGGCGAAGTTGTTCACGGCCAGTTGGCGTAAATTTGCATTCAGCAGCTCCGGCGTGATTTCCTTTTCCCAGCGGCTGATGACCACGGTGGCGACGCCGTTGCCGATGAGGTTGGTGAAGGAGCGGCATTGGCTCATGAGCCGGTCAATGCCCACCAGCAGCGCGAGCGATTCGATCGGCACGCTCGGCACGGCGGCCAGCGTGGCGGCGAGGCAGACAAAACCTGCGCCCGTCACGCCGCTGGCACCTTTCGAGGTGATCATCGCCACCACCAGCAAACTGATTTGATGTGGCAAGTCGAGCGGCGTATTGGTCGCTTGGGCTAGAAAAACCGCGCCCATGGCCATGTAAATATTGGTGCCGTCGAGATTGAAACTGTATCCGGTGGGAATCACCAGACCGACGGTGGATTCCGCGCAGCCGAGGCGCTTCATTTTTTCAATCATGCCAGGCAGGGCGGTTTCCGAGGAACTGGTGCCCAGCACCAGGACGAGTTCCTCTTTGATGAAAACCAAGAACCGGAATATGGAAAACCCGCTGAACCAGGCGATGGCACCCAAAACCAGCACGACGAACAAAGCGGCTGTGATATAAAATCCGGCGATCAGGTCGAACAGATAAGTCAGCGAGCGGACGCCGTTGCTGCCGACGGTGAACGCCATCGCGCCAAAGATGCCAAATGGCGCGAGCTTCACGACGATGTGCATGATATTGAAAAAAACTTGTGATCCGACTCCGATGACGTGGAGCACGGGTTTGCCCCGTTCCCCCATGGCTTGGATGGCAAATGCGACCAGCGCGGCCACAACCAAAACCTGCAACAGGTCGCCAGAGACAAACGCGCTAATAAATGTTTTAGGAATCAGGTTCAGCAGAAAATCCACCGTGCTCAAAGCATGGGCGTTGGTTGTGTAAGCTTTCGCGATGTTCGGGTCCAGCGTGGCCGGATCTATGTTGAAGCCCACGCCCGGCTTGAGCACATTGACGACCACGAGGCCGATAACCAAGGCGAGCGTGGAGACGACTTCAAAATAGAGCAGGGTTTTGCCACCAATCCGACCGAGCTTTTTGAGGTCGCCCATCGAGGCGAGGCCGTGAACAACGGTGCAGAAGATGATCGGACCGATCAACATTTTGACCAGATTGATGAAGGCGTCGCCGAGCGGCTTCATCTTTACGCCGAGCTCCGGCCAGAAAAAGCCAAAGGCGATTCCCAGCAGCAAGGCGGCGAACGCCTGGACATAAAGCTGCTGGTAAAAGCGTTTGGGTTTCATTGGCGCGGTTTTTCCATTTTGCAGACCATTTTTACAGCCGCGATAATAGAAGGTTGCGCTGGAACAGCAACTCTGGCGGCAGTTGCCCGGCGAGTTTGCCGAATAATTCGTCCTGCGACGCGGCTTCGCGCCGCCATTCGTCGCGATCAATGGCCTGTGCCAAATCGAAATTGGCGAGCGGAAATCCATTCATGCCTTGCAGGTCGAAACTGGTGGCGGCCGGCAGCCAACCCAGCGGCGATTCGTTCGCCTCAGCTTGGCCGTGACACCGGTCCACAATCCATTTGAGCACCCGCATGTTCTCGCCGTAACCCGGCCACAAAAATTTCCCGGCCGCATCTTTGCGAAACCAGTTCACATTGAAGATGCGCGGCGGATGCTTCAGCGACTTGCCGACTTTAAGCCAGTGGCTGAAATAATCTCCCATGTTATAGCCGCAGAACGGCAGCATGGCGAGTGGATCGCGGCGGACCTGGCCGAGCGTGCCGGCCGCCGCCGCCGTCATTTCCGATCCCATCGTTGCGCCAAGATAAACGCCATGAATCCAGTTGAACGCCTGTAGCACCAAGGGCAGGGTGTCGGCGCGGCGGCCGCCAAAAATGATGGCGCTGATCGGCACGCCTTCCGGGTCGTTCACCTCGGGAGCCAGGGCCGGGTTATTGGTCATCGGTGCGGCGAAGCGGCTGTTGGGATGCGCGGCTTTTTCTTTGGAAGCCGGTGTCCACGGTTTGCCTTGCCAGTCGAGACATTCGTTTGGCGGTGGACCGTCTTTGCCTTCCCACCAGACATCCAAGTCGGGCGTTAGTGCCACGTTGGTATAGATCGTGTCGCGGGCCATGCAGGTCATGGCATTGGGATTGGATTTGAAATTGGTTCCCGGCACCACCCCGAAATAACCGGCCTCAGGGTTTATGGCATAGAGTCGGCCATCGGCACCGGGCTTCATCCAGGCAATGTCATCACCAATTGTCCAGATTTTCCAGCCATGAAAACGTTCCGGCGGGACCAGCATGGCAAAATTCGTCTTGCCGCATGCGCTGGGAAAAGCGGCGGCGATGAACGTCTTTTGGCCCGTGGGCGATTCGACGCCAAGAATCAGCATGTGTTCGGCAAGCCAGCCCTGGTTCCGACCGAGATAGGAACCGATCCGCAGGGCGAGACATTTTTTCCCGAGCAGCACGTTGCCACCATAATTGGAGCCCACAGAGATGATTGTGTTGTCCTGCGGAAAATGTGCGATGAAGCGCCGTTCAGGATTTAAATCCAGCGAGCAATGAAGCCCACGATTAAAATCATCGCTCTCCCCCAGATGTTCCCAAGCAACATTGCCCATGCGGGTCATGATGCGCATGCTCAACACGACGTAAATGGAATCTGTCAATTCCACGCCGACCTTGCTTAGGGGCGATCCGGGCGGCCCCATCAAATAGGGCACGACATACATGGTCCTGCCAGCCATGCTATTTCGAGCTAAATTGTAAAGCCGTTCATACATTTCTTTGGGAGCTGTCCAGTTATTAGTTGGTCCGGCTTGTCCCTGTGTTTCAGTGCAAATAAAGGTGGATTGCTCCACGCGGGCGACATCATTGGGATGGGAACGATGGTAATAACAGTCCGGCAGTTTTTCCTGATTGAGCCGGATCAGGATGCCTTTTTCAACCGCCTCGGCAGTGAGTGCATCTTTTTCAGCGTCTGAACCATCGCACCAGACCACTTGATCCGGCTGACATAAGTCCGTCATAGCTTGCACCCAATCTTTTATGAGTGGGTTTACCGAACCGTTGTGATTCAAATTTGGCGTTATCATGCTAAAAAACTTTTTCTTTTGATTTTTCCGTTTTGCGCTGGTTGAATTGAATTTGGCTTCAAAGAATCCTGATGAATGTATCCAGTTCCCGAGGATTCGGTAATAGTGTCTTTGTGCTATATTCTATTGAAACTCACGTAATAAAGTGACATATCGTGGTTGTTCCTGAATTTGGGCGCTTCGAAGACGCGAGAGCTATCCGCGATGGAAAAACGCTGTAAAAGGCTGGCAAGCGGTGTTGCCAAAGAGTTTTTCCTCCGTGATATAAAAGTTTAAGGCTTTGCCGGAGGTCGCTGACTTTCCGATTTGGATTGCGCGCTCCTGGAGATGCCGCACTTGGACTTTTCCATGACCCAAAACAAGCTAGTCTTGCACGATCGCCGCGTCTGGCACAAAATGCCGGCTCCGAATTTCACATGAACTTGCACCCATTAGCCGGAAAACCGGCGCCGACGGAAATATTGATTGATGTCCGCAAGCTTGAACTTGATTACTACGAGCGAAAACCGGACACCGCGAATCCGGAACAACTCGTCAGCTTTGGCACCAGCGGCCATCGTGGCACGCCGTTCAACGGAACGTTCACCGAGGCGCACATCCTCGCCATCACGCTGGCCATCTGTGAATTCCGCAAATCCAAAAATTTCACCGGTCCGCTGTTCATCGGCAAAGATTCGCACGCTGCTTCCGCGCCGGCGCAGCGCACCGCGCTCGAAGTGCTCGCGGCCAACGGCGTCGAGACGTTCATCCAACGCGACGATGGCTTCACGCCCACGCCTTCGATTTCACACGCCATTTTGACCTACAATCGCGGCCGGAAAAGCGGTCTGGCTGACGGCATTGTCATTACGCCGTCGCACAACCCGCCCTCGGACGGCGGCTTCAAATATAATCCGCCGAATGGCGGCCCGGCGGACACGGACATCACCGGCTGGGTGCAGAACCGCGCCAACGAGATCCTGCGCGGCGGCAACCAGGATGTGAAGCGGCTCGCTTACGAATCCGCGCTCAAAGCGAGCAACACACATCTGCACGATTTCATCACGCCCTACGTCGCCACCCTCGGCGAGGTGATTGACATGGCGGCGATCAAGGCGGCGGGCGTGCGCATCGGCATTGATCCGCTGGGCGGCGCCTCGCTGCAATACTGGGAGCCGATCAAGGAACTTTACGGCCTGGACATCACGGTGGTGAACACAAAGATTGATCTGCAGTTTGGCTTCATGACGGTGGATCACGACGGAAAAATCCGCATGGATTGTTCAAGTCCTTACGCGATGGCGAGCCTCGTCGGCTTGAAGGACAAATTCAGCGTCGCGTTCGGCACCGATCCCGACGCTGACCGTCACGGCATCGTCACGCCGTCCGCCGGTTTGCTGAATCCGAATCATTATCTCGCCGTCGCGATCAATTATCTGCTGACGCATCGTCCGCAGTGGAGCAAAAATTCCGCCGTCGGCAAAACGCTGGTGAGCAGCAGTATCATTGACCGCGTCGTCGCTTCGCTGGGGCGCAAGCTGATGGAAGTGCCGGTGGGATTCAAGTGGTTCGCGCCCGGACTCGCGGACGGCTCAGTGTGTTTCGGCGGCGAGGAAAGTGCCGGAGCCAGTTTCCTGCGGCGCGACGGCAGCGTGTGGAGCACGGACAAGGATGGATTGATTCTCGGCCTGCTCGCAGCGGAGATTTGCGCCACGACCGGCAAAGATCCCGGCCAGCATTACGCGGAACTCACCGTGAAATTCGGGGCACCGAGCTACAAGCGGATTGACGCGCCCGCCACGCCGGAACAAAAGCAGGCCTTCAAGAAACTCACGCCGGAAGCCGTGACCGCCAGCACGCTCGCCGGTGATGCCATCACGCAAAAGCTCACGCGCGCGCCGGGCAACCACGCGGACATCGGCGGCCTGAAAGTCTGCACGCAAAACGGCTGGTTCGCGGCGCGGCCTTCCGGCACGGAAAATATTTACAAGGTCTATGCCGAAAGTTTTAAAGGCGCGACGCACCTGGATGCCATCATCGTCGAGGCTCAGGCGATTGTGTCCGCCTCACTCGCCAGCAAATAGCATTTGTTAAAAACAAAAAGCGCTGAAGCAAACCGCTTCAGCGCTTTCGCATTTTAAAATACAGTAAAATCAGGTCTTCCAGTCGAGCGCTTTTTTCTTCACGGCGTAAATATATCCCGCGAACAAAATGCCTAGGAACGAAATCATCGAGCCGAGCACCAGATTGCGCGTGGCGTGTTCCGCCAGCATGTCGCGATAAACCACGGCCCACGGATACATGAATACCACTTCGATGTCGAACAGGATGAACAGCATCGCGACGAGATAAAATTTCACCGAGAAGCGGCCGGTGTTGCTGCCGATGGGATCCTTGCCGCATTCGTAGGCGGCGTCCTTGGCCTTGTTGGATTTGGCATATTTGCCGAGCAGCACGGAGACGAAGAGCGTCCCGCCGGCGAAACCGACGGCGGCAGCGAGCAGAAACAGGATCGGGATGTATTGCGCTAATTGTGATGGCGACGTTTGTTCCATGACGCAAATGATAGAAACTGCCGGAGAAATTTCAATGACGAAAACTGTCGTCGAGAAATTTGACCATCGCCGCGCCAAACGGCGGGCAATCTTTCGGCGTGCGACTGGAAATCAAATTGCCGTCCACGACCACCGGCTCGTTGACCCAGATGCCGCCGGCATTTTCCAGATCGTCCTTGATGCCGAGCGAGCCGGTGACGCGTTTGCCGTTCAGGATTTTTGCGGAGATCGGAATCCAGCCGCCGTGGCAGATGAAGGCGACGAGCTTGCCCTGCTCAAAAAATTCGCGCGTCAGCGACAGCGCCTTGGCATCGCGGCGCAATTTGTCCGGCATGAAGCCGCCCGGCACGAGCAGCCCGCAAAAATCCTCGCTGCGCGCATCCTTCAGCAGCAAATCCGACGCGGCCGGATAGCCGTGCTTGCCGGCGTAGGTTTTGATTTCCGGCGCGGCGCACTTCAATGCGTAGCCCGCCTCCTCCAAACGCAATTTAGGATACCACAATTCCAGGTCTTCATAAACATCGTCCAGAAATGCGAGCACGGTTTTATTATTTTGCATGGCGCAGTTTTTCTCCAAAGGCGCCTGACAAACAAGCCGGGAATGCAAGAATTTAAAATGCAGACTTGGTAAGACAACGCCCCCACCGCATAAAGATGCGATGGAATAACGCATTTTTACGCCGTATGTTCTGCGCAGTTCCAATGTCCCCACCGGTGGCTGCCCGCAATTTGACAAGCCCGTCGGACCATTGGACTTTTATTTAGCGTGCCAAATCTTTTGCTTCAACTTTCGTGAAACCGACTGTCCTCCATTTTATTTCCGTCTCGTTCCGGCGAGCGGCGGCTGGATTTATTATTTTTTCCGTCCTGCTGGCGGCGGTTCACGAAGCGCGCGGCGAAGCGATGCTGGAATTGTTCCAGCTCACCTGGCCGCAGCTTTCGCAAAAAATGCCGGAGATCGCCGAGGCGGGCTACGATAGCCTGTGGCTGCCGAATCCGGCCAAGGGCAACAGCGGCGCCTATTCCTACGGCTACGACCAGTTTGATCCGTTTGATCTGGGCGGCACCAACCAGCAGGGCACCGTGGCCACGCGCTGGGGCACGCAAGACCAATTGATCCAGATGGTGCAAATGGCGCACCGTTTCGGCATCCGCATTTATTTCGACAACGTGATGAACCACCGCTCCAGCACGGTGCCGGGCTATCCCGGTTCGGGCATTTCCACAAATTATTATCCGGGTTTGGTGCCGCAGGATTTTCATCTGCAAACCGTCACCGGCGGTTTTCAAAACTGGCCGTCCATCGGCGATCCGTATTGGTGCACCACGTCGGTGGTGCAAAATCAGCCGCTGCTGGGCCTGTGCGATCTGGCGCAGGAACCGGGCACGGTCAATTGGAATTTTGGCAACAACATCGGCAACACGACGACCAAGCCGTATTTCGTGCGGTTTCCGGGCCGGGTGGATTTGTATATGGACACCAATGGGCCGGTGCTGGGCGCGGGCTGGGGCGGCGCGGGCTGGCGGCCGTTTGACGGGCACGGCCAGCCGGTGCCGGAAGATGTTTCCGTTTATCTCTGCCGCGCGGTGGCGTGGACGCTTTATATGACCAAGTGCGACGGCTTCCGCTTGGACGCGGTGAAGCATGTGCCGGTGAGTTTTTTCGGCAACGAAACCGGGCAGACGGATGATCCGAGTTTTGCCGGCTACACCGGCGCGATTCAGGCGATGTATGATTACGTCCATGGTTATGGCAACAACGTCACCGGCAACGGCTATGTCGAAACGGATGGCAACCGGAACAGCCTGTTCAACACCGAGGCACCGCGCAACGACGCGATGATTTTTGGCGAGCACATTTCACCCGCGCCGCCGTTTTACGATTATCTCAACTCCGGCATGCGGCTGGAAAACCAGCCGCTTTACAGCCAGTTGAACAACACGTTCAACAACGGATCGTCCCTCGCGGGCATGGACGGGCGGGATTATGCTCCGAGCTATGGGAATTGCGATGGCAGCGGCAATTACAGCGCGGCGCAAGGCTGCAATTTTTCGATGGATCAGGACTTCGGTTACAACGCGAATCTGGGTTTGGAGGACGCTTATTTGTTCATGCGCGAAGGTCTGCCGATGACTTATTCCGACGGTTTCAATCACAATTCTTCCGGCGGCACGCCGGTGGTGAGCTATGCCAATTATCTCGGCGAGTTCGGTGACAACACGATGCCGGACACAATGTATTTGCACAACCAACTCGCGCGCGGCGGCACCTGGCCGCGCTGGAGCGACCAGAATGTCATCGCCTTCGAACGCTATGATTACCGCGAGGGCAATAGCTCGCAAAACCAAGGCACCGTCTTGTGCTTGATCAATACCAAAACCGGTTTTCCCGCCGACATTGCGTTCGACGACGGTGTGGGGCAAAACTACGATGGTTATTATGGCGGCCAGCCGATATCTAACAATCGCGGAGTGGGCTTGGCCGTCGGTTTTCCGCCCGGCTCGGTGCTGGTGCAACTGGCCAGTTCCTCGCCGACCGGTGTGCCCGCGCGGGATTACAAAAAGCTGCTGGTCCACGCCGCCACCACCAGTTTGGCCGCGGCGCAGGCAGATTCTTCGCGGACCAACTCGGATCCGACCCAACGCTTGATTTACGTCGGCGGACAAAGCATTCCCAGCGGCGGCGGCGCGATTGAGTTGAATATCCCCACGGGCAGTTGGTTAATGTATGGCTATCAATGGCCGGAAGCCAGTCGCGCGAATGTCTCGACCAACGCGATTATTTTCCGGCAAGCTGGCGCGGAGGTGCCACACCTCACGGTCAACCGCACCGACGGGCCGAATGGTGACCCCAATTACAATCCGCTGTTCCCGTTCAAAATGCGCGGCAGCGTGGATGCCTACGGCAACGTCATCACCAACAAAGTTTTTTCCAACCGCAGCTATCAGATTGACATTCCGGTGGTGACCAACGCGAATTTGGACATCATTGTTCGCAGCGACGCGTCGTGCGTGAACATGCTGGTGAAGCTCGATGGCGGCGTGGATTTGAACAGTCAGATGGGGCTCGGCCCGACGAATTATCAGGCTGGCATTGCGCCGACTAATTTTCTGGATCTGCGTGACAACAAACCCGGCTACGCGGACGACGTTTTTCTCGGCTACGAACAGACGGCATTTCAATTCCGCAACGGGCCGGAAAAATTCGCCGCGCGAAATATTTCAAATGACAACATCATTTCAGCCGGTGCGGAAACGTATTACTTCACCGTCGGCGGCACGAGCAATGTGGTGTCCGGCTTCGGCTATGGCGCAAACATCACGAACCAGGCGGCGAACTGGGTGTATCACGATCCGACCGCAACGAACACGGCGCTCGCGCCGAGCAACAGCGTGACCCAGCGCATGCCGTTGAGTCCGGCAGTGGGCCAAGTGACGACGATCTATGTGAAGGTCGGCTATCAATTCCAGATCAATACCTGCTTCATTTATTTCACCACCGACGGCACGAATCCCGAAGGTGCGTTCGGCGTTGGCAAAGGCACGACACAGGTGGTGCAGGCGCATTTTTCCAATCACGACAGTGCGCAGAGCAATATTGACTGGTGGTATGGCATTATTCCGGCGCAAGCGAACGGCACGGAGGTGCGCTACAAGGTGGCATTGTTTTCCGGCGGCAGCGCGGGCAACTCCAACATCGGCACGATTTCCGACGCGGAATCTTCCGGCTCCAAACTCTACGGTTTGACGCAGGCGGCCATCACCAATTTTAATCCGACCACCGCCGTCGTCTGGCTGCACAACGATTTGAATCCGGTGAACACGGTCACGGGCTTGCAATCCGGCTTTCACATCGTCCGCGCCCGGACCTTCCTGCCGCGCACCAATCAGTCGAGTGTTTACAACACGTTCCTGCAAACGTTTTATTATGACGCCGCGCTGCCCACCGGGGTGATCGCCTATCCGAACAACGGCGACACCCTTGGCAGCGCCAGTTACAACGTTGTGGTGCGCGCCGACAGCAGCGTCACCGGCGTGGATTTTAACATCCAAGACAGTTATGCCGGCAACGACGACACCGCCACCGGCGCCAGCAATGGCAACGGCAATTCGAACGGCGTGCCCGTGTTCGTCAGCGCCACGGCCGTCAGCCCCAACGCATCCATCAGCGCGCAGTATCCGAACTATCCGCAAGAGTTCCGTTTCAATTACGTGAACGTGCCGGCCAGCGGCACCGCGACGATCAGCGTGCGGCTGAAAACGGTTTCAACGAGCGTTTACACCAACCGGCTGACGACATTGACCCGCACCGTGAATACTTTGGGGCCGCTGCAGTATGTCGAGATTTCCAGTCCGGCGACCGACGGCACGGTGATTCAAATGAACACCAACACCACTTACATGCTTCAGACGTGCTTCACGGCCACGTTGACGGCGAGTGACACGTCGCTGTTTAACATTTACATCAACGGAACCTTGCAGCCTAAAAACAATTATACCATCCAGGCTTCCGGCTGCGGCTACGGGCTGCGCACGTTGTATGACTACTGGACCGTCAGTTCGCCCGGCACGATCACCGGCACCAACATTATCCAGGTCGTATATTCAAACAGCGTCACCAGCACGGTTTTGAGTGATACGCGCACGGTGATCATTCCGCCGCCGCTGAAGATTTCCGGTTTGGCCAACAACAACCAGCTGGTCATTTGGGACAGTGCGCCCGGCCTCAATTACCAAGTCCTGGCCACGACCAATCTAACCGTGCCGTTCGCCGTCATCAGCGGCACTATTCCGGGCACGGGAACCTCCGCGTTTTATTACGACAATTCCACCACGAATGCGCCGCAAAAATTTTACGAAATAAAAACCGTTCCTTAAATTTGATCGCTCCTGTTCGTTTTAAAAACCAATGAAATTATCTTCATTCATTGCAGGCCTCGCGCTGCTGCTGTGCTCAAATCCAGTCGCCCGCGCAACCACCGCCGCCGCCTGGCATATTCCTGACGGCGACGGCAACTTCAACAACCTGCAGATGCGCAATCCGGAATTTGAACTCGGCACCAATTCAGCGGTCACCATCTGGTCCGGCGTGTGGAAGTGGAGCGGCGGTGGCACCACGGAAAACTGCAACCAGACCGGCGGCTGGGTGGTTTACAAGGGTGCCACGCAGTCTTTGTGGAGTAGCAACGCGCTCAACTTTCAGACTAATTTCCAGTTCACCACCGGCAACCAGTATTGGAATGCGTCGTTGAACACTACCAATTTCGGTCCCAACGAGGTGATTCAATATTATCTTCTGCTCAAGTTCGACACGTCCGATGGCATCACCGTCACCAATTTGTATCTCTACGCCGGTGGCGATTTCGGGAGTCTTTCCACGTCCAATCAATCCACCGCCGCCGCGTCGCCGTTCACCGTGCGCAATCGCGCGGCGTGGGTCTGGCACAATAACAATCGCGTGCTCTCCGCCGGCGCGGATGCGGCGCATTTCAATTGTGTGTTCTGGTCGAAGATCGGTTACTTGAGCAAGAGCAACACGCCGGCTTCGTCGTGGATCGATCATGCGGCGATTTATTACACCACGAACGGCGCCACGCCCGTCGGCGCGCTCGGCGTGCCGGGCGCGAATACGCTGGTCGCCACCGCAAGTTTCGATCACGAGGAAGGCGATCCCAGCCCCGCCGGCAACGCCATGTGGTGGGCCGGCGGGGTCACCAACCTGCCGTTTTACACCGCCATCAAATACAAAATCGGTGTCTGGAACAGCGCCAACAACGAGGAGAAATTCGGCGATTACAACGCGGGCAATCCCAACGCAGTTTTTGTTTTCACCAACGGCGTGCTTGGCGCGCCCGTGCTGACCGTCAACGGCGTCAACGGCGATTACACTACGACGCATGTTTTTGTGAACGAGGTAAACGGCGACGCCGCGCCGCTGAATCTCACCTTTGCGCCGGGCCAGCCGAATCTGACCGCGGTGGAGATTTTTTCCAACGTGAACCGCCGCGACCGCGCCACGCTCGACGCCAATGGCGACGGCATTGAGGACGGCATCTTCCCGCCGGACGGCAACGCGATTGTGGCCGGGGACGACAATAATTATTACAAGGCTTACACGATGACGTCGCAGGGCAACGGGCAATATTCGCTGACGCTCAACGCCACGAAGACCGGCGCATATCGGTTGACCGCGCGCTACAAAGTTTCGGGCAATAATAATTGGTTTTGGTATTCCGGCGGGGCCACCGGTCGCCGCGACCATGCCATCGTGGTGTCGCCGGCGAAGGCGCGGGACATTGTGCTGTATGAATTGAACGCAATGAACATTGGCGCTGCCGGCACGGGGCAGAATGATCGCAGCACCTTCACCGATTTGTATAACGGCCCCGGCTCGCGGCCTTACGACGCGGTGACGAATCGGTTCAATCTGGATTATGCGAAAAATTTGGGCGTGAACTGGCTGTGGTTCCAGCCGATTCATCCCATCGGCATTGACGGTCGGCAGAATGATCCGAGCACCGGCCAGCCGTATGCCGTCGGCAGTCCGTATGCGATCAAGAATTTTTTCCAGATCAATCCGCTGTTAAGCAAGGCCAACACGCGCGACGCCGCGCTGGCGGAGTTCACCAACTTCGTGGCGGCGGCGGACGCCAAGGGGCTCAACGTGATGCTCGACGAGCCGTTCAATCACACGGCGTGGGATGCGGAACTGGACGCCAGCGGCGTTTATTATTTTGCCGCGTCGAATAATCCGGCCAACTGGCAGCCGACCGACGAGATCCGCAATCGCGAGGCGCGCGTGTATTCCGCCAGCGGTGATTATTGCTCGCGCGCCACCAGCGCGGCGAACGTCGCCGCCGCGCCGGATCGGGGCGATTTCGGTAAATGGCCGGATGTGCATGATATTTTCTTCGGCCGCTATTCTGCGCTGGTCTGCCAGAATCCCAGCGACAACGGAAATTATCTGAACGAGGGCGACACGTTTGATTATTCCATCCCCACGGGCAGTTTCGATCAAATCACGCAAAACGTCTGGCGCTATTTTTCCGACTGCCTGCTTTACTGGCTCGACAAAACAGGTTGTCCGCAGGGCACGCCGGCCAGCCAAAGTTACAAAGGCATTGACGGCCTGCGCGCGGATTTTGGCCAGGGCCTGCCGCCGCAATGCTGGGAATACCTCGTCAACAAAGTCCGGAGCCGCAAATGGGATTTTGTGTTCATGAGCGAATCGCTCGATGGCGGCGCGGTGACTTACCGTTCCAACCGGCATTTCGACATCTTGAACGAAAACATCGTCTTCCCGCTCCAGGCCGCCGCCACGGCCACGGATTACCGGAATATTTTCGAAGCCCGCCGCGCGGCGTATGGCCAGGGCTTGGTGCTGCTCAACGACACCTCGCACGACGAACAAACTTACGGCGATCCCTTCCAGGCCCTGATCCGGCACCTCGTGTGCAGCGCGGTGGACGGCGCGCCGATGATTTTTTACGGCGAAGAACTCGGCGTGACGACTTACGCCGGCTTTGACAAATATGAAATCAATTTCGGCAAAAACATTCCGCAGTTCAAAACGTTCAACTCGCTCCAGCCGATTTTCCACAACCGCGGCTTCGGCGTGGATTTTCTCTGGCCGGTGTATGCCGCCGCAAATCAGGCGCGCAATTTCAGCCCCGCGCTGCGCAGTTCCAGCCGATATTTTCTCGACCAGACCAGCGGCGGGGCGCATCCGAGCATTTTCTCCGTGGCGAAATATGTCACCGCCAACGGCGCGCCGAATTTCAACGACGTGGTGTTCGCTTTCACGCCGCTCGACCGTAACAGCGGGCAATCCGGCGCGTTCAACGTGAATATTTCGGCGAACGGCTCGAATCTCTTTGGCATTCAGCCGGGGCGGATTTACAACGTGAAAAACATCGCCGCTTACACCGGCTTCGATGGCAACCGGCGCAACTATTGGCTCTGGCCCAACGGCGGCACTGCCGGTAGCAACGTATTGGCCAATGGCATCACGGTTTTCGTCAATCCCGTTCCCGCGGCGGACAGCGCCTGGACCAACGCGCCGTTCGAAGCGCAGTATCTGAAACTTTACGACGTGACGCCACCGCCTGCGCCCGCCGTGCCCGTGGTGCCCGGCACGACGAACAATTACGTCTTCGGCAACAGCGTTACGTTCACCTGGCCGGCGGTCAGCGATACCCAAGGCGGTATCAGCGGTTATCACGTTTTGATCGGCACGACGCCTGGCGGCGCGGATATTTTCAACAGCGTCATCAACACCAACTCGTTGACGGTGACGAATCTGTTTGGCGCGCATCTTTACGCGACCGTGACGGCGGTGAACAATGCGGGCATTGAAAGTCCGGTCAGCAACAGTTCAGGCATCGCACTCGTGAATCCGGCGTGGATTCCGGTGGCGAACATGGCAGCCAAAAATCTTTTGAATTGGGACAGCGTCTCCGGCAAGACGTATCAAGTTTGGTCCACGACGAATCTGGCCGCGCCGTTCTCCGTTTTTGGCGGAGTCGTGACGGCGACGTCACCCGCACTGACTTTCACCAATAATCCGACCAACGCGGCGCGGTATTTCAAAATCCAATTGATTCCCTAAAAACGGCCACACCGCACAAACATGCGGTGGCATAAAAAAAACAGCTTTAGTATTTTTAACGCAAATCAGCCCCAAACAACTCAGATCATTATGAAAATCAAAGCATTGGCAGGGTTATCCATCGCAACATTGGCAACCGGTTTGGTCACCGTTCACGCGCAAAACCTGAACGGCACCGTCAACAACGCATTTTACGGCGCGCCGCTGGCTGTTCAAACTGTGAATACTGGCTTCGGCAATGCCCCCGGCGGCACTGATTCGACGATTGGTTCCGAACTGGATGCCGCGTATGGCACGGTTTCCGGTGGTAATTTGTATTTGTTTCTGGCCGGCAATTTTGAAAATAACGGCAATCACCTGAACGTCTTCATTGACGGCGGCGCGGTCGGTGAAAGCACCTTGAGCACGTCTGGCGGCACCATGGCGGCCATGAACGGCTCCACTTTTGGTGCCGGCTTTCAAGCCACCTTCGCCTACGACATGAACGATTTCTCGGGCACCTTGTATAGCGAACAATATAATCTGGTCGGCGGCAGTCAGGTTACCGGTGGTTACGTCGGAGCGCTCGGCAATAGCGGAACGGGTATTTATGCCGGCACCGACGGCGGTGGCTTGAATCTTTACCTCAACAACACTCACGCTAGCACCATGGGAACCGCCGGGGCCGCCTTGAGTGGTGCCACGAGCGGTGCAGCCACGACTACAGGATTGGAAATGGTTATTCCGCTCTCGCTGATCGGATACACTGGTGGGTCTATCAAAGTTGCGGCTGACATCAATGGCGGCG
Source organism: uncultured Verrucomicrobia subdivision 3 bacterium (assembly GCA_903884535.1). GTDB lineage: Bacteria > Verrucomicrobiota > Verrucomicrobiia > Limisphaerales > UBA11358 > UBA11358. Next base: position 25,701 of record CAISEZ010000151.1, read on the forward strand.
GCGACACCTATCTGTCCAATCAATTGCTTCCGGGATTGCCGGTTCCAAGTGGCAATTTGGGGAACGGTGGCGTTCTGGTTTCTGCCCCGTTTTTCGTTGTGACAGTGCCGGAACCGTCAACATTGGCACTCGCCGGTTTGTCCGGTGCGGCCATGCTCGGCTTTCGCCGCCGGAAATAAATAATAAATTTTAAAACTCAAGCCCCGGCAAAAGCCGGGGCTTTTTTTTATCGGCCGTTTTCCACGAGCAGCCCGCGCAGTTGCGAATTGAATTCCGCCGCGCGTTGCAATTGTTCCAACGTCAGGTGCAGCCGGTAGCGCCAGTAATGTGTGGGATTCGCTGGCACGTTGATGCGTTCCGCATCCGGCTCCGCGCGGCGCAGATGACCGTCCACGCCGAGCAAATCCTGCAATTGAAAAATGCTCCACATCGCCGGTGACGTCAGATGCTGGCGCACCACCGCGCGGTTGAGTTCTGGCGAACATTCGGGCGGCGCCACGCCGGTCAGTCCGAGCTCGTGGTTGAAAAATTTCTGCGTCAGTTCGCGGTCTTCCTCCCACCAGCCACGGATCGTGCTCATGTCATGCGTCGAGGGTGTGACGACGCTCAAATATGGCGCGTTCGCCGGCCGGGAAAAATCTACGCCGGGCATCTTCGGCATCCGCTGGATTTCGAGGCTCAACAAACCAAGGTCGCGCATCAAGCCCGGCACACATGCCGGCACCAGGCCGAGGTCTTCGCCGCAGACGAGCATGCCGGTGTCGCGCTTCAGTTCCGGCAGTTTGTGCAGCGCCTCGCGCAGCCAGAATTCATCCTGCCGCCGGAAAAAATAATCCACATACAATTCGCGCAACTTCGCCTGCTGATCCGCCGGCAGGGCTTTGAATGACGCCGTCTGGTCCATCGCAAAGCGGAAATGGTATTTCCCCTCGACTTCGAACAGGATCACGTTGCTGATCAAATCGAACAAACCGATTTTTAATTTATCGTCATTCGCCTCGTTCCGTTTGGCGAAATGATTTTCCACCTGCCGCTGCGTGGCAAATTCGGGTTTCAGCGCATAATGGCCGTGACCCGTGGCCAGCAGAAATTCGCGCCGGATATTTTTGGCGTCGTTACCGAACAAATCCGACAGCACCGCGTCGGTGATGAACGGCTGGGTGAAACGCTCGTGGTTGAAGACGATTCCACGCGCCGCAAACTCGCCCGGCTCGATGGCAATCGCCGGCACAAAATAGCCGAGGATGCCCTCCACCGCATGCGCCGGGCTGCTCCAAATGCGGAAAAATCCGAGGATGTGATCAATGCGAAACGCGTCGAAATAATGTTCCATCTGCTGGAAGCGCTGCCGCCACCAAGCAAAGCCGTCAGCCGCCATGCGCTGCCAGTTGTAAGTCGGGAAGCCCCAGTTCTGGCCCTTGGCCGCGAACGGATCAGGCGGCGCGCCGGCCTGCATGTCCATGTGATACAGTTCCGGCGACTGCCACACGTCCGCGCCGTGCCGATACACGCCGATGGCGATGTCGCCTTTCAGCACGAGGCCGTTGGCGTGCACGTGCGCCGCCGCGTCCTGCAATTGCCGGTGCAAATGGAACTGGAGAAAAATGTGAAATGCGATTTCGTCGTTGCCCTTGACCAGCGCGGCGATTTTTTTGGCATTGAACTCCCGGTGTTTCGGCCATTGGCTGAAATCGGCGGTGTCAAATTTGTCGCGCAGAAAACAGAACGCAGCGTAAGGCACGAGCCACGGTTCGTTTTCGGCAAAAAACTTTTTGTATTCCTTGCTCCGGAACGTGGCGATTTTTTGCGACGGAAAAATCTCTTTCAGAAAACCGAGTTTGGCGCGCATCACCGCCTCGTAATCCACCGTGTCGAGCGCGTTGAGCCGCTGGCGTTCCGGCTCCAAAGCTTTCAGCAGTTTTTTATTCTTCGTGTTGGCGACGGCGGCGAGGTTGAGGTAGAGCGGATGCAGCGCGAACGCAGAAATCGCTGCGTAAGGATACGAATCTTTCCACGAATGCGTGGCGCTGGTGTCATTCACCGGCAATAACTGGATCAGTTTTAGGCCAACTTGCTTGCCCCAACCGGCGAGCGGTTTCAAATCGAGAAATTCGCCGACGCCAAAACCGTGTTCACTGCGCAGGCTGAAAACCGGAATTGCCACGCCCGCACCGCGCCAGGTGTCGGCGGGCAGCACGACGAAGCCGCTATTGACGACGGTGTGTTTGTCCGGGGCGACGGCATCGGCCAAAACCCGGTTCGCGCCGCCTTCGTAGCGGACGAATTTATTATTGGCGACATCAAACACGCCGTATTTGTAGGCGAACGGAAACGATTGACCGCTCAAATCCAGTTGCGCGGAAAAATAATCTTCGCCACTGGCGCGGCCCAATAAAATCGGGGCCGCGGTGTTCCAATGGCCGAGCGCGGTGCCTTCGCCGAGGAGGCAAATCGTCTGCCCCTTGGCGAGCAGCGGCGCTTTGACGCGGAAGGTGTGCGTCGGGTTTGGTGGCGCAATGGTTTTGACCTCGGTGAAATTTTCCGCGAGCAGCACTTTTTTGAACGGCTCAGTGTAAAAAGCGTTTTCAAAAAAACCGGCATAGTTCCACGCATCGATAACCAGCAGTTCGGCGCAATTAAAATCGGCCGGCTGCAAAATCCGGTCGCGGCCCCAGTCGGCGACCTCGGAGCCGTCCGCGCGGCGCAGAATGTAGGAGTAATTCAGTGGCTCAACGAGCGCGCTGGTTTCGAGGGGCAGGGTGACCTCCCAAAAATCGGCGTTGAGAAAGCGGAGCGGCACGGCGTGGGCGGCCTCGCCACCGCCAAGTGCGGGGTGATTGCCGGTGAGCCAGAGCGACTGGCCGGTTTGCGTGGCATAACGGAGGCGGAGTGTCAGATTCATCCGCGCAAAATTTATCAGGCCGGGCCGAAATGCGCAAACCACACGAAAATGCGGCAGTGTCCCAATTTGGAGTGCGCGAACACTTCCAAGCTTTGGAGCTAGGGACATAACTTCCGGCCGGAATGCGGCGACCTGCCGCCCCGCTCAAGAAATGCGAAGTGGAAGGGCGGGCCGGCTACAGGTTTTACCATTTGCAAGTGGGGACTATCACCAGAACTGGCGATGTCGGCTGGCGAAGCTCTAGGTTACTTTTAAAAAATGCCAACCATCAGTATTACTAGTCAACCTGACGTTTTACGGCGTCAAGGTTTGTGAATCGGATGAAATCCCAGTTTTTTTCAATCCGTTTTTTTGCCGCCGAGTGAAATAACCCACCACTCGCCGCCAAGAGATTTTTTTAGCAATCGTCCATTGAAGTTTTAAACAACCCCAGCCAACCCATTATGAAGATCACATCCACTCGCAACCTCCAACTTGTCGCCAGCCTGCTTTTGCTGGCGGGCGCGTTGAATGTTCAGGCAAACATTTTTAAAGCCGCCACGGCGACGATGAGTGCCTCCACTGACTGGGCAACTACCGCAGGTGGCGGCACCGGCGTTGCTCCAACGATTACTACCCTTGGTGAATTTGGCAGCTTGCCGACATCGGGAAACTTGTCCGGCATGCAGCTTGGCGCAGCCACCTCGTTGTTGGGGCTCTTGTTTGATAACAACATGGCCGGCCCACTGAGCATCGGAAATACTGGCAGCTTCACCCTGACACTCGGCACTTCCGGCATTGACATGACCGCGGCAAACCAAAACGTATCTATAAACTGCACGTTGTCGCCTAGTCTTAACACGCAAACATGGAACGTCAAATCTGGCCAGACCCTGACCGTTGGTGCTGCAATCAGCGTAACCAGTTCCTCTGGTGCGAGCAGTTTGACCATTAATAACGGGCAAACCGGCACGGTCACATTGAATGGATACACGGAAAACTATGCGAGTGATGGCTCTCTTTTTGCCCTTTTGGGAGGCACCATTTCACTGGGAGCTGTTAACACCGCGCGCACTGTCAGTTATGGAACCACGGCTCCCACGGCAGCATCGCCGATTGCCGCCGCGTCCACGAGTGGTATGTATGTCAATGGGGCGACAGTGACTGCGACTACCATAACCATCGGTGTTGGCACCAAGGGTAACTCGTCTTCCAGCCTGTTGGTGAGTTCCGGCAGCTTGACTGCAAGTGGGGCGGTGGTGATTGGCAAGAACACCGGTTCGAGCCGTTGGAATCCTTGTCAGGTGTCCGGTGGCTCATTGACCGTGAACGATACGGTCATTGGACTCCAATTGAGTCCGAACAATGCCGGTGTGGCCAACTATGCTGAATTATATGTCAGCGGCGGGACAGCAAACATTGGGAAAATCAGTTACGGGGCCAACAGTGACACGGCAGGCGGATCGGGTTGGACGATTGTAAAGGGAGGTAATTTGTATGTCGGCGGCGGCGGTATTGTTCTCTCCAATGCTATTGCAGGTTATAGTGCCACAGTTTCTTTGTTTAGCGGTCTTTTGGGTGCCTCGGCTGATTGGTCCAGCACGATGCCGATGGTCTTGAGTAGCACGACCGGCACGGCCTTCACCATTCAGGCAGCCGATGCATCCGCCGTCGCTCACAACATCACCTTGAATGGTATTATTTCCGGGGCCAGCACGGCGCCGCTTACCAAGACCGGCGGTGGCACGCTCACGCTAGGCGGCGCGAACACTTATGCGGGCAACACTACGGTCAGCGCGGGCGTTTTGAAACTCGGCGCGGCTGGCGTGATTCCTGACGGCGCGGGCAAAGGCAATCTCACCGTCACCGGCACATTCGATTTGAACACTTATAGCGAAACGATCAACGGCTTGAGCGGAGCGGGCAGTGTGGACAACACGGCGGCGGGCACGCCTGTTTTGACTGTGGGCGCGAATGATCAAACCAGCACGTTCAGCGGCACCGTTGGCAACACCGCCGGCGCGCTCGCCGTAACGAAGACGGGCATCGGCAGTGTCAGTCTTACCGGCGCCAACACTTACAACGGTGATACGACGGTCAGCGGCGGCACGCTGGTGCTCGGCTCTCAACCCGGCAGCACAAACTTTACGTCTGCGAGCGGCACCACACTCGACGTCTCCACCATCGGTGGCGGATTCAGTCTCGGCTCCGGCAAGTTGCTGGGTGGGAGCGGCACGGTCACCGGCGCGGTGGCGATTGCGAGCAGTGGCTTCCTCCGCCCCGGCGGTTCCGGCAGCGCGGGCACGTTGTCGCTTTCCAACAACCTCTCTTTTACGGGCACGATGACGAACCTCTTTGACCTCGCCAACGTCAACACCGAAGGCGCGGGCGTGAACGACGAAATCATCGTCGCCGGCAACCTCTCGTTGAGCGGCAACGATTACATCGTTCTGAACCTGCTCGGCGGCAGCCTCGCTAACGGCAGCTACAAGCTCATCAAATATGCCGGCACGCTCACCGGCGGCACGAACAATCTCACGCTCGTCGGTTTCGCTTCCGGCACAGGCCAGACGGGCGTGTTAAGCACTAACACGGTCGGCGAAATTGACCTTGTTGTCACCGCCGCCTCCGGCAGCGCGAACCTCACTTGGAACGGCGACGGTGTGAATAATGTTTGGGACAACGGCACCACCTCCAACTTTCTCAATGGCGCTTCCGCCGCCAAGTTCAACACGAACGACCTCGTCACCTTCAACGATGCCTCGACCAACCAGACGGTGAACCTGGTGGGTGGTTTGATTCCGCAGTCCGTGACCGTGAACTCGACAAGCAATTATGTTTTCAGCGGCACGGGCAAGTTGACTTCCACCGCTAGCCTGACCAAGACCAACACCGGCACGTTGACCGTGCTGACGACGAATGATTTCTCCGGCACGCTCGAAATTGACGGCGGCACCGTGCAGGTCGGCAACGGCACCATCTCTGGCAACATTGGCGTCGGCACCGTGGTCAACAATTCCAACCTAGTTTACAATTTGCCGGACGACAACACCGTGGGCAACAACATCAGCGGCACGGGAACTTTGACGAAGCAATCCGGCGACACGTTGACCGTCAGCGGCGCCAACACCTTCTCGGGGCCCGTGCTCGTCCAGAACGGCACTCTGAAACTCGGCAGCGCCTCCGCGCTTGGCACCACGGCGGGTAGCACGGTCGTTTCCAATGCTGCCACGCTCGACTTGAACGGCCAGACCATCGGTGCCGAACCTATTGCCATCACCGGCACGGGTGTCGGTGGTAACGGCGTGCTCGTCAACAACAGCGGCAGCGCGAGCGAGAGCGGTGTGGTCACGCTCGCGGCAGACTCTACTCTCGGCGGCAGCGGCAACACCACGTTGAGCGGCACGTTGACCGGCGGTTTCAATGTGACCAAGGTCGGCGCGGGCACGTTGACCGTCAGCGGCGCCAACACGACCACTGGAAAAACCATCATCACCGGCGGCACGGTGAGCGTTGGTGCTGATGCCAAACTGGGCACCGCGCCTGGCTCTACCGTGGCCGATCAAATCACGATCAACGGCGGCACACTTGCCACCACGGCCACATTCACGGATGCAGCCACGCGCGACATCACCATTGGCGCAAGTGGCGGCACGATTGATGTGTTGACCGGCACCACCTTCACATACGGCGACATTGTCCAAGGCGCGGGCATTTTGACGAAGAACGGCGCGGGCACGCTGGAACTCACGCAGAGCGGCATTGACCACACCTACGCGGGATTGATTCTCAACGCGGGCACGCTGGCCATCAACAAGAGCAGCGGCCTCGGCAGCGGCACGGCCCTGCTGAACGGCGGCACGATCAAGACTGACACCACTTCGGCGCGTTCGCCGGGAAACATTGTTCTGCTCAATGGCAGCGTCACGCTCGGCGCGTCGGGCGCAGGCACTTTGAATTTCGGCGGCAACTGGACCATTACCAATGCCTCGCAGACGCTTACGATTGATACAACCACCACGACCATCAACGGCGTGATTGGCCAGGACATCGCCGGTCGCGGATTCACCAAGGCCGGCAGCGGCATATTGGTTTTGGACAACGCAAATACCTTCAGCGGCGGCGTCACGATGAGTGCGGGCACGCTCGTTTTGAGCAATAACTTGGCACTCGGCACGGGCACCCTCTCGCGCAGTGGTGGTTTGGTGCAACTCGCCGACGGCCTCGTCGTCACCAACTCGTGGCAGCAAACCTCCACCGACACCACCGATTCCCAGATGGACGTGCCCAGCACTGGCGCATTCGGAACCTGGACGGGACCAATCAACTGCCCCAGCACGGATCAATTCCGCTGCGCCGGAACCGGCGGCACTTTGACCATCAGCAATAGTCCCGTTGGTTTGAGCACTTCAATCTTTGTCGTCACCCGCGGCACGGTAAATTTCGCCGGCACGACCGCGTTATTCGCCGGTTCTGGATTGTTGGAACGTCCGAATGCCACCAGCGTCAACAGCAGCATCACCCTCAAGGACAATGCGAGCATGACGTTCGGCACCTCCGCCTCGCTCGGCGGCGGCAAACCCTCCGGCACTATGAGCTTGACGTTGCAAGACAATGCGGCGGTGACCTGCGGCACCTCGTTTGACCTAGATGGTTCCACTACCACTGGTGCAGGCGCGGCAAGCACTTTCAATCTCAATGGTGGCACGCTGACCGTGAACAGTGTGGCGATGTCATTGACGGCGGGAACGGCGACGCTCAACCTGAACGGCGGGGTGTTGAAATCGAGTGCGATTAACGCTTCATTCTTCCCGGCCTTCTCCGGTCTTACCGCCAAAGTTTCGACGGGCGGCGCGAAGATCAACGACAACACTTTTGCCATCACCATTGCCCAGCCGCTGATCCATGACAGCGGTTTGGGCGGCTCGGCGGATGGCGGTCTGATCAAACAAGGATCCGGCATGACGACTCTATCCGGCGTGAACACCTATACGGGCAACACCACGATTTCCGCCGGCACACTCGCGTTGAGCGGTTCTGGTTCCGTCGCCAACAGCGGGTTGATCTCGGTTGCCGCCGGCGGCACGACTTTCGACGTGTCCGCAGTGACGGGCGGCTTCACGCTCGCCGCCGGCCAAACCCTCACCGGCATCGGCACCGTGGCGGGCGCGGCGACGACGGCGGCAGGCGCGGTGCTCACCGCCGGCAATGCCAATGTCGGCACCTTGAGTTTCAGCGGCGCGCTCACCTTGAACGCTGGCTCGACCAACACATTTGCCGTCACCTCTACTGGCGGCGCGAGCAACAAAGTTGCCGTCGCCGGTTTGCTCACGCCGAACTCCAGCGTGTTGTCGGTCAAATCCGGCGCAGCATTGTTGCCGAGCACCAATACATTGTTCACTTACGGCACGGTCGGTGGAACATTTAGTTCGACAATCGTGTTCGACGTGGCGCCGGTTCACACCGCTTCGCTCGTGGACGATTTGGCGGGCCACATCAATCTGGTGGTGCCGAATCACGCGCCCGCCGTGGGCAATACCAACTACTCCCGCGGCGCCGGAATCGCCTCGATGAAAATTAATATCGCGGATTTGCTGGCTGCCAATGTCTCCGATGCCGATGGTGACGCGTTCACGCTCAGCAGTCTGGGTGTCAGCACCAACGGTGTGACGGTGACGACCAACTCCGGTTTTATCTTCTACAACAATGCAAACTCCGTGGATGACCAGTTGACCTACACGGTCACGGACATTTACGGTGCCAGCGCCACCGGAGTGATCACGATTACCTCGTCTGCCGCGCCGGTGTCCGGCCAGATGACCGGCAGTATCACGATCACGGGCAGCACGGCGGCTTTGAGTTTCCAGGCCATCCCCGGTTACAATTATGTGATCGAACGTTCGACTAACTTGACAACAGCTTGGGTGGACATCTCCACGAACACCGCCGCCACCAACGGCTCCATCAATTCCACCGATGATTTCAGCGATCTGGGTGGGCCGCCAGTTTCCGCCTACTATCGCCTGAAATGGCAGCCGTAATTTAGTGGCTGATTTCATCCGGCTGTCCGCGCGAAGCGGACAGCCGTTTTTTTTGACCGAGTCCCCCGTGGTCGCCGTTGATTTCAAGCTTGGAATTCGCTGGCGCCGCCGCGCTGAATCCGCCACTTTGCGCGCTGCTGAATCAATTGAAAACGCTGCATAAATATCTCGTCGGCCAGGTGCTGACGGTCACGCTGCTCACCGTCGCGGTGTTCACCGTCGTGCTGCTCGTCGGCAACGGCCTGAAGGAAATCCTCACGCTGCTTGTCAGCGGCCAGATCCGCCCCAGCCTCATGTTCAAGGCGTTTTTATATCTGATTCCCTTCGTCTGGATTTTTGCGCTGCCGATGGGCTTGCTCACCGCCACGCTGCTGGTGTTTGGCCGGTTCAGTGCGGACCAGGAATTGACGGCGGCCCGTGCTAGTGGCGTGAGCTTGCTGTCGCTGGTCATGCCGGTGCTGCTATTGAGCCTCTTCGGTTGCAGCCTGAGCGCGTGGTTCAACATGGAAATCGGCCCGCGCAGCCGCGTGGCCTACCTCCGGCTTACGCGCGAATTAAAATCCGAGTTGATGAACGCCCAGTTGCCCGCCGGCCGGCCCATTCGCGATTTTCCCGGCTACATTTTTTACGTGGGAAAAAATCACGGCGGCGATTTGGAAGACGTGAAGATTTACCAACTGCAAAACGAGACGAACGTGGCCAGCATGATTCTCGCGGTGCGGGGAAAAATGAAGCCGGACCGCGCGAGCAACCAGTTGATCATTGATCTGGTGGACGCGCAGATCATCCAGTTCGACAAACGCGGCAACAATATCGCCCATTTTCCGACTTCGTCCTGGAACTTCAGTCTCAACGCGGTGACCAACCAGGTGACGAAGCCCAAAATCAGCGACATGACGTTCGGGCAGTTGCGGCAGGAAATGCGGGACATTGACCAGTTGCGCTTCGCCGGTCCGGGCACGAACTCGCCGGCGGAAGTGCTGGCCATGCAGCGGATGAATTTATCTTTGGCCACCAATGCCACACCGGCACAAACCAAAGTTTTTTTGCGCGAGGCGGAAGATATGCGCGGCCGCCAAAGTGAACAAGTCCGCGTGGAAATGCACCGGCAAATCGCGTTTTCCTTCGCGTGCTTCGGGTTCACGCTGGTCGGCATTCCGCTCGGCATCCGCGTCCACCGGCGTGAGACCAACATCGGCGTGGCGCTGGCTCTGGTGCTGGTTGTGGGCTATTACGCTTTCATCATGCTCGGCGAATCGCTGTCGGCGCGACCGGAATTATATCCGCACCTGATTTTGTGGCTGCCGAATTTTATTTTCCAGGCGGTCGGCGCGGCACTGCTGTGGCGGGCCAACCGGGGCATTTGAAAAACATTTAGACAGAATGACAGAATTTAACGAATAAACTCCGACTCTTGCTGGCGGCAATTCAATTCTGAAAATTCTGTCATTCTGTCTAAAACTATTTTCTGCGAAAAACTTTCCCCATTTCCGCCTGATCCACCGGCTTGACCAGAATTTCATCAATGTTCACGTGCGGCGGCCGGCTGGCGACCCACACCAAGATTTCCGCAATGTCGGTGGCCACCAGCGGATTGGTTCCCGCGTAAATTTCCTTGGCCTTGCGCGCGTCGCCTTTGAAACGCACCAGCGAAAATTCCGTTTCGGCGAGGCCGGGATCCACCGTGCCGACGCGGATGCCAGTGCCGAACAGTTCGTGGCGCAGCACGCGCGTGATCTGCAATTCGCCCGCCTTGGCCGCGCAATAGGCTGCCGCGCCGGCATACGCCGTGCGCCCGGCGATGGAGCCGATGTTGATGATGCTTGCGCCCGCGTCGTGCGGCAGCAGCGGCAGCGCCGCCCGCGTGACGCGTAAAATGCCGAGCACATTGGTCTGAAACGTCGTTTCCCAGTCGGCGTCCTTGCCGTCGGCCACGGCATCCAGCCCGTGCGCGCCGCCGGCGTTGTTGATGAGCACGTGCAACTTTCCACTTTCCGCTTTCCGCTTTTCAATTGTCTGTTTTGCCCACGCCATGAAAGTTTTCACGCTGGCTGCTTTGGCCACGTCGAGTTCATGAAAATGCGCTTCAGCCGCGCCGGTTTTTTTGGCCGTCGCCGCCACTTTTTTCAGACGGTCCACGCGTCGTGCGCCGAGCAGCAGCATGGCGCCTTCGGCCGCGAAGGCAGCCGCCGCCGCTGCGCCAAAGCCGCTGGAGGCGCCGGTGATGAGCACCCATTTATTTTTCAGGGAGAATTTCATGGCCCGATTATTTTCGAGAACCTGCCTGATGAAAAGATTTTTACCCGTCTCCGAAGGTGCTACGAACCGGCTTGCCATTGGCTTTGCATCGTGTGTAATATGTCCACGTAACGACGCATTGAAGCAGGTTTGGAACCTTCGGAAACGATCTCCATTGTTCGTCTGCGGTAAATTGTCTTTGCAATGGTTGGCAGGATAGCTCAGTTGGTAGAGCAGAGGACTGAAAACCCAAACCAGTAAATTCCACCCTTTTCTCGGTCTCTCTGGCCTTATCAAACCCTTGTAAAATAAGGGTTTTAATTTCTCAAGTGTTCTGGCGTCCACTCGTTTTGCTTAAAAAAATGTCGCGAGGGATACAATGGAGGGATGCAATGGCGAAACCAGTTTGTTCTGGCAAGTCCGAATTGCAGCACTTGCTCCCATATCGCCGCGCTGTTATTTTTCCAGCCGATGCCAGCAACTTTCGAGGATGCTTTCGAGCGGGTGAAACAATTGGCCGCAGACTTCAAGGCCAATGAAAAATTCTATCTTTCCACGGCTTATCAGGAAGCCGAAGCCCGGCGCGACTTCATTGACAAATTTTTGCTCGCGCTCGGCTGGGACGTGAACCACGACACGCAGAAAAATCCTTACGAACAGGAAGTCAAAGTTGAACGCAAGGAACACGGCGTTTCACAACGTCGCGCCGATTATGCCTTTTATCTCGCGCCGAATTTCCGCGACGTAAAATTTTACATTGAAGCCAAAAAGCCGTTTGGCGACATTGCCACGCCCGACAATTATTTCCAGACGATCCGTTACGGTTGGAACAGCCAGACGCCTATTGCCGCGCTCTTTGATTTCGAGCAATTCGAGATTGTGGATTGCCGGTTCAGGCCGGACTTGGAAACCGCGCTTCAGCGCAACCTGAAAAAATTCCATTTCAGCCACTACGCCGACAAAGAAAAATTCGCGGAAATTTACTGGTTGTTTTCCCGCGAAGCCGTGGCGGGCGGCTCGCTGGAAAAATACGCCGAAGCTCTGCCAAAGAAGCGTGGCGCGGTGCAGCGCGGACTTTTCAAAGGCGGCTATCAATCCATTGACGAAGCGTTTTTGGAAGAACTGGACGCCCACCGCGACACGCTGGCGCACATCTTCAAAAACAGTAATCCCAAACTCGACGGTGAAGCCTTAACGGAAGCCACGCAACGAACTTTAGACCGGCTCGTTTTCATCCGGTTTTTGGAAGATAAGCTGATTGAGCCGCAATACCTCGTTTCCAAGTTTGGCGAGCACGGCAGCGCATGGGGCGATTTCATTGCCGCGTCGCGGCGGCTGGACGGCATTTACAACGGCATCGTTTTTAAGAAAAACGACATTCTCGACTCGCCGACTTTCAAAGTTGACGACGATCAATTCAGCGGGATTTGCGAAGCTCTTTGCCACATCAATTCGCCTTACGATTTCAACGCCATACCGATTCACATTCTCGGCAGCATTTACGAACGGTTTCTCGGCAAGGTGATCGTGGCGACGGACAAGCGCGCCCGCGTCGAGGAAAAGCCCGAAGTCCGCAAGGCGGGCGGCGTTTATTACACGCCGGAATACATCGTCCGCTACATCGTGGAAAACACTGTTGGCAAACTGATTGAAGGCAAGACGCCAGCGCAGATTGCCGAAATGAAATTTGCCGACATTGCGTGCGGCAGCGGTTCGTTTTTGCTGGGCGTTTATGATTTGCTGATTCGCTACCACACGAAATTTTACAACGAGAATCCGGCGAAGGCCAAAAAGGGCGACGTGATGCCGCGCGAAGACGGCTTGCACCTGTCCTTGCAAAAGAAGCGGGAAATTTTGGTGAACAATCTTTACGGCGTGGACATAGACAATCAGGCCGTGGAAGTCGCACAGCTCTCGCTTTACCTGAAATTGTTGCAGGACGAAACGCCCGGCTCGACGCGGCAATACTTTTTGGATTTTGAGCAACAAGCATTGTTGCCGACGCTGAATAAAAACATCGTGTGCGGCAATTCGCTTATCGGCACGGACATTTTGGGCGGAGAACTTTTCGAGTCGGTCGAAGAACGGAAGTTGAATCCGATGAATTTCGCAGATCGGTTTCCAGAAATTATTCAGCGCGGAGGGTTTAATGCCGTTGTCGGCAATCCGCCTTATGTGAGAATTCAAGGTTTCCCCCGGATTCAATTAGATTATTTTTCAAAACATTTTCAATCGGCTTGCGGCAATTTTGATCTCTATGTGAATTTCATTGAACAAGGTTTTAAGCTGTTAAAAACAGGCGGATTTTTCGGGCAGATAGTTCCTAATAAATTTTTCAAAACTGATTACGGCGAAGGTTTGCGGAAATATATTTTAGCAAATACCGCGCTCGAAAAAATAGTGGATTTTGGCGCGAACCAAGTCTTTGACGCGACGACATATACTTGTCTTTTATTTTTGGTAAAAAAAGCGCATCCGAAATTTCTTTATTCACTGTCAAAAGCGAATCCAAAGGCATTATCTGATTCAGTTTTTAGCGAGTTTTCATTTGATGCCCTGACGCCGAATTCTTGGTTTTTTGGAGACAAAGGCACTAATTTTATTTTGGATAAAATTGCACAAGGTTCGGTGCGTCTGCTTGATTTACCAGTCGAGATAAGTCGCGGAAGTAGCACCGGAGACGATGAAGTATTTATGGTAGATACAGTCGGCTGCAATCTTGAACCGGCCGTTTTGCGCATTCCGCTTTTTGCTTCTGATTTTTCCCGTTACAGTTTTCACGCTGCTGATAAGTGGCGCGTAATCTTTCCTTACAAAGTTGAAAACGGGGAAAGTGAATTAATGGCTGAAAAGGAATTTCAAAAAACATATCCAAAAGCCTTTGAAATTTTGCAGTCTCGAAAAAGCACGCTGTTAAAACGCAAACAGTTTTCCAAATGGTTTGGTTACAGCGCACCGCGAAATTTGCCAGTCCACGAACGGGCGCAGATTTGCATCCCACTTTTGGCAGATCGTGGATCGTTCGCTCTGATTCCGTCAAACACTCGCGGAAAACTTTGCCCGATGGCTAGCGGTGGTTTTACGATTGCCCTTGCCGCTTCTACAAAATTGAAGCCTGAATATATTCTTGGCTTGCTGAATTCGACTTTGCTTTTCTGGCGTCTGCGACAAATCAGCAACGTCTTTCGCGGCGGATGGATAACTTGCACGAAGCAGTATTTTGGCGAACTGCCAATTCATTCGATTGATTTTTCAAAATCTGCCGACAAAGCACGGCACGACAAACTGGTTTCGCTGGTGGAGCAAATGCTGGCGGCCAAGCCGCAGCTTGCCCGCGCGCAAAGCGACAAGGACAAGGATTTTTACGCCAACAAATGCGCCGCGCTGGATCGCCAAATAGATGCGCTGGTGTATGAGCTTTACGCCCTGACGCCCGACGAAATTAAAATCGTGGAAGGCGCTGCACAGTGAGCGAAGAATTGCAAAATAAAGATAGTCACGACGAATTTCTGACGTTTAGCCGCATCACAAAACAAAATTGGCTGTGTCCAGACCGCAATCATTTCCCATTCGGAAGTTCAAAAGAAGAATGGGTGGAAGTGTTTTTAGAGACACGCTTGGAAGCCTCTGTGCCGCGAGAAATTATCCAGTTATTTGAGATCGCTCGCGGCAGCATGATTTACGGCTGGTTTTTTTATCCATTGGTTACGCAAGGATTAGAGCAATGCACTCGCATTGCTGAATTTGCCGCGCGCTCGCGTTGCCTGATGCTTTCACAAAAGCCCGGAAATTTTTTTGAGAATATAGAGACGCTGGCCGCAGCGGGTGTAATTTCAACCGCTGATGCTCCGCGCTGGCAGTCAATGCGCGGATTGCGAAACTCGCGTTCCCATTTGAAAAGCTTAATGCTGGTTGATCCCGGCCAAGCCGCTGGATATTTACGCACGACGGCTGAATTGATAAACAAACTTTTTCCATGAATTCCAATTTTAGCCTGTTATCTTTTTTATTCTCGGCACTCGCACCAATGATTTGCTTGGTGGTGGCCGTTAATCACCGCGCTAGATAAAAAATGCCGCGATGTGGAATTTTGATAAAGTAATTTGCCGATGAAATTAAAAAAATGATTATGAAAAATCCCCCCAAAAAACCGTGGCTAGTTTTGTGTAAAGACGGCAGGCATTGTTTTTCAAGTCAGGCACAGGTCGTGAAATTTATTGCTGAACGCAAAGGCAAGATTATTGGGGTTATGTATGAGGAAAAATTGATTCCCAACGAAATTAAAATTTACAATGCAGGTTTGAAGCTTGCTGGATTAGCAAAATAGGACGCTGCCAAAAAATGCCGCGACGCGGAATTTTAATTCAACGCTTTGCGCGGTGCGGAGAATTACTGGCCTTTTTTTGTTAAATCTTGCTGTTCTGATTTTTTTATTCTAATAACCAGCGTTCGGTAAATTATGTAATAAAACTATAATCCAAAAAATTTAGCGCAGCTTTGGCTGCGGTCTCACTGAAAAACCGCGAATTTTGATGTCGAGAGACCGTCCTGAGCGCGCCCCAACCGGGGCGCGGCTTGGCGTATCTCTCGACGGGCGCTTCGCGGTGCCTTCAGTGGGGTGCGTTAGGTTCGCGCCCTTTGTGTTCCGTAGCGGAGTTGTGCTAGAAAAGCACAAATTCCATGAAATTGTTTTTATTGGCGGGACTATTAATTCTCACGGGATGCGCCTCACAGCAGCACGTCATTACGGGACACGCGCGACCTATGATCTCGCCCGAAGCCGTAAAAGTATATTCCGTTGCGCCTGATAAATCGGAAATTATCGGCACCGTATCCTGCAACGTGCCGAGCGGATTTTCGCACTATCTCACGCACCCGGAAGTCGGGATGCTAAAAAATGAAGCCGCGCAGCTTGGCGCAAATGGTCTTGTGGTTGGCGAAGGGAGAGTCGTTATTTTCACCGGCTACCAAGTTTCCGGCCTTGCTATCTACGTCCCATGAAAAACATTTTATTTGCCGCCGTTTTAATTCTCACTGGTTGCGCGACCGGTTCGCATATTCTTACCGGCACGGCTCGCCCGGCAATTGCCGCCGACGGTGTGAAAATATATTCCACCATGCCCGCAAACGCCCAAGTCATTGGCCTTGTAAATTCTGAAAATGGTTTTCGCTATAAACAGCCCGGAATGAATTCAGTTACCGAGAAAATCAAAGCAGAGGCGGGAAAAATTGGCGCAAACGGCGTGGTTATTGACCAGCAGCAAAATAATGCTTGGACGGGCGCGACAATTTCAGGCACAGCCATTTTTATTCCTTAATGATTTAATAATTCCCCACAAATAATTCAAATTCGCGCAATTCATGGGCATTTGAATTTATTTCCTGAATATCGGATTTAATTTGGAATTTAATTGGCGGGGTTTTTCTTTTGGCTCTTAACGCTTGGCTTCAACTGGAGCGGAGTTGAAAACAAGTGTCCGAGATGTCCGCGCGGACACTTCGGACACTTGTTTTTCATACCGGAAAATCAAAAATGCTTTCAAAAGCCAGTTCAACAGGGTTGCGCTTCATTTTCACCAAGCAGCCGCAAGCCCTTCCAGCCGCGTTGATTCTTTTTGCCGTCCGTGCCCGTGATGTCGTTCCGGCTCGACACGCGGAAAAGACGTTGCGCCACCTCCAGACAATCGCGCCCGAATAGATTCCGGCTTAACGCCGTCCATCCCCGATCCATGCAGAATTCAGAGTAAGCCGTGAACGTGTCGGTTACGCTCATTCCTTTGGCGTTGGTGTCGCCAAGGCAACGCTCGCGGAAAAACACGTCAACCGAATCGCTTTCCAGCAACAATTCGTCAACGCGGTCCTTTTGACTAGGCGATAAGGCAAGCTGCCAGTTTGCGGAGCGGAGCGCGTAAAGCCCGTCGAGCATCCAATTCAACACGCCGGACGATTCCTCTGCCAAAATGTATTTGTCGAGGTCTGGAATGGCATTGGCTGGCTTTGGTTTGGTGTAGGCAATGATTTTAAGGCGGCGTTGCCACGCGGCAACGTCGCCTTCAAGGTGAACCACCAGCCGCGAATTGCTGGTGACGATGATGTTAAATTCACAAACGAGCGACGGCGCGGACATGCTGCCTTTAAGTTCAACCGTTATCGGATCACCGCCCGTCAAACTTTTCAGGATGGAGGCGTTTTGGTTGCTCAAAAAATTCGCGGGAACATCCGCGCCATAAAGCAACCTGCGGTCAATCAAGCGGCCAATCTCAAACCGCTGGTTTAGCTGCTCGGTTCGCAAACTACCGATGTTCGCTTCGCCGATGATGTCTTTCAGGATGCGAATAAAGGTGCCTTTGCCCGCGCCTGCCGTGCCGCTCAAAATCAGCATCGCCTGCGAGATGTTCCGACCAACCAGCGCAAGGCCGCACCAGCGTTGCAAAAGGCCGATGTCGTCCAAGTCGAGCGAGTTGCCTAAAAGGACATTTTCAAAGGTTGAACACTTCGCGCCGGGAATGAAGTCCACCGCCAGTTTGTTTCGGAAATGATATTTTGGCGAAAAGGGCAGCAACGTGCGGTCATGGATTCGCAAAACACCATTGCCAACGGGCAACAATTCTTCCATGCCACCGCTGAAAAAACCATCCGGCACGGCGTTAAGGGATTTTGCCCGCCTCACTGCGCCCGCCAGCGCGGATGAATCCCGCTGCGAAAATTCCAGCGCGTCCACGTCGCAATCAGCTTTGCAAGCACGGGCGCAAGACAGCAGCAAGGCCGAAAGTCGCGCGGAAATGTCATCATCACTCGCCAGCGTGTAAATCCCGCGTTCGGGTGCATAGGTGTAAAATCGGCTTTCGCCGCGCAAATAGACCGTGGGCGTGTCGGGCGTTGCCTCCCTGCCCAAAGTCGCGGCCATGAAGCTTTCGTTAAGGTCGCTGGCCTTCGTGCGGTTATTCTTGGCCTGCAAAGAAACGGGTTCGCCGTGGATGTCTGCCAGTCCGGGAAACTTTTTCTTAAACCAATCGTTCGGCGTTATAGCTTCGGCGGCGTTAGCGTCATCCGCTTTCGCCTGCGATGCGTTGGTATTCATTCGGCGTCAGGGTTGGCGGCGATATTTAATTTCGGGCGGAATTCTTCAATCATGGAATTCTGCAAATTCAGCGCGCGATTAGCAGGACAACGCACAATCGCAACTTCCACCTTTGACTCGGCAAATGTTGCGCCTGCGGTTTTGCCAGTCCATCGCTGGAAATGCCGAAGCAATGTTGTGTAGAGTCTGCCGGTGTGCGATTCGCCGATATACAGAACTTCCGCCATTTCCAAAAATTTGATTATTGGATGGGCTTTTTCGCGGATGACATACACGCCGGATTTGCCTTTCAATTCTTTTACCCATTCGGCGATCTGGCGACCTGCTTTGACGTTACGAAATTCGAGCGGCATAAATTTATTTCGTAAGTATTAAGCGGTGGCGGTTGACTCTTTAAGGAATCGTTCAATTTCCGTGAGCGGAATGACTTTGTTTCGGACGGCGTCCGACGCGCGGAGCTTGCCGCGTTGCAATAGCCGATGAACGGTAATGTAAGAGACGCCGATAATTGCCGCCGTCTCACGCATGGTATAGGCGAGACGGGGCAGGGGGGCGGTGTTTGGGGTTTCGTTATGCGTCGCTGTGGCCTTGCTTTCGCTGGCCTCTGCGCGCCCGGTGCTGGTGTTTAATGGTGTAACCATACCTAAACACTGACACGCACATTTGCGAAGATATAGCGGGGTGCTAAATTGGCGGCAATACGGATTCTGCTTTTCCGTCAAATACGGATTCGTCGGAAACGGAACGTCCGGTTTCTGATTTCTTCGGTCTTCCCGGCGCTCGGTAGCGTAATCCAACTTTTCTAAAAATGGCTCTGACTTCACTGGAATCTATATTTCCTGTGATGATTTTGTTCGAGTGCAGCCATCGTTCAGCTTCCGCTTGACTGCTGAATTTTTCAAACACCCTCCATGCACCGGCAATAACATAATAAATCGGCGCGCGTCTCACCATTTTGAGATATTCAGGATTATTCATTTTTTCCAGAATTTTTTCACCGCGCGCGCGTCCATTGTAAAACATGGCCGTCTTTTCTGGCGTCTCTGCACGGGCGGCTTTTTCCAAAAGATCAAAAAGCGGCTTTGCGATAGTCATTATGGAATTTCCCATTTCAGCAGAAGGAAATTGAATTTGTTTTTCTGAATAAATTTCAATTATTCTCGAAGCCACGCCCAAATCTTCAAGGGATTCATTTATATTTAATTCCTTACCAAAATAGTTTTTCCAGAAAAGTTTTGATGCTGATTTTGAAAATTCAGGGATTGTTAATCCGATTTCCCCAATAAATCCGAAAATTAACCCCGCAATCGCTTCGTGTTGTTCGGGTGAAATACCCATTTCTCCAAAAACTTGTGCGTAGGTTTTCCCCTCAAATTCCTTTAGAAAAGCCGGAATTCCATCAGCGGGATTTATTTGTTTTGGCAGCGCGAATGCGGCCTTTTTTATTTTGCTAGGTGCTTTTATTTTCATTGATCGGCAGCGTTTCAGTCCCAAAAGTTACTTTTTGCGCCATAGCTTGTGAGTGTTCACGTCGCAAATGTCCATATATTTTCAACGCCAACATTCCGCCGTCACTGTGTCCAAGCCAGCGGGCAACCGTAGGAATATCAATTCCACTTTCAACGCAACGCGTCGCAAAAAGGTGTCGCAACGAATGGTGAGTCAACCGGGCGCAGCCGACGATCTTGCACGCCCTTGTCAGCGCGCCCTGACATTCAGACACCTTGCAAATTCTGTCACCCGGTTGAGGTTGCTGTTTCACACGTAGGCGTTCAAGCAACTGGCGCAAGGCGGCAATCATAGGAACCACCCGCGCCAACGCCGTGCCGCTAGTTATGCGGCGTTTTACCGAATGGACGGTGATTTCGTTTTTATCCCAATTTACGTCTTGCCACAGGGCTTGTTTCATCTCGGCAACCCGGCAGCCGGTGAATGACAGAAAACGAACCAAATCGGCGCAATCTTTGGCTTGTGCCGCGCCGGACGTTTCAATTTCAACCAAAAGCCGGTCAAATTCATCGGACGTTGGTAGCTCCAGCGGTTTGGAACGAATTCCAAGCCGTTTGATTTTGTATCCCCAATTTGCATCCCTGCCCAGACCCGCCAGCGTGAAAACTTGGCGTAATACGTTCAAGGAATTGTTGAAAAATTGTGGTGCGTATTTTTCCGCGTAGCGGGATGCCCAATCGCGGACATCTTGTTCCTTGATCGTGTCCACTTTGAGTTGATCCAAACCCGGCCAAGATTTGAGGATGCAGGCAATGCAGCGGAGACGATAAACCTTGCTCAATTCCGCCAGTGTGTGATCGGAGTTGGTTTGACGTTCAAATTGCAGCCGTCCATCGGCAAACGAGCCAACAACCGCCTTTGGCTTTCGCATTTCCTTTAGTTTGTCCGGCAAGCGGAGTTTTGCCTTGGTAAATACGTCCGTATCAAGTGCAATACGAACCGGCTTGCCTTTGACTTTGCAACGTGCGTAATATGTCCCTGCAACGACGTATTGAAGCAGATTTGGAACCTTCGGAAACGATCTCCATTTACCATCTGCGGATAAACTGTCGGTGCGGTTGGTGTTTGGGATGCTTTTAGCACCCTCGGTTGCGGTCTCGGTAAAGTCTGCTTTCATCAAAAAGACTCTACGGGATACAATGGAGGGATGCAATGGAAATGAAAAAGCATCAAAAACCAAACAAACGCCAATGTTTGCAATGGTCGGCAGGATAGCTCAGTTGGTAGAGCAGAGGACTGAAAATCCTTGTGTCGCCGGTTCAATTCCGGCTCCTGCCACCACTTCACTTGTGGTCAATAGAATCAATGCTTTTGTGAAAACAGAGCGTTGAAACTGGCGAAAGTAAGACATGGAGTAAGACACGGGCGTCGCTTTTTCTTTGGTGAACTTCGCGGGATGAATTCACATTTCCGCTTTGATTTGATTGGCTGAAATCAGGGTGGATTGCTAGGCAATGGCGTCTAAACGTCGCGCTACGGGCTTTTACGGTAAGCGGCGGGGCATTGTGGCGGGGCAGGGTGAAACTGAAAATGACCCCATACCCCCTTTTATTATTCATGCCGTCTCTGTCAACGCGCCTCCTGCTAAAAAAATTCCTGTCCCGGTATTGCGCCAATCCAAACCTTTACATCTGTAAATGTCGCCGCTTTGGTCGTCATTCCGAAAACGCAAGCGGCTTACGTCCCACCCGCCAAAAAATCTTCGCGCCGAATCTGGCGACGTCTGGCAGCTTTTTTGCAACGCCCAGCCAAAAAAATTCCAGCCAGCCTATTAGCGAAACGCGAAGGGCAGCCCAAAAAAAATTCCAGCCGGTAAAAAATCATCCCGGCACAAAATCGCGGATATGGTTGCGGATAAATTCGCCGACCTCATCGGCGGGATCATCGGTAATGTCGCTGACCGAAAGTGATTTTTTAATTATCACATGGACGCCCATGACATTGCCACCAACACCACCCGCCCACATTGAGCCAAAAATTGTTGTCTGTGTTCCCACATTCTCCAAACCAATGCCCTTTGTTTTCGGAACGGCTTGGACAACGTCCCAGCCAAGCAACCCAAGTTTGCGGAGAATTGCCACGTCAAATCCGTCCGCAAATTTCTGGTCGAGGATTTCCGAATCCACCGGCACAAAAACGGAGTCGTAAAGAAAAACGGGCTTCCCGATTTCCAACCGCTTTCGCATTAAAGATTTTGTGTGGATGATTACTTTAATTTTGAATTGTTCAATTTCCGCTCGCTTAATTTCCTCGGCGGTGGGCGGAGGGGGCGAAACATTTTCTCCTTGTGCGGAAATTGGTGGCAGGCATAAAAGGGTTTCTGCTCCGCAGCTTGGACATGCTACGCTTTCTCCGTCCTGTCGGGCGTCAAACTCAATTCCGGCGTCGCAATGCTGACAACGGCAGACAACAAGATGCGGTGTTTCGTCTAGCGGATTGCTCATGGCAATAACTGTGCGCGATAAAATTTATTACCGCTGACAGGATTTGGGTCTAACCAGAGATACGGGCTTGAAGTCAAAAGCACAGTTGCGCGTGTCGTCCATGCAGCCATGTTCGGCGACGATTGGATTTGATATGTGCGGCCAACCAAACCGGTGATCGTGACGCCTGCGTAGGTATTCAACGCAAGGTTTGCGCTCGTGACCAATTGTGGTTGCGGATTAAATGAAATTTGCCGAACGCGCTCGTTATTGGCATCGGCAATAAAAACCATGCCTTGCGAAAGGCAAACGCCGGATGCGCCGTAGAACCGAGCGAGCGAACCTGCGCCGTTCGCGTAGGAACTTTGGGAAAAGCTGCCAGCCATTGTCACTACGTTTGTTTGTGCGTTCATTTTGCGGATGCAAGTGCCGCACGCCATATAAATATTCCCCTGATTGTCCCCAAACATTGAGGAAATGCCGCTGAAAGACGTGTTTAAGCCAACGCCGTCAACATTCGCATTGTTTCCATTACCTGCAACGGTGGTGACGTTTTGGCTTTGGTCAATCCGGCGGATTTTGTGGTTGCCACTATCCCAAACATAGATGTTGCCAGCTTCATCTGCCGCCAGAGCTGCCGGCGCGCTGAAACTTGCATAAATTCCATTTGCATCCGTTGAACCCACGCTTGAGTTCCCTGCCCACAATGTTAAAACACCTTGTGACGATATGCGGTAAATCTGATTACCAGCCGTGTAATGCCCGATCTCCCAAAGCCTCGACGTTGAACCGGTTTTCCAATTTGCTGGCCAGATTGATCGCGTGATTGGCGGTCTCCCGTGGGAGACAGAGACGAGCGCCAGTGGCAGCTCGGATAGTTCTGACCGGACGAGTGAATGCTAAGGTTGGCGGTGATTCTGATCGCGTTCCCGTTGCTGCGCGCGCCGGAGGACATTGCCGAATATTTTGGCGAAAATAGGGACGTTGGGTTCGGAAAAAATCTCAAAATGCTCGCCCGGAATGCGGTGAATCGAGGCTCCACCGAGGGCCTGGTGCTTCCAAT